>JBCCEA010000011.1:0-115772 GCA_039030515.1 Myxococcota bacterium | reverse complement strand
GCTCCGCCTCCCGCAAAAGCCCTCGCTTCTGCGACACGCTGAACCGTCGCCTCCGGCCGGGTACCACTGCTTCGATTTCTACCGTTTCCATTCCAGACACTCCTTTCAAAAAGTGTCCAGCTCAAACCGGGGCTACATCAGAACCCCAGCGCTCTCCCCTATCTACGCTCGGAGTTCAGCGTGCCCAATGCGCCTCTTCGCTTGCCTGGAGCTAGCGTGGCCGAGTCGTGAACTGACGGTCAGGTTCCGCTGGCGAACACCTGGCAATTGGCTAATATTGTAATTATTGATAGTCGAGCTATTCGTAACGATACAGATGTCTCATCCGATCAAGGCGTGCTGCTCAAGCGATGGTCCCCTTTCGTGACTTCATACGGCCAGCGGATGCGGGCGGTCTCGGCCTCTTGAACCAGTACCTGGGATACGCACTTCATCGAGTGATGCATCACGACCTGCAGCATTCGTTTTTCGGCTTCGAAAGCTCATGGTAGCCAAAAGACCTAGTTCGCCACCTCGCGGCGATAGGCTTTCAACACAGTCGAACGCTGAACCGCCAAAACGCACCGGCAAAGAGCCCGAAGGGTGCTGCCGATCACCGCGATCGGTAGTAAATACACCATCCCACGGATCGACGAGAGCGACGGTTCCGGTCTACCGAGACGATATCGAATCTCCGCTGAAGCGGGCACTAAGCCGGCAAAAAACGGAAGCCCGAGCGGCAACCACCTTCCAGAGTTTTTGGCGCACTTCGATAGGCGCACATCAGGCCTCTCTTAGGGGGATTCTGGGTACTCCGATTGACCTGCAAAGGAGCCAGGAGCTCAGGGAGCTATCTTCAAAGCATCCACCTGCCGCTTATATTGCAGAAACGTATCTGAGTCCGCCAACCACGTTTCTTCCTAGGACCAGTCCCGTGCGGCTGAAAGTTGCACCTGGCAATCAAAGTCTCCTGCACACAGGTTCCAATGATCAAACGCTACGATTCCCCCGTGGAAGTGCATACCCACGAGGTGGGCCTAGCCGGGATCTAGAGCAGATTACCTACCGCTCAGACTATTGGAGTTCTCATGATTCAGTGGTCACCACCGACCCCGAAATCGTCTGGCGAATGTTTCGGTGTGGTTTGCTCAGTAAAGATGAAGTGGGTCGGATTTCGATTCAAAGCACCTACGCTCCAAACTGCTGGAGAATCATTTTCGGCACTGTCTCCAGTGATACAAGAAGCAGAATCACCGACAAATTAGCCACGTATGGCGCCATCCCTTCCCCCTGCGTTGCCTATCACTATTGCTCTGAAGTGTACAAGGAGAAGAGTCGTAAAGGGTCCATTCCCCAAGGCCTCAATCCATCGAATTGCATTGCACCAAAATACGAAGAACCCTTTCAAGTCTTAGCTGCTCTCGCGCAAAGCGTGCACACTTCTCAACTCCGCGTACGCGCCCTGCATCCGGAAAAACCCAACCATACGCTCTGTCTGGCGGCCGTATCGCTTTTGGACACACTCCTCGATGCGGCACGCAAAGTCAGGCGTCGGTTTGATGCTTCACCAGTAACAGCACAGTGTGCCCACGCTCTTGTGGGAATTTTCAGCCGGCTCGCAGTCTATCGTGATCAGACCGATCGATTTGTTTCTGCCTACGCTCAACTGCACGCCGAGCTACTCGCCATATGCCAATCGGTGTCGCTCTTTAAACCGGAAGACTTCAAAGAGGCCTTTGGCCGCCTCTACGGGTATCGAACCGGCGGAGCACTCTGCACTCTCAGCTGGGATATTTTTGCGCTCTCTTCTGGAATGCATGCGATCAGCGCAGCGATCAGTACGGCCACCTTCTTCTACGAGGGTGTACCTGGGCTTCGAGCGCGACGACACCAAAACGGTCATATCGCACCGCAGTGGATCCGCGGACAGGGGGGGAGGCCCTTGATCTACTGGGAAAGCAGAGAACTCAGTGAAAAAGAAGCGACGGGAACCGAGCCCAGTCCCATCCTTGCCTGTTTACTCGAACCCTCAGACGGCACGCGCGCTCCCGAGCTAAATGCGATCTACAGGCAGATCGATCAGGCTATTTCGAGCTTCGGCGACGTTGGAGTGACCCTCATTATCGACATCAGTATCGAGGGTTCTCGGCAGAAGTCTGGTAGAACTAAAGTTGAAGATATTTTAGGGCAATATCAAAGGTATCTCATCGACGGAACGCTAAGAATATTTCTCGTCAAGAGCCTCCAAAAAATGAGTGCACTCATAAGTCAGCGTCTGATGGCGGGTATGTTGATGACGGTGGGGCGTCCAATCGTAGAACGCTCCCCCGGTGCGATTGGATCTCTCGAGAAAAGCTGCAGGTATCGTAACGCTGCACGCAAAAAGAACGCAGGAATAGTTGATGCCGAACTGCAACTAGCTATTTTATTCGCTCGTCTCCCTCTACTGGAGCCGGCACTTCTCAGCAAAGCCCAACGAAACCGTGATCTGTTTGCAACTATGTTTGGAGGTGTCTGCTCGGGCGAGGGCGGGTCTCACACCCAAGAACCAGAGGCATCTGTATTTCAAACGTTCCAAGACTGCAATATTCGGAGTGGTCCCGACCACAGTACATTGGCCGACGCCCTGGGCACGACTTTGGACTGGGGCGTTACGTCCCCCAGTCCTGTCACAAGTGCAAGCATGATCTCGGTGAATCAAGACCAAACGAGAGGATATCCAGAAGCCTCCGAGAGAATTCGCCTTTCGGCTGGTCAGGAACCTGAGCGTCGGGTTACCGAAACATGTTACGGACCCGGCGTTGTCCAAAAACTACGCGCTCATTACCCAAAGGAAAGCATCAACTTCCCGGCGCTGATGAACGAGCTCAGGCGGCGAGCGCACTGTGCACTTGATCTCGACAACGATTCAGAGAAAGCAACGATCGGCCCGCCACCATTGCAAAAGTCCACTCTGGAATTGATAGGTGATATCCCAAAGCACCTAAAGGCTTGGGCCGCGCCAGCCCTTGCGTCTCTCGTATGGACAATGCACGGCTACTGCAATATCAGCTCGGAACACTGCGAAACATATCTCCGGATCGTCGAATCACTGCTAGAAGATGAGTACTTCTATGCAGTCACTCCTGAGATGCGTTCGACACTCGCGCTCATATGGCTTCAGCGCCATGTAGAGTGGACCCTAGACGAGCATCATCCCCAATCAGTGAGCCACATGCGAACCCAAATGCGACCAGCTGAAGGCACGTCGCTGGGAATCCGGCGTTTGGGGTATATCCCGCGATTTCTGCTCTGCGAGTTTGTTTACGTATTTGAGAAAAAATTCAAGAGAACGCTTCCCAGCACGGTCGAACATGCCGTGGTCTCGAGGCTTCTGAGAGGTCTGACCCACGCCTTGCAAAAACGTTTGTTTGATAAGCTTCGTGGACAAGGCTGCAATCATTTCCTTGAATCTTGCGATCAATATGAAAAAATTTGCGAGCAAAATCTGTAGGACAAAACGCACGTCGCACCACTAGGTGCCATAAACACTCAGGCATCAAGCCAGATAATGGAAAGGACGAGAGTACTATTTCGTGCTAATTCCGTCGCGATGCCGGAACTCATCCTAAACTTCAGTGGTCGATGAACGTTTCCGCATTCCATCAGTTCATATTTTTGCTGTGCTCAGCTTTGCAGGTGCGCACCACTAGTGCCTTCTTCCGGGGCCTACACACGCATCAGAGCCGACGAAGGCATCGGAGAAGGCCAGACCTCGGAATGCGTCCTGGTCGAGAAGAATACTTCCCACCGTATGCAAGAATCGATGCTTTACGGCCACTGCTTCCAGCAAACCTCTCGACGGCCGAAGCGCAACCCGGAGGTATGCCTAAGCATCCCGTACCCATGCAACGTCAAACAAAAAAGTTCTTGGTATCTCGCGATGCGGAGGGAACGATATGCATTCAAGGACGACCCCCGACTCCCCGCCTATTCACGAAAGAGATTCCTCCAGATAGGTATCCAGGGTACGGGTCTCGATCCTGCAACCCACAGAGACGCCCCATCCCAAAAGAGAATCTACGACACGTAATCCCCGC
Source organism: Myxococcota bacterium (assembly GCA_039030515.1). Lineage (GTDB taxonomy): Bacteria > Myxococcota_A > Polyangia > Polyangiales > Houyiibacteriaceae > JBCCEA01. Next base: position 111,714 of record JBCCEA010000011.1, on the reverse strand, counting down.
ATGGCTACTGAAGCGCTGTCTGGAGAAGGCAGTCAATGAAGCTCTAAAGTCTCAGATATCGGAACGGGCACTTAAAGAATATATCGACAAACTAGTGTTTCACAATCTTCACCAACTCGGCTGCGACCGCAAAACGCAAAAGATTGTCAGATACGCTTTTCTAGAACAGTACAACTCAGCAAATCGATCTTTAGAACACAGTGCAGCGTCCGACCTTCTCGAATCGATCGCATTTGCGCTCTGGTTCATTTTAGGAATCCCAAGCAATATTTGGCCAGGGAACGCGCTAGAAAATGGGTACTTGGCGAGCATGGGAGAAGCGATACGAACGAAACGTCCCAAACCAAAATGGACGCCGAACGATAAACTGGGCCTTTTCACGAGAAAGCCTTGGTCCGAAGCCGTGCATGACGATGTTCTTAGATTCATCTGCGGGCTAGAGGCTAACCAGAACGCAGCAATGCAGGCCACATCCCGAAAGTGGCTCATCATGTGCAAAGAGGGTAACGCTTCGACTGCGATGCCCCTGCTGCACGAACAGCTGGAGCATGGGTTCACGACAAAACGATTCTCCGCACAAGCTCGAGAAATGGCGGTGGTACTGAAAAGCTTGCTGGATGCTGGCAACTACGCCGAAGCCCATGAATTTGCCAAGGAAATCATCGACAACTGCTACTTTGACCCACCTCACGGACCCGTAGATATCAAGAGATTCGCCAATGTCTACACCCAATTGCGTGATTACATCTTTAGCGATACGCCTTGCTCGTGGCTGAGTGCGCACAAGATACTGCATAATCTTCTTTCTCTGCACGCTGCACTCAAATAGTCCGGCACTCAAATAACCGCGATCTTGGATCAATATTGCAGAAACACAGAACAAACCTGCAGAGCAAATCAGCGAAGCTCAGCTCGCGGTCTACATTATTGCTCAACGTGCTTCATGAGCTGCATGCGTAGATCGTTTAGAATTGTTTCTGCTCGAACAACGTAAGTATGCTCGGCTCGAATCCGCCGTTTCGCGCGCAAAACCACCTCTTTTCTCCAAACATCATCGGTGAACGCGCGCTCGACAAGTGCAAGTAGCTCCTCGGTGCTGCGATAGAGCATCAGCTCCTTGCCAAGCTCAAACTGGTCACAAGTCTCGCCCGGCGCATCGTCAGCTGGTGCATGTCTGCCGAGGACGAACGCACCAGAGCAGTAGGCTTCGAGCACGCGAGGGTGGAGATTCACCCCTGTACCGATGTGGAGCACGACCTTATTGTCCCGGCACACCTTGCGTAAGGGCGCGCCTGGCTGGACAAATCCGCGGGCGTACTCAGCGAGGTGAGGGATGCGATCCCACCCTTTTCCATAGAGGTGTAGCGGGACACCCGCAGAAGCCAGAGACTCTGCAACTTTGACCCGATCGGCAGAGCGGGCGAGCTGAAGTACCCAGTACAAGATCTCGGCCCTTCGCCCTTCATGAATTTTGAGTTTAAGCTCTGCACATGCCCGAGTGATGTGGGGATCCAAAAAGTTCATGTAGACGGGTATTTCGTCCAGCTGCTCAAAAAACTCCTCAAACCAGGCCTGAAGTTTGGGAGCCCAGCTCTGGTTGTTGGTGTTTTCAAATAGGTTGGTGATGAACACCACGTTATTTTCAGCCGTATCGGGCACATCTCCTTCAAATCGATCGGGATCGACCGCCAAAGGGAGATGGCCGACATGGGGATAGCCCATATCCTTATATTTATCTCGGACCGAGGTGCTAAACCCAAACGCAAGGTCCAGTGAACCGAGCTTTTCGATCATCGCCGCCTCTGAAAGCCTCGGCAGCTCATCCTGAATCCAGTTGACCACCGGCAAATTGGCCGGAAATATCCCTCCATGCTCGGGCCGGTTGTGATCGATCAGCACGACGCAGTCAGGATGAAACTCAGCCAGCTCCTCGGCGAGTCGATGGTAGTGCAGCTCTTCTCCAGCGGTCTGTTCTTTGTGCACCTTGGCATCATGGCCCAACGCCGTAAATGCATTGGCGAGGTCCTGAGTAGAGTACTGAACGACAGTAGTGTAATGCGAGGTCAATAGGGCCACCCGCAGCGGTCGCTGACCCCAGGACTGGGCAAGCCGCTGCGGAGCTTCGTCACCGTAGAGAAGATGGAGCTTCCCCTGAGCTGTCCGCATTCGTGATTGGCGCTCGGCGTTGACCGACTCTACTACCTGGGGAAACTCTTCTGGCGGTCTGAGAAGAATATTCGGCAAACCGTACGCGTCGCCCTTCTTGAAGAAATGCTCCAGTTGCTCGACGGCTGAACTACCTATGAAAAGCTGCATTCGCCCCGGCTCGAAGACCTCCGTAAAGTCGACGTGACACATGAGTTTTGCAAGGCCTACCGAATCTCGCTCGAGGAGATACGCTCGCTGGCGCCAGTTGGGCAGCAGCACCCGAATCTCATTGTGAACACCGTTCATGAGCACGGAAAGGTCGAGACAGGAGCCGACCAAGAGGTGTTTTTCTCGAGTTTTTGAAGCTTCGTTCAGTGTCTGAAACACCTCTTCGGTTCGCGGCGCCGGAGTCATCTCGCTGAGGTGACCTTCTCGCACGCGAATCATCAAAGGGTAGACCCCTCGCTCTACCTGTGTGCACTCCTCGTTCAATTTGAATTCCCAAGGAACATCTCGACACACCACAACCGCGTGATCTCGCTCCCATTGATGCCAGTCCGTTTGGGCATGAGCAGAGTCGATCTCCTTAGCGGCCTCAGGGTAGTAGAGATGCAGAAAACTCAGGTTGCGTTGAAACATCAGTTCCGTTGCACCTTGGTACTCTGTGATAGCGGATGCAACTTCTTGCTCCAAATTGGCTCGCTCCTGAGCCTCTATCTTCAAGAGAGAAAGCCAATGCGACATCTGAGTCGGACACTGCAGCTCGGACCAGCACTGCATAATCCGCAAAGCGAGATCGGAATCGTTTGGTCTAAGCGCCGCAAGCGCGACGTAAAATTTGAGAGCGTGGTAGGTTTCAGAAACGCTGAACAAGAACTCGGACCAGACGCGGATCACGTCTTCCCCTCGGTCGAACGACTCGAAGGTTCGTAGAAAGTGCGCGCTGTATCCTCGGCATAAATCCATGACGGTTCGCTCAAGTCCGATATTCGAGAGCGCCGCGCCTCGCGCATCCCGAATGATCAGCGACCGGCCCGGAGCGAGCCCTGTCTGCAGAAAAAACTGGCAAAGCTCAAAATACCCGGAACGCGAATAGGCAGAGGATTCCTCGTGAAAGGTGTCGCCGACCCAAATATTCAGACGGGCAAGCGGCTTTTTGAGCAGTGGAATATCTTCCGGTTTGGCCTCCAGGACGAGCCATTGGGTGGCATTCGGAAAGTGGGCCTCGATCTTCTCGAAGAGCTCCGCAGAGGCTACGCCGACGCTCACCCCGTGCGTTACCGAATCCACACTCAGCCCCTGCAGTCGCAACGATGCCGATAAATCCGCAGAAATCGTCTCGTCTCGGATGGGGTTGCGCCCATCTCGAGCCACCTGATCTAGTCGAATCATGCATTTCCCCCGTCTTCAGCAACCCGCCTCTGAAACCGCCAGATCTGAGATCGATCGACTCGCCGACAAGCCGATCCTACGAAGCAACGACTGCTTCCCCAACAGTGATTCTTGCCATCGAATGAGCACTTCAGGCAAGATGCCGTTGATTTGAAGCCCGCCTACCTCGAAAGAAGTGCATCCTCAGAGCCGAGAACCGCGGTCGTTACCGGGGGTGCAGGCTTTATCGGAAGCCACTTGGTCGAAGCATTGCTCCGTTGCAACGATCGAGTTCGGGTACTCGACAATCTCGCCACCGGCAGGCTCGACAACCTCGAGCACCTGAAAAACGACCCTCGGCTGAGCGTTGAAATCGCGGACATTCGAGAGTCTCAACAAGTAGCGCGCTGCTTTGTGGGGGCAGACGTCGTGTTTCATTTGGCCGCGCTCGCGGACATCGTTCCCTCCATTGAGAATCCCACCGAGTACCTTGGTTCAAACTTCAGCGGAACCGTCGCCGTGCTGGAAGCTTCAAGAAACGCAGGCGTCCCGCGATTTGTGTACGCTGCCTCATCCTCCTGCTACGGGATCGCCGAAGTTCATCCGACGCCCGAAAGTGCCGCTTGCGCGCCGCAGTATCCCTACGCCCTAAGCAAATATCTCGGCGAACAGGCGACGATGCATTGGCACCAGGTATACGACCTTTCTGTCGCCTCCCTTCGTCTCTTCAACGTGTACGGACCGCGATCCCGCACGCACGGGACCTACGGTGCAATGTTTGGCGTATTTCTCGCCCAGAAGCTCGCAGACGCTCCGTTTACCGTTGTCGGCGATGGCAAACAGTCGCGTGATTTCACCTATGTTTCGGATGTAGTCGACGCCTTCTTGGCGGCCGGGGCTTCCGATAAGATCGGCATTTGGAATGTCGGCACCGGAACTCCAACCTCGGTAAGCCGCATCGTCGAACTTCTTGCGGGGCCTGTCGTTTCAATCCCCAAAAGACCCGGCGAACCCGACTGTACTCAAGCCGACACCACCGCAATTCATCGTGACCTCGGCTGGGAATCCAAGGTCTCTATCGAAGCTGGCGTGGCGAACCTGCTCGAGCATATCGACTACTGGAGAGAGGCCCCAGTATGGACACCCGAGTCGATCGCCGAAGCGACTCGCCAATGGTTTTCTCACTTAGGAAGCAGCAAATGAGTTCGGAGGCGAAATCGGTGTGATAGGGTCGCCAAAGTAGAGAGCGAGGAGAGGCCCGCAGAAAGGGGGCGCGCATGGGGGGAGTCGAAGCCGGCCGAGAGGACATCACAGACGCCGTCGATCGAATGCGCGATCTGCGCGTGGTCGTCGTAGGCGAGGTGATCCTCGATGAATACGTCTTGTGCAACGCGATCGGAAAGTCGGGCAAAGAGCCGGTGCTCGTCAGTCGATTCATCTCCTCCGAACTGCAAGGCGGAGGAACGCTGGCAGTCGCCAACCACATTGCCGAGTTCACCGAAAACGTGTCGCTCATCAGTGCGTTGGGCGAGACCGATACTCGGGAAGACTTCGTACGAAGCGCTTTGGATCCAAGGGTCGCCGCAACTTTTGTCTACAAATCACAGAGCCCCACCATCGTGAAGCGCCGGTACGTGGACTCTTACTCCCTGTCCAAAATGATGGGCATCTACCACTTCAATCCCGAGCCTCTGAACGGATCTGCAGAATCGACCTTTTGCGAGGCCTTGAGCAAAGCCCTGCGCACCGCGGACGTGGTGGTGGTCGCCGACTACGGACACGGCCTCATCACCGAAAAGGCACTCGGAATCCTCTGTGCGCACGCGGCATTTCTGTGCATCAACACTCAAATGAACGCGGCAAATCAGGGCTACCATACTTTGTCGAAGTACCCTCGCGCCGACTATGCCTGTACCCACGAAGGAGAACTTCGACTCGACGCGCGCGACGTGCACGGAGATCTTGGAACCATCATGCGTGCAACGCTGGATCGACTGGGCTGCCAACTGCTCACCGTAACTCGAGGCAACCTCGGGACTAGATTACTGCATTATCAAGGCGGATTTTATGAAAGCCCAGCTCTTGCGCAAACCGTCGTGGAGCGGGTGGGCGCTGGCGATGCGGTATTTGCCTTGACCTCGCTGGCCGCAGCGCTCTCGATCGACCCTTCTGTCATCGGACCTCTCGGCAACTTGGCCGGCGCTCAAGCCGTTGCTGTGCTTGGAAATCGTCGTTCGGTGCAGCGTAGCGACTTACTGAAACGCGCACGCTCGATGTGCTCTTCAAAACGTCGGCAAACACAAGGCGTGCTTTCTGCGCATACCGATTGACAGACAGCTGATGGTCGGTAGCGCGATATTCCTTGACCGAGATGGAGTTCTGATCGCCGACGAGGGCCCTCTCTGCCAGGCCGAGAACATCCGTGTGCTTCCGGGGGTCGTCGAAGCACTCTCGCTTTTGAAAGACGAGGGCCATCGCCTATTTGTGGTCACGAACCAAACGGTGGTGTCGCGTGGCTTGCTCACTGAGCGTGAGATGCTCGAACTGCAGCACCAAATCGAAGTTCAAATCGCGACGGGCACCAGCTCCCCTCTAGATGGATTCTACTATTGCCCACATCATCCATCTGCAACTGACGAGCGCTATCGACAAAGCTGCCGATGTCGCAAGCCGGCACCCGGGCTCCTCGAGAGAGCCGCAGAACAGCACGGACTGGATCTGAAAAGCAGCTGGATGATCGGTGACCGTCCGAGCGACGTTAGCGCAGGTCACGCTGCAGGATGCCGCACGATTCAGGTGCGCTGCGGGCGACATGAGGATGCACCCATCGAGGTTCTCGGTGGTTTTACGCCGCCCTCTCCTCACCTGATCTGCGAAGACCTACTCGAGGCCGCAAAGTGGATTGCAGACGCGAGAGCGCAGCGGCAATCTCGCGTACCTGAAGGTGCTCGCCGCTCCTCTGAGGGGCACCCATGAAGGCACTCGTACTGTGCGGTGGTTATGGCAAGCGCCTTGGAAATTTAACGGTTCGCTGCCCGAAGCCTCTGCTCGATCTCGCAGGTGTACCTCTGGTGGGCCGGATCTTTGGCCACCTCAAACTGCACGGCTTCGATGAGATCTTTATCAATACCCACTATCGAGCGGCGGATTTCTCAAACGCTCTGGGAGACGGCGCGCGTTGGGGCGTCAAACTGCACTACGTATACGAACCGGAGCTGCTCGGGACCGCTGGAACCTGCAAGGCGCTGCTGCCGTCGATCGGATCACGGCTACTGGTGCACTACGGAGACGTGGTGCACACCCATGATCTCGCCAATCTTTGCGATCAGCACGTGCGGACAAACGCCGAGGCTACGATCGTCGTGCACCGACGTCGGGGCAGCAACAGCTTTGCAGAACTCGACGAGCATAACCGCATCGTGCGATTCGTAGAGCGTCCCGACAGCCTCCCACCTGAGTCCGCGATCCCCTGGGCGTTTTCCGGCATCGCACTGCTCGAGCGAAGCTGTATCGCCAAGTTCTCCGGCCACACACCACTCGACCTACCCAAAGACGTATTCACGCGTCTTGCCCGAGAGAAGCGTCTTTTCGCGCATCCACTACAGGGGTTTCGCTGCGCCGTAGACTCACCTGAGCGACTCAAAAAAGCGCGCCAATTTTTCCTTAAGAAGATATATAACTCGATCGATTTGAGTACCGTGCAAGCGACTTCAGAAAGACAGCTTCACACGGGCGAAATGGAAGCAAGCTCCATCGAACATTCCCAACCCGAAGGAAGCGGGCTCGATGCATCACCGGAGGCTCTATGAGCAGCACGATTGGTCGGTACTTCGAAGAATTTCAGAGCGTGGTGCAGCACATCCCCGAAGCTTCGATCGAAAGCACGGTAGGCACGCTTTTCGATGCTTATCTAAGGCAGGCTCAGGTTTTTATTGCAGGCAACGGCGGTAGCGCGGCAGCTGCCAGTCATCTTGCTTGCGATCTGCAAAAGACAGCAGGATTCGGCAGTGCAAAAGGGTTTCGGGTCCTATCGCTTGGCGACAACCTTGCAAGCCTAACCGCATGGGCCAACGACGAGGGCTATCATAGCGTGTTTGCAGAACAGATGAGCTCATTCGCCAATGAGGGCGACGTCCTGCTCGTTATCAGCTGTAGCGGCAACTCTCCCAATGTGGTTGAGGCCGTTCGCCGAGCCAATGAGCTAGGCTTGACGAGCATTGGATGGATAGGTTTCGGCGGAGGAGCAGTTCGTGATCTCACCTCGCAGCAAGTGCATGTCCCTTCGTACGATTACGGAATTGTAGAAGGAGCGCACGGCGTACTTGCACATCTGGTCACATCCTGGCTACAAAAGCTCATCAAGCGAGCAGATCAGCAGCCCCAAGACCGCTTTGCATCCTCTGACTCACTGGAGGTCTCAGAGCGCCTTACCCGTGTACGGGGGTCATCTCCAAATACCGAAGCTTCCAGCACAGGGTCTGAAGCTTCCAGCACAGGGTCTGAATCGATAAACCCAATGACGAGCCGGTCCAAAGGAAACGGCAACTCAGAGCCCAGAGCAGGTGTACCTCAGTGAGTCACGAGCCCACAGATCAAAAGCCGAGCAAAGGCAGCGCAATCGGTCCCCAGCAACAGTTCGTCCGCACGGCGGAAGGGAGAAAGACCGAGCTTCCGAGAGTGCTCGTAGCGGGCGGCGCGGGATATGTCGGCTCAGCACTGGTGCCTGCACTGCTACGCGCGGGGTATCCGGTGACCGTTTTGGATCTGTATCTCTATGGTGCGCAGGCGCTTGCCGAGGTGCGGAATCATCAGGGCCTGCGTGAAGTACAAGGCGACCTTCGAGATGGGGCCGCAGTGCAGCGCGCTCTTCAGGATTGCAAAGCCGTGATTCATCTCGCGTGCATTTCCAACGACCCGTCTTTCGAGCTCAATCCCAATCTCGGACGTTCCATCAACTATGACGCGTTTCGCCCACTGGTCCGCGCCGCAAAAGAGGTGGGCGTCGAGCGATTCATCTATGCGTCGTCCTCGAGCGTTTATGGCGTCAAGGAAGACCCCGAGGTGACCGAAGCGCTCCCATTAGAGCCGCTCACCGACTACTCAAAGTACAAGGCACTTTGCGAGGATGTCCTCGACGAAGAACGCTGCAGCGGTTTCACCACCGTGGTGCTGCGACCTTCCACCGTGTGCGGCTATGCGCCTCGCCTGAGACTCGATGTCGTGGTGAACATCCTCACCAACCACGCGGCCCACAATCGGCGAATACGTGTGTTCGGCGGCTCTCAGATGCGCCCCAATATTCATATCTCGGACATGGTCGACGCGTACCTGCACGTGCTCGAGCAACCCGCGCAGGCGATCGACGGCGAAGTGTTCAACGTAGGTTACGACAACTTCACCGTCATGGAACTTGCTGAAACCGTGCGACAAGCGGTAGACGCGGAAATTCCCATCGAAGTCGTCCCGACCGACGACATCCGTTCCTACCACGTCTCTTCTGAGAAAATACGTTCAAGACTGAGCTTCTTCCCGAAGAAGACCGTTGCTGACGCAGTGCAAGATCTTCTACAGGCCTTCGATCAAAATAAGGTTTCCGAGCCACTCACCAACTCTCTTTATTTCAACCTCAAGCGCATGCAGGAATACAACCTCCGATGACCCCGGAAACTGGAGCTGCAGTTCGAGTGAACGAACCGAGTGTAGAGACAGAAACGGTTCCCGATGCTGCACGATCTCTTGCGCTCTATCGTGCGATGTTCCGCATTCGTCGTGTCGAAGAAACGATCGCCAAGCGCTACGCCGAACAGGAGATGCGGTGTCCGGTACACCTTTCGATCGGACAAGAGGCCGCCGCCGTAGGAGCCTGCGCGCCGCTCTCAAGGGCCGACCAAATCGTGTCAACTCACCGCTGCCACGGGCACTACCTGGCCAAGGGCGGCGCGCTCAAGCCGATGATCGCTGAGCTTTACGGGAAAGAAACGGGTTGCTGCAGTGGTCGCGGTGGCTCGATGCATCTTTTCGATGCAGATGCCGGCATCGCGGCAAGCGTCCCAATCGTAGGCAGCTGCGTTCCACTCGCGGTGGGGATGGCGCTGAGGTTCCAACAGCAAGCCGAAAGAAGGGTCGCCGTGGCGTTCATCGGAGACGCCGTCCTTGAAGAGGGAGTCTTTCACGAGTCGATGAACTTTGCCGCAACGAAGGCGCTACCGGTGGTCTTCTTCGTCGAGAACAACCGGTATTCAGTCTACACCCCGTTGACCCTTCGGCAGCCCTACCGTTCGATCCTGCGCGTTGCAGAAGCGCACGCAATTCGTGGCTTTGAAGCGGACGGGATGAACGTTACCGAGGTAGAACGGGTCATGCAGCAGGCGGTATCCCACGCTCGACAGGGCCTAGGACCGACTTTTGTCAGCGTCGAAACCTACCGTTTTGTCGAGCACTGCGGACCCTATGACGATGATGCACTCGGCTATCGACCGATGGGTGAATTGGCGTCTTGGAAACAAAGATGCCCTGTGGCTCAGTTTCGTGCGCGATTGGAAAACGCCTCCGTTTTGAGTCCAAGCGTCCATCGGCGCTTCACAGACGAAATCGACGCCGAGATTCATGCGGCATTCGAATTTGCTGAGAACTCGAAACTGCCGGAGCCAAGTACTGCCTCAAGTGGCGTCTTTCCCAAGGTGCACTCGGTTCCGGCAAGATCGATTGCGCACGAGTCTGAGCGTGCTGCACCAGCAAACCAGACCGACTGCTGTGAAATGACCGCTGCAGAGGCGATCCGAGAAGCAACTGCATTGGCGATGCAGCACGACCCCAATGTCGTCGTGTTTGGCGAGGGCGCCACAGACCCAAAAGGTATCTTCGGAACCACCAAGGGTTTGGTCGGCGAGTTTGGACCTACTCGAGTAATCGAAATGCCGGTAAGTGAAAACGGATTTACCGGGGTAGCCATCGGCGCGTCCCTACTTGGGCAGCGTCCTATCGTGATCCACCAACGAGTCGAATTCTGTCTTCTCTCTGTCGAGCAATTATTCAACAATGCCGCAAAAATGCATTACGTCTCCGGGGGCATCCACACGGCGCCCCTCGTGGTGCGCTTGGTGGTGGGACGAGGCTGGGGGCAAGGCCCCGCCCACAGTCAGAGTCTCGAAAATCTCTTTGCCGCGATTCCCGGCCTCAAGGTGGTGATGCCTGCCACCGCGGACGACGCCAAAGGACTGCTGCTCGGAGCTATCGAAGAAGATGCGCCGGTCGTCTTTATCGAACATCGATGGATACACTACGCCAAAGGTCCCGTATCGACTGGTCACAAACCACTACCCCTCGACGGGCCCAAGCGAGTGCGTTCGGGCAGTCACATCACCGTAGTCACAAGCTCCTACATGACCCTTGAAGCGTTTCAGGCGGTAGACACGCTAAAACAGCAGCTTGGCTGTGAGGTGGATCTCTTTGATCTCCGGGTGCTCAGCCCACTAGACCTCAGCTGTATATTTGAATCGCTCGAGAATACCGGGCGATTGGTTACGGTGGATACAGGTTTTGCTTTTTTGGGACTTGGCGCAGAGATCGTTGCGGAGGCCGCTACCCGCGGTTTGCTACGAAACCCACCTACCCGCCTTGGGCTCCCGTCTCATCCGACTCCAAGCTCCCGAAGTCTGGCGGAGGCTTATTATCCACGGTCTATTGAGATCGCCGCAGCGATCGGAGCGCAACTAGACATCTCGGACCGCGAGCTCGCATCTGTACTCGATGCACTCGCTCAAAAGCGGTCTAACGTGCCGGCGGATATACCGCATCCATCCTTTAGAGGCCCCTTCTAGCTCAGCAAAAACACACGGACCCAGAACAACCACGGAAGTATGTGATGCACGTTCGTTATTCTTACCTGCCTCAGCAATTTGCAGACATCGACGATCTTCTAGAAGACGTCCGTTCTCTCGTCCAAAGCGGGGATTTCACCCTGGGCAAGGAGCTGCAGCGGTTCGAGGCTCGGTTTGCCGAGCTCATCGGCACCAGATACGCGGTAGGAGTCGGCTCTGGAACCGACGCGATCAAACTGTCTCTGAAGGCGGTGGGCGTAGGCGTTGGTGATGAGGTAATCACGGCTGCAAATACGTTCATAGCCACCGCGGGGGCAATCCACGAACTGGGAGCCCGGCCCGTATTCGTCGACTGCGACGAAACGATGTGCATCGACCCAAGACAGATCGAAGGTGCGATCACCCCTCGAACCAAAGCCATTGTCCCTGTTCATTGGACCGGATACGTCGCGGATATGAATTCAATCTCCGCCATTGCCGAGCGCCATGGCCTGCCGATCGTAGAGGACGCTTGCCAGGCCATTCTTGGGTCGTTGGGAGGGCAGCGAGCAGGCACCTTCGGCGTCACCGGATGTTTTTCGCTGCATCCGCTCAAGAACCTCAATGTTTGGGGTGATGGTGGTGTAATCGTGACGAACTCTGAGGCGGATGCTCGAAAACTCCGACTGCTTCGAAATCACGGAATGAAGAACCGAGACGAGATCGAACTGCTTGGTTTTAACAGCCGATTAGACACGCTCCATGCTGTGGTGGGCAACTGGCTTATCGGGCAGACAGAGTCGATAACCGCTCGCAGAATCGAAAACGCGCACTACTACGACGAAGCTTTTAGAGATATTTCTGCACTCACCATACCGGAACGTCCAAGCAACATGCGAATCGTCTACCACCTCTACATGGTGATGGCAGAGCGACGCGATGCACTGCTACATCATTGCCAAGCGCAAGGAATCGAGTGCAAGATTCACTACCCTATTCCACTTTATCGCCAAGAGGGACTGCGCTTTTTAGGTTATTCAGAAGGGGACTTCCCCGTAAGCGATCGCCATGCGAGTGAAAGCATCAGCTTTCCCTGCGATCAGCACCTCAGCGCATCAGAACGCGAATACGTCGCACAAACAGTGCGGGACTTCTATGAGGATGCAGGTTAATCGATGACTGAAGCGTTTAGTACAAATGCTGATCCTGCCAGCGGTGGAAGCACTCTTGAAAAGGACTCGCTCGAAAACCGTCAAGTTCCCTACGTCGATCTTCAGCAGCAATATAAGGACGAGGAGAAAGAAGTACTCCCGCTGATTCGGGAGGCTCTAGCTACGGGTCACTGGGTCGGCGGAAGAGCTGTCGAGGAGTTTGAACAAGAGATCGCGGCCTACACTGGAACGTCCGACGCGGTGGCGCTTGGTTCGGGCACAGACGCACTGATCCTTGCACTCCGTGTGCTCAACATTGGTGCGGGAGACGAAGTGATCACGGCCCCCAATTCATTTATTTCAACAGCCAGCGCCATCGTACAGGTTGGTGCCACCCCGATTTTCGCAGACGTACTCGAGGATCAAAATATCGATCCGAACGCCGTGAAGAACGCGATCACAAACCGTACTAAGGCGATTCTGCCGGTGCACCTCACGGGACGTGTCGCTGATATGCTGAGGCTAAAAGAGATCGCTGCGGCACACCAACTCTACCTGGTGGAGGATGCCGCTCAAGCGATCGGATCTCGACGTGATGGAGAGATGGCTGGTGCTATTGGAGATCTAGGGTGTTTTTCGGCACATCCGCTGAAAAATCTCAATGCATCGGGAGACGCGGGATTCATCACCACCTCAAATCCAGAGTTGGCTCAGCGACTACGGCGAATGCGCAACAACGGACTCGCAGACCGCAGCACTGCCCTTGAATGGGGTGTAGTCACCCGTCTAGATTCGATTCAGGCCGCTCTACTCAACTACCGGCTGAAACGGCTGCCACAGGTCATCGAACAGCGCCGAAAAAATGCAAATCTCTATCGCGAGCTGCTGAGTAGCGACAAACTGCTTAGCTACGTCAAGCCACCGCTCTGCCAACCGAACGAGCTCAACACCTACCACACCTTCGTAGTTCAGTGTTCGCAGCGCGACGCTCTAAAAGACTTCTTGAGCGATAGTGGCGTAGGCACCTCAATCCACTACCCAAAACCGATTCATCTTCAACCTGCAGCCAGCGCGCTTGGACATGGCCCCGGTGAGTTTCCGATTGCTGAAGCCCAATGCTCAAGGATTCTATCACTGCCAATTCATCAGTTCCTCAGCGAGGCCGACATTCGCTATGTGGTACGGGCGATAACACGCTTCTATGAAAGAATGGGCAGGGGCACTACAGAGACTTTCAGCAGTCCGTCGACGGCAGCGCGGTACACCAGCGGTTCCCAGCAGGAACATGCCGTCAGCCGCTCATGCACGAGCAGGCCGATCTCATGAGCAGCGAGTTGAGCGAGGAGACGCTCGATTATGACGAGCTCTACCGCGAGTACCTACTCTCTTTAGTCAACACCTTAAGAGGTTTCGGTCCTGCCACTGAGGGCCTGGATCTCTGGGTTCCCGATGAAGATCTACTGAGAAGCACGGCAAGCCTTCTCGATGCTGCGGTGCTTGGGGGCCGCAGCTCGATCAAGATTCGCTTTGGTTTGGCCACCGTGCGGGAGGTAGACCCCAATGCGTTCGTCCGAACGACTCAGCGCTACGGTAAAGCAGAACTTACACTGGACGGGGCGGGTTGGGTTCTCTCGATAAGCGGACTTCGACCAAGTGTCTCCGGAAAAGAGGCCTCTGAATCTCATTCAAGACACCTCCGCTCTCCCTCAAAAGATCATGATTCAAAAGATCATGACCCCTCTGCGCAGGAACATTCCGTTCACCTACGTTCGCAAAGAAACCGGATACTAGAACGCTTCGAATCAGAGCCGGGATCGCTGCCGAAAACACTGGAAGAAGTCGCACCCGCGTACCGTGAGTCTCTTCGCAGATGGCAATCCCGCAGGCCCCATCGTGCACCTCAGTCGAAGCACGCAGACGGCCAAAAATCAGGGTTGAATGAATGCATTAATGTTTCTGCAGAGCTGGAGGTTGTAAGCGTCACCTACCATCTGACAAAGGACTTCGTAGTTATGGATTTTACGTTCCACTCGGACGATGAAAATCTTTTTGAAAAACCTATCGCTGCAGCACTCAACGCTTATGGAGCATTGGTGAAAGGCCTTCCGTTTCTCGAAGTCCGGCACCATGGAACTTTGCGTTTGGAACATGCACTTCGGGAACCCCAAACGGTACGACCGGTACCGGGGATCGTGACGCTACAGTCTAGTTCTACGATCTTTCATTGTATCGATAAGCTTGCCCGAGAGGCGTTCCTACGGCTGGAACGTAAGCGACCTCAAGAGATCGCACTTTCTAATCAAAACACTTTTGATATGCCCGTTGATGATACGTGGGCGTCACTGAAAACCAAAGAACGGGAGCAGAAGCTTACAGAGACCATGAAGAGGTTCTCGAGAGAACATCAGGTCACTGAAGCTCTAGTTGCATCGATAAGCTCACCCGATCCGATTCGAGCGATCGTGGGCCTTCGATCAGGCGAAGCGCACACGTCGGCAAACCACGGCTGCTTCTTGATGCAGATCGAGAGGTTCTTTAGGCAACATGTGGACCCACGTATTGAGGTATTTGCCGAGGAACGTTCCGATCGAAACAAGATTAGGCGTCTGGCTATTGTGACGGAACAGCGGCAGGCTGACGTCTCTGCAGAACAATTGCAAACATCTCCGAGAGGGGCTGAGGCATGACAGGACTTGTCGAACATACCGAACTCATCTTGGATGGAACAAAAATCGCGTGGCATTTGGATCGCGTGGCGGCGTGGCAGCGGGGAGAGCGTGTTGCACCGATTACCATCGATATGGCACTCACTCGCGCGTGCAACTACGCATGTGAATTCTGCTACGCGATGCTTCAGGAAAACGATCGGCATGTCATCACAAAGGATGTGATTTTTGGTTTCTTGGAAGACTGCGCCGAGATCGGAGTCAAGGGAATCAGTTTTGTATCTGACGGTGAAAGCACAATCTCTCCTGCCTTTGTCGATGCTGTTCGCTATGGAGATGAACTTGGAATCTCCATGGCGGTTGGTACAAACGGACTTGCCATCACGGAAGCAAAAGCCGAGCAAATACTCCCCCACCTAACGTATCTTCGCATCAATATCTCCGCGGGTGAGCGACGAAGATATGCGGAAATCATGGGAGTAAAGGAAGCTTGGTTCGATCGCGTTTGTCGCAACATCCGGGATATGATGGTGATCAAGAAACGTGACGGCCTGAAAGTGACCGTCGGAATGCAAATGGTCATCATGCCCGACTATGGCGATCAAATTCTGCCGCTTGCCAAGCTGGGCCAAGAGCTCAAACCCGACTACCTTGTGCTCAAGCACTGCTCCGACAACGAGGATGGGGATTTGGGTGTCGACTACGAACGCTACGAAGAACTCTACGATACCCTGCGAAAGGCCGAATCTCTATCTCAAGACGGCTATCAGGTCGTGGCGAAGTGGTCTAAAATTGCGGCCAAGGGAGGACGCAGCTACCAGCGTTGCTACGGCCCCCCCTTTATGATTCAGCTTTCCGGCTCTGGGCTGGTCGCACCGTGCGGTATGCTATTCAACGAAAAGTATAAAAAGTTTCATATCGGAAATATTTGCGAGCGACGTTTCAAGGATATTTGGATGAGCGATCGCTATTGGGAAGTGATGAACTATCTCGCATCACCGGAGTTCAATGCTCAGAAAATGTGTGGATCCCTGTGCCTGCAACATAAAGTCAACGAAGCACTGGATGCGCATTCAAAAGGCTTAATTCAGCTGAAAACGCCTCAGGGAAGCACTCCTGATCATCTAAACTTCATTTAGATAAGCATATCAACTCGCTAGATTGTGTGTCAGACAGCCTCAATCTTTAGAGATCCTATTCGATCGGGTTCCGCTATGTGGGTGATCCGATTTGGATAACAAAACGACCTGTGGGGTACAACACGCATCATATTCGAACCGTAGATCAGATAGTGCCAACCGCCTATCGTGACGACGTGGAATGCTTTGCAGATACCCGCAGATTATTGGCAGAAACCTTCCGGTACGAGCCAAATCGAATTCCGCAAATCTCAGAGTTCGTAGCTCAGCTGATAGAAGAGGGTATTCTCTTTATCGTACTGCGGCACGGAAACTTTCCGACCGTCGAGCATCTCGTCCGTGCATTTGAAGCTGAGGGAGTGCCATGCTTTGGACTGTATCTATTTAGCGATGCTCCAAGTCATATTCCTTTTCGCACGACCCTACATAGTCAAGGCTCCTTATGGGTTCTTGCGGAGGTCGTTGCACGAGCGGCAAGCATCCCGATTTATCTTCAAGCTCACGCTCGATTCTCTTTTCTCAGTCAGGTCATCCACCAAGTACATCCGGGCGCAAAGATCTATCAAGAAGTGTACGACTGGATGGATCATTTTGTAGATCCTGAACACGAATCGGTCTTTGTAAGTGAGGGTGTGTTTACGAAGACAGACATTCGCCGCATGCGAATATCAGAGCGATATATTCTAGAACATGTGAATGGAGTCATACACAAGGACGCTGGACTCATAGAGAAAAAGCTCGCAGGCAGACCCTCTGCGCAGATCTTTCCCTCCCCGCCTCGAGCCCTGATGCGTGCACCAAAGTCACGTTCCCTGCCGAGCAAGATCCGTTTGGTGCACGCCGGACAGCTCAGGAGTCACAAGGCACCTCGACGAGTTTTCGGAGATCTACACTGTGCATCTCTATACCGCCGGCTTATCACACAAAACCTGTCAATTCTCCTCTACCCAGCGTTCACCAAGGATAAACAAGTGTTCCGAGAGCACTACGGAGACTACGAAGAGCTCGCACATGCGCTAGAAGATATCATCTTACGATCCCGTATTCCTCTACCCGAACTTATCTCAACGCTGCAGGATGAAGCAGACTTCGGAATCTTACTTTACGAATTCCCCACGGACCTTGCAGCCGGGCAAGCGCATTTTCAGGGGACGATAGCGAGTAAACTCTTCACCTACTGGGCCGCAGGACTGCCGGTGCTCGTCAGTGAAGAACTCGAAACCATGGCATCGTTGGTGCGAGACACCGGAGCAGGACTTGTACTAAAAGCATCGGAACTTGGTCAGCTCGGGAATCGACTGCGTAAGCTAGACTATGAAGCTCTGCAGGATGCCGTCCGAAGAGCGCAACACCTTTATGCTGTCGAAAACTTTCTGCCCAAAATCACCGCTCTTATGCGAAGTGACTGACTCGCGCGATATCCGCAGCAAGGTTCTCTCTATAACGACACATGCTATTTCTCAAACCATAATCATACGAGGATAGGAAATGCATATCTCCGTTTTTTTACCACGTAGCACACCCTTCTACGACGGCCTATTACCACAAATCCTTCGCGGATTCCGGGAGGCCGGCATGACGAGTAGCGGCAGCTGCAAGCTTCTGAACGCGGAGGAAATGCACTATTGGTGTCAAAAGTATCATCCAGATGTTGTTTTTGAAATGAACCGCTGTAGAGACGAGGTCCCCTTTTTGCCCAAGGAAATCCCCCATATTGGATGGCTGGTCGATTTACGTGGACAAACTTTTGCTGATTTTTCCGGCAGCGAGATCATCTACCTCTTTATGAATACTTGGCCACAACACTTTCGAGATCGCAACAGCCTCTGTCGTTTCTTCAGCCCGGGAAGCTGTCCCTCAACGTACGTTCCAGATTCTAAAGATACAGTTATAGAGCATGAAATATCTTTCTTAGGTCATATGACGAACCCTTGGAGTGAGCCCGAACTGTCTCGTGGGATATCTGAGGAAAAGGGTATGAAATTCGGAGATCTCTTGCCCGAGCTTGAGGAACGACTTCGACCTTTTCTTGCAGAAACTCAATCGACCGAACATCCTATAGACTTCGCCAAGGCAATTTGCAGGAGGAAGGGTTTTACTCTCAGGAGTGACGATCCAGTTCTCCGTTACGACATCGCCAGCCGAACGGTTCGTAACCTAAGCCGTCGTAACTTGATCGACGCCGTACTTAGGTGCACTGATACACTTAGCCTGTTTGGCCCAGAAAACTGGAAGAAATGGCCTGAGTATGTTTCTCACTATCGAGGGTTTTTGTCGTCTCCGAACGCAATGAATGACGTGTATAGAAGTAGTCGATTCAATCTTCATGAGGGGGCTGGAATGCACTTCCGCGCACTGGACTGTATGTGTGCGGGAGGACTATTGTTGGCCGCTAAGAATCCACATGAGTCCGAGGCAGGCGGTTTATCCGAGTACTTCATACCAGACGAGCATTACGTTCCATTTAGCGTCGATACGTTGGAGGAGACCTTAAACAAGTATGTTCAAGAATCAAAACGATACGTCGAAGTTCGTCATCGTGCCGCGGAACGCGTGCGAGAAACCCACACCTGGAGACACCGAGGCATCGAAATCCTTCGAGATGTACGGGCACTTTAGTCAGATATTTATTTGTTCCAGCTTTCCAAACACAAACGAGTTCAAGGCCGAAGCCGTGCGGCTGATGGAAGAGTGTGGAGAGCGTACGATCACGGACATCGCGCAGAGTCTTGAGGTCGACGAGAATCTGCGTCATCGCTGGAAGCAGAGTTACGCTGCCGACCGGAACAACGACCGGTGCGAATCGCCTGAGCAAGAGCTCCGAGGTCTACGCCGGGGCACCGCGAACGTGATGCCTTGGCCAAATCGATCGCCGTCTTTGTAAGGGACCGACGATGAGTCGTTTCGAGATAGCCAGGGCAAAGGCGGCGCAGTTCCCCGTGACCCTGCTGGTGTTTGCTCCTGGGTGTTTCATCGTCGAGCGACTACGCGTGGCTGCGTCTTCCAGCTTCCAACCGCATACGAGTCGACGACCGGTTGGTGACGAAAATCTGCGCCATTGATGCGCGAACACGCTCGGTCTACGGATCGCGACGCATGAAGTGTATCGGTATCGACTCGATCGGACAGGTCGCCCGGTTGCGCCGGTGTCTGATAGTTGAAGTCTAGATAGCGCCGCCGAAGTGCTTTTGGTTCCAGTCGTGATCGCCGTCTAGGAAGGCCTGCCTCGGAGCGCGGCCGCAGCACGTCTTGCCCTGGTGGGTCCGCTCCTCGTTGTATCGCTTCAGCCATCGATCTACATCAGCCTGGAGTTCGTCGAGGCTCCCGTAGATCTGTTTTCGGAACGCGACTTGGTAGAACTCCTCGAGCATGGTCCGAAGAAACCGCTCGCAGATTCCGTTGGTTTTCGTGCTCCTCACCTTGGTCTTGGTGTGGTCGATATCAGACAGCGACAGAGCGAGCTGATACGCGCGGTCGTCGTGCGGCCCGCAATACTCACTGCCACGGTCCGTCAACACCTGTTCGAGCTGCATGCCGTGGGCTTCAAATAGATGCGGCCGACGCCATTGAGGGTGCCTACATAGAACGTATCCTGGCTGCCGAGAAAACCTCGGCAATGCGTCTCGATTTCACCGTGAGCCTCGTCTTCGTTCCGCTGCGTTTTGAGGGCCGCTACCTGGGCCTCGGTGAGCGCGCCCCTGTCCTCGGCGACCTTCTTCTCGACAGCGTCCAGCCGCTTCTTCTTCGTTTCGAGGCTGTGGCGCTACTCGACTCTGAAAGTTCGGTTGATCCTTGTGGCTTTTCTCGAGCAACGGCTCGACGCCCCCCTCGGCCATCGCTCCTTTGTTGCGTTAGAAAGTGTCGCAGCTGTGCCCCATCAACCTGCAGGCACGCGACACAGTTCCCAGCTCTTCCGCCGATAGCAAAAGGACTACCTTGTTTCGAACGATTGTCTGTTGTTGACTTTTTATTGAGGGATTCTCTTGTGGGCTTTCGCCCGGTTGTTGGCGCAACGAGGATCATCCCTCTCCTCTGTTGAAAGGGTGTCAGTTCAAGTCGATACCGACACATCTAAATCCCCGGCTGGCCGATCACGGGTAAATCATCGGAGTTCAAACTGGCATCGGTAACGCACCACCGTGGCTACGCCGCTTCCGTCCCTCGAAAGTGGCGGGTCCCAGCGGGAACCGCGCAGCACCTCTTGACACGCTCGACCGAAGGCTGGATTCGAGGCTTGAAGCACGGCCACCGCTCCCGTCTGACCATTCGGCGCGATACGAAGCCGCACCAGTGCACTCCCGCGTCGTCCCTGTGCTTGTTCGTCCCGAGGGTAGGCAGCCCGCAACGCGTTGCGGAGATCTGGTGGCCGCGGAGGACGTGCGAGATCGCCTACGGGGACGACACGCGTGCTCAACGGCTGGGGCGCGGCGGAAACTTGGGCGATACCGGCTCCTGTGCGAGGGATCCGGACGGGTCCCGCATTGGCCTCGCCGTTGCCGACCGGAGCCCATCCAGAGAGACTAGAGCTTGAAGTTAGCGTCACGCCCGCGAGCTCGATGGGCGAGGCCGAGGTCGCTTCTCTTGCCCGGGACGGTGCGGTAGACATCGATCGCCGTGGAATCCGGCGGCGCCTAGGAGCTGGCGAGGCAACCCGCTCTGCTACTGGCTGCGGCACCTCTACCGCTTTAGACGATGGCTCTGGTCGAGGCTCGGCCGGCGGTAGGCGAAGCCACTCTGCTCTTGCGGGCGGCGGGGTCGGCGGCGGGATCGGCGATGACCTCGAGAACGCGAGGAGACCGCCGTGAAGGCCGAGGCTAGCGACCATCAGCAGCGGGAACCGCCAGTGACTCATCACGAGCCAGAGTTCTCGCGCCTCGGCGCGACGTTGAAAGCGAAGTCCGTGACCTGCTCTTCGCGGAGGACGTCGACCATGTCGATCACCCGTCCATGGGGCACATTTTCGTCGGCGGCGATCAGCGCTCGAACAGAGATACCGGAGCGACGGGCCGAACGCACCGCATTGCGAACCGCCGACGCTTTGGTGGTCTCTCCGTCAAGAAACCATTGCCCATTTGCATCGAGCGAGAGCATCAGAGGCCCCGCAGCGCTCTCGCCCGTTCGAGCTTCTGGTAGCGAGACTGGGATGCTCTGAGAAACCTCGAAACTGGCCGCGACCATCACGATGACCAGAAGCACGAGGACCACATCGACCAGTGGCGTGACGTTGATGCCGCTGATCATCTCTTCATCGTTGCTGGAGCTCGCCATGGTTCACTCCGCGGGGGCGCCCGCGCCCTCCGGATGAATCAGTGATGCGATCACTTCGCGCGCGGCGGCGTTGGCCCGTGCCAGTCGGCGCCGGATGGTGCGTTGAAATAGGTTGAAGAAAAAGACGGCCGGCAGCGCGACGAGGAGCCCGACCGCAGTGGCGACCAGGGCTTCCCCGATTTCGGCGGTTAGCCCGGAGGTTAAGCCTGCGCCGGAGCGGCTCATCTCCTGAAAGGCCCGGATAATTCCGATTACCGTTCCCAGAAGACCGACGAAAGGGGCGTTGTTGCCGACCGTGCCCAGAAAACCGAGGCGCTCTTCGAGGCGAAGTTTCTCGCGTTCGGACTCGGCGGCAGCACGCTCTTCGATTGCTTTAGGACCGGAGTTTGCGTGTACCAATCCGTCGGCGACGATGCGCGCGGTGAGCCCCTGCATTTGACGGGCGGATTTAAGTGCATTGGAGTGATCGCCGTTTCTCAGGAGTGCCTCGAGGTTCACGCGATCCGCCTCGCGCTCTCGGGTGCGCCAGAGGATCCAGGCGCGCTCCAGTACGATGGCCAGGCATCCGATGCTCAGTACGACCAGCAGCCACATGATCCAGCCGGCACCGAGGTCGGCCAGTTTGTTGACATTTTCTTCGATATTCATTGCGTTTTCCATTGGGTCATCTCTTCGAAGGCTAGATTCCGGTCGTGATCACGGCTTGAACGCTTTTGCAGGCGGAAGGCCGATGCCGTCACGGCTCCGCTTCCAGCAAGCAGTAAGCAACGTCCTGCACCACCAACCCGCCCCGACCGTCGCGCACGCTGAGTATGATCCGTTCGATCGAACCGTCCGAGCCAGGACTACGCTCCGCCTCTCTCGCCGGCCTGATAGTCGTATCCTCGATGAGGTCGTCGGCCTCGATGAGGAGAAAGTTGGCATTGGCCTCCCCGCTGGTGATCATGAGACCGACCTGGAGTACTTCGTTCTCCGGATTGACGTCGCCCTCGGGAGTCAGTGGCTCAAGGGATTCTGGTGAAGCGGAGACAACCAGAGCAACCCGTGGCCCTCCCACTCGGAGGAGCGGGAGATCCTTCCGCTCACTGCAGGCATCGCCCGTCTGTAGGTTGCCTGTCGCAAGCGGTTGACCGGCCAAGGTCATGTCCACAAGGAGTGAGGGGCTCCGATTGGCATCCGCAATGTCGATCGGAATGGGCAGGGTCGTTTGAAGGAGCTCGCCGGTATCCTCTGGTCGCTCGCATACGTCCAAGGCGCTGGTATCGAAGCTACCGTCGGCCGGAAGCAGCAGCGTATCGACTGGTCCCCCAGCGCACGTGCCGCCGAAGAGCAGCAGCTCGCGCCCCTCAGGAAAGTCGTCTGGGACGCGAAGCGTCAACACGGGCATGTCGCCCGCCGGAGCGTTCGCCTCGAGCTCGGCGATGACTCCGAAGTCTGGGTCGCAGGTGGGCACGCCGAAACCGGTCTGAAGTGCGACGCAGGCGATGCCTTGAAAGGAGAGCGGTAGCGGCTCGTTGGGGAATGCCCACAGCACGCGAAGGTCGACCGTCTCGCCGCGCAGCGGATCGGTGCGATCCGGGTCGCCCTCTACCGAGAAGGCAAGGCCTAGAATCCGAGAGCGCGCGAGCAGTGAAGGCGGATCGAAGTTGTCTTCGCAGGCCGAAACGGAGAACAAAAGCAGAAGGGCTACGATTTTCATCAGATCTCTCCTCGGATGCCAAGAGACGGAATCACCGGCAGACCTGCCAGCGTCTGCGATTGGGAGTAGTCAAAGTTAAAAGCGAGCCCCTCCTCGTTCATCCGGTTGTAGACGTTCTGGACGTCCACAAAGAGCGCCATCTGACCGTTGCGGATGCGCCATTTCTTCTCTACTCGCAGGTCGAGGCGGTGGAAGTTTTGGCTGCGAACTGAGTTCACGCGACCGTTGACCGGTGTGTAGACGTTGTTTTGGGCGTCGAAGATACCGCCAACCACGGGCGTCGTCGGATTGCCGGATACGAAGCGCATGGTGAGGCCGACGCTCCAGTCCCGAGGTAGTTCGTATACGCCACTTAGCGCAAGAATATGCGTTTGGTCGAAGTCGAAGAGCCGAAACGCATCCTGGTTTCGGTCTCGACGCTCGCTGCGGCTGATGGTGTAGCTGACGTAGGCGAAGAGAGGCAGTTCGGGACTGGCATGAAGCTGACCGCTGATCTCTGCGCCGTAGATCCGGCCCACTCCATCGTTGATGAAGAAAGGTTCGATTCCTTGCTCGGTAGAAACGACGCGATCCCAAAGGTACTTGTAGAACCCATCCACGGTGAGCTCGAGCTGCTCGGTTAGGCGGAGGCCGACGCCGAGGCTTGCATGGACCGAATGGATCATATCGAGATTCGGGTTCCCAACGTCTGGAGCGGACTCCGCGAACTCTGGCGGCTGGCTGAAGAGGCCGAGACCTGACTTTATCCTTACGATATCGGTCGCCTGCCAATTCGCCACCAGCCTTGGGTCGATGGCGTAGTCACCGGTTCGATCGTCGTAGTCGAAGCGAAGACCTGCGATAAGCTGCAGGTCGGCTGTTGGACGGATTTCGTTCTCGATGTAAAGACCCGGCCGCGTGGCGACCGCTGAGAACTCAGTCGAGACGATGTCGGCAGACGCGACGGGAGCCAGCTGTCCAGCGCCTTCTGTCTGCTGAAGTGGCGGTCCTTCGAAGTTGATCCGAAATGGCGCTAGCGAAAGGTCGACGCCGTAGGTCAGTTGGTAGCGAGGACTCAGCCGGTCTCGAAGCTCGGTACGCAGGTAGAACTGATTCACCAAGAGATCAAAGTTCTGGTCGCTGCCGAATCCAAAGTCGACCGTCTGGGGACCGAACGCTGCTTCGACGTCGAGCTCGGCATCCTCATCGATCTGCCGATTCCAGCTAGCCTGAAGGGTGGTGAATCGGGTCGAGAGGCCGAGATCACCACTGGATGCCGGGTCGGAGGTGTCGGCATCGTCAAAGAAAAGGGCGAAGGCATCCGAGGCGCCGTAGAGCTGAAAACGTAGCCGGTCTCGCGAGGTGGGGCGATAGGAGAGAATCGACTGCCAGTCATAATATACGGGCGCCTGGGTAACCCCGATGTCGTCAGGCAAGAAATTCTCAAAGATCAGGTCGATGAAGCTCCGCCGGAAGCCAAGGGCCAAGCTTGCGTTCTCTCCGATCGGAAACTCGGCCAATACGGACGCGTCAATCAGGCTGAACTCGATCACGCCGTGAAGGCCGTCGCTTCGCGGGTCACGTGGCTCCACCTCGACGATTCCTCCGATGCGGCGCCCGTAGCGAGCCGAGAAGTTCCCGGGGATGAATTCGATCTGCTCGAGAAGGCGTGAGTTGTAAACGCTGGTCAATCCGCCGAAGTGGTAGAGTAGCGGTAGCGGGATTCCCTCGAGGAAGATCTCGCTATCCGTCGGTGCCGAACCTCGAATGATGATTTCTCCGCCGCCGAAGGGTGGCCTACCCACGCCAGGAAGAACCTCGATCGCGCGCAGCGCGTCCCCTCGTGTCCCAGGGATCTGAGTCAGCTCTTCCCGTCGAATGGTCCGGCGCGTCACCTCACGGGGCGGGGCGTCGATGACCCCGACAGCGGTAAAAATCGTTTCGTCTCCTTCGCTTGCTCCGAGGTCGGCCGCATCGAGTCGATAGCAAACCTCAGTGACCTCGCCGATGGTTACCGACTCCAGCTGCTCTTGGGCTACGTAGTCGGCGGCGGCGATCGACACTCGATAGTCCCCTGACGGTAAGGCATCAAAGACGAAGCGACCGTCGTCACCCACGAACTGCGCTTCTCCCTCGCCGGTTTGAACCGAGCTTCGGAGCTGGATGCGAGCTCCCGGGATCGGCGAACCGTCCACATCGGTGACCAGGCCTTCCAATCGCCCATCAACACGGGCCTCTTGGAGAGGTGCAGGCGGCTGAAACACATATTGAAAGCGTATCCGAACCTCGACCGGCTCCCCGTTGAGACTCGCCGGCTCGAAGCGAGAGGCCTGTATGGCTTCCACCGCCCCCGCGCGGAATGCCTCCGGGCCCCCGAGCACTTCAGGGTCTCGGACGGTTCCGTCGTTGGCGACGACGATGGAAAGCAAGACGGTTACGGGCCCGTCCACCGCTGCCACGTCCTCGGGAAAAGGGGCTTCGGCGATAGACAGGACTGAGGGCGGAACGAGATCCGCCGTGTCCACCGGTGCAGGGTATTGGGCGGAGGCCGACGAGCCTGCGGCGATTGTCCAGAATGTCAACGGACCCAGGGCGATCCAACAGACCATTGTCACCCCGTGATGTGAAAGCCTTCGTGAGGCCTGTGTGCCTCCGGAAGGCGCATCTCGCCGCAACGTCATGGAGCTCATAACGTGAGCTTTCGAGTTCATAGTTTTCTCCGAATTGAGTGGTGATCGGGGAGAGCGCCGAGCCTCCCTCGGAGCGCAGGGATAACTTGGGGCGGGGTGCAGCTCTCGACTTGAACGTAGTTTCACGCCGCTCGAGAAGTTGAGGGCATCGGATTGATAGAAGCACCGTCGTTGACGACGTCCTCGTGCCCATACCTCTGCGCGAACGGCTCTGTGCTAGAGTTCCAATCAGGTATGAATTCGTTTGATACGCCACTAGCCCGTCTGCTTGAATTGCCTCCCGGACGACATCACGCCGCTTCGAAAGGGAGTGGCGTTTGGGTCATGGTGGGGCGTGTGCTGCCGAAGGAGTTTCGCTGGTCAAGCGTGCCGCCTGCCGCGAGTCTCTCGCTCGTGTTCGGAGAGGGCGGCTGCGACATTGAGCATCAGGGAGGCCAATGCTCGCTCGGTCGCGGCGAGTGGATGTGGATCGACAGCGGCCATGCCCACCGAGGCGTCGGCCGGGCGGGGTCCGATTTTCTAACCGTCTTTGTTCCTGACCCAGCGATCGAAGCCGCTGGCCTTGACCTTGCGCCCATCGGAGCCCGAGTGCAGCCAGCGCCGGACGACCTCCAGGTCACGCTCCAGGCTCTCACCGTCTTGCTTCTGGAGGGCGACGGTGATCAAGATGAGGCTGACAGTCATGCTCAGGTCGCGCTCGACGCCTTACTGGAGCACGTCGGCGACCATTTCGAGCCCGCTGAGTCCTCCGTCAAGACTGACGCCGCGCTTCTTTCAGCGAAGCGGATGCTCGACGAGGCTTTTCAGCAGGATATCAGCATCGCTGCCATCGCCGATGCCGTCGGCCTCCGGGGCCCGAGTCTCAGCCGCGGGTTTGTGGCGACGTGGGGGGTAACGCCCGTCCACTACCGCAAGCAGCTCAAGCTCAGAGCGGCGACGCAGCTGCTCGTGGCCGGAACCTCCGTGAGCGAGGCTGCCGCCGCCTGCGGATTCGCCGATACCGCTCACCTCAGTCGATCATTCCAGTTCCAATACGGGATAGCGCCCTCGGCCTGGCAGCGCCGCTTGGGTGCAAAATCGGGCTAGCTCGACTCGCGACAGCAGCCATGCGCGAAGCAACGAAAGCCACGTGCGATGTCTTGTTGTTCGCGGCCTGTCATCCATCAAATAAAGACGTTTTTCGCCCACTGTCGGCAAGGTGCCATTTGAGCTGAAACCACTGTGCCATCCCTCGTCAAACCGCCGCGGGCGTTTTGAAATGAGCTACAATGCATCTCAGAGCACACACCCACTACTTTCACTCGGTCCACGCTATCGTATGACATCCCCAGCGACGGAGTTCTCGTCCGAACGCCTTTGGAAATGCTCGGACCAGGGCAGCGAAGCGAAAGGCGCATGAGTGGCGATTAAGTTTGAGCGCACCCTGGACGAGGGCATAAGGGTCTCGGATGGCTTTGGCCAAATCGTCATCTACGGGGACGACTGTCAAAGGAGCAGCGGGCGGCCGAGCAGCGGGCGGCCGAGCAGCGGTTCAGACGCCGACGAAAGCAAGCTTCAACGATCGGTGCAGGCAGCAATACGCTTTGCTCGCTGGGCGGCCCCCTTCTCACCGAACCACCCCTTTCGAAATCGCATCAAGGACTCCGGATATCTGTTTAAGGTCATGCGCGAGCTGGAAGCCCAGCTGGCTGAGCAGTTCACTCACGAGCACTTGCTGCCAAGTGGTATGCCTTCCGGTCCTGCCAGTACCTGGGCACTTCTTGCGATGAAGGCCCAGGCGTCGCTCAGTACCCAGATCGCTCACTGCGGCGAGCTCGCGAGTTTGGTTGCAGCGCACCTGATTCGGTTCGCGGAGCTGCCCATGGCGGTATCCGTGCGGCATGTCCCGGAGGACCATGTGGTGGTCGACGTGGTTGCTGGCTCGCATCGGATTGTCGCCGACGCCTGGTCCCAGAACCCCGCCGCAATCAGCGTTAACGAGAGCTATCACCCGCCAGACAGCTGTGAACACTTCTTCACCGTTGAGGTAAAGCAGCCAGGCTTCAATCTTACCCGCCATGTGGCGCCGCTGGTGACGCCGGAGTTGATGCACTCCGTCACACAGAAGATGCAAAGCTTCCGACACAGGCCGCTGAGGCCCGTGACTATCGATCAATCTCCTTTTTTGATCAGTAATGCACCGAATAATCACATCGAGGATTCCTATCGGGTCCGCCTGATGCCCCAGCCCTCGGCTCGGCGTGCGCGCGACGTTCGACAATGGTGTCCCGATCCGATGGGACCGATGAATGCCTCCGCTGGCCGGTTCTTCAACCAAACGGCGCTGGCTCCAGCAGGTCAAGCTCAAGGTTCCGACAGTCTGATCGTAGTCATCGTGGCCGCGATGTGTCTTGGTCCGCTGGTGGCGTACTTATTAGGTCGACTTCGGCAAATGAAGCCTCATGACCCGAAACGGCATGCTAGGCAGGGGCTCCGTCGCACCTGAGGTGGCGCCTTTTCGCGCGTCCGGGAAGAAGTCTGCTCTGGGACAGGACAGAAATCGACCCAGACAGGAGTCGACCCCGAGGGATCCTTGAAAAGGCACCGTACCTAGTCTGGTAGGCGAGGCGATTTCTGCACGGAAGGCAGCATTTGCGCATGATGGTCTTTCAAAGCAAAAGTCCATCAAGCGAAAGGAAGACTATTATCAGAACTGGGTCTATTATCTAGGAGAGATACACTACAGCTTGTGATGCAATCAATGATAGGTGCCTGGAGAGAACCATTGCCAGTTTCCACTTCAAGTGCTCGGTTGGCATCTTTCGACATCTCCGAAAAGACTGCCGCGAAACTAAGAAAACAAGCATTGACGCTTGGAACCGTTCCTCTCGAAAAAACCCGATACCCGGGATATAGAGCGCTAGTCGAAACACACAAGAGCGGACAGCAAAGAGGATTCGTACATGAGTTGGCATTTCGCGGGGACGAACGCGGTCCGACTGAAATCACAGCGCTCGGATTCCTCCCCTTACAGGTAGGTACTCCCTACAGCGGTGACTGGACTCGCGATCTCGCATGGCACACTACGCCGAAGATGCGTCCACCCAATTGGAGGAGCCCATTTGTATCGACGACACGTTCTCTGCGCATCGCTTGTTTCCCATCAACACTAACGCAAACCAAGAGCGGATGGGTCTATTGCTGTCGTGTACGAGGCTATGATGTGGAACGTACGACCATGCCACCCGAGGTTTGTACCCAGACAGTAGGCTACAACAATTCGTTGTCGAGATGGATCAATACCCCAATGGAAACTTCAATGGCCGACATAGCCGATCAATTGAATGCACACTATCCACTTTCCGACACTGAAACAATCAATCAGGCAGAAATAGCTTCCTTAGGCATTGTCGGAAACGATGTAATCGCTTGCCGTAGTGCACGAGATGGTTCGCTGGTAGGGCCGCTTTATATGCGCGAAAGACTACCTAAACGGCAAGAAGAGTTTGTTTTAAACACGATGCTGCGTCTAGCAGAACCTTGGAGTTCATCGTGAGAGAGCAAGCCAAACTACCTCTCGTGAACCTCCGGCCTTCCCATAACAGGCTGACAATATCACAGACTGAGTACGCGACATACGCTCCGTCAATTAAAGACGATAGAATCATCAAGTGATTCTGGAACACATGAAGTCGTTCGTCAGATCCTCTGGAGCGTTGACAAAATAAATAAGATCTTTCGTCAAGCGCTCGCGGATCGAACTGTATTGTCTTCTCCGCTTGGGCTTCTGTAAGAATTCGGCGGACAATATCGCTCTCCGACGCTGCCGGACAGGCCAGCACCGAAGTGCAAATTCCAGCTAAGAATGCGATCGGACTGAACACCAACCAGGGCAAGAACCTGAAGTGCATTCTCATACTCGACCCATGGAAGGATGAGGAAGGTAGCGTCTGGATGTTCTCTGACGGCGTCTCCCGTCAACTCTTCGACGGCTTTTCCTGCATATTGCTCTCCAATACGCGCCTTGCGGGTATCGAGTACTGCCTCTATGTTCAATTTCGAAAAGTCCATATCCTCGCTGACCACAGTTGCATATCGATCAAGTGCCGGAAGCATCACTACTGGGGATTGCGCTTCCTTGAGTACATCCAGCTTGGACTGAAAAGATGCGTAATGACGGCCTACATGGGGAATATCCTTGGCTGCCAAATGATGCTTTCTTTTGCAAGCCGGACACAAGATGTTCAGTCCCGTCACTGCAATCGCGCCGCAAATGTTTACCGGAGCTCCCTGAGCCGATTCAGGTGGATAATGAATCGCGGTGTCGGTCTCAATGTGGTCGCAATATGGGCAACCAAAATCCATCTGAGAACTGGTTACAGAAGACACATGTCCTGAGGTTTTCAAAGTGCGATGTCGCCGATGATTGACGTCATTTCGCTCGCGCAGCTCAGTGTAGAGCTCCATAAAACGCTCATCAGGGATCGAGGTGAGGTTCACCATATGCTTCCAAAGGTAGGAGGAAACATTGCCCATCGCGCGCACAAACTGCTCTCGATCCTCGATAAGCCCTTGATTCAGCGCGTGGTTATAGATGCGCGTTCCCGGATAGGGTATGACCGCAGACCAATCTACAAAGGCAAGATCGTGGTCGTCTTGAAACTGCAGTGACTCAGTAAGCGTCTCGACCGTTTCTGCTGGATCTCCGAAAAGGAAATTCGCTTGAATTCCGATTTTGGCACGACGAGTCGCCACTACCGCGTCGCGAATCTGAGATGCGGATATCTTCTTATCCATACTGGTAAGAATTGCGTCGCTACCGCTCTCGAAACCATAAGAGATACGAACGCAGCCTGCCTTCCTCATACGGTGCAGGAGAATTTCGTCGATTTGATCGACGCGGAGCTGACAAAACCAGGTGATGTCAAACGATTCGACTAGCTCACAGAATTCGTAGAGTCGCTTTTTATTCGCAGAGAAGAGCTCGTCGTAGATCAGTACGTGCCGGACACCGAACTTCTCGACGCTTGCTCTGATGTGCTCAACTACGTTGGGAATTGAATGACGCCGGTACGTTCCCATCCCAGCGTGGTAACAAAAAGTACATCTGAACGGACAAGACCGACTCGCCGTAATCGGGATGTGTTTGGCGCCGTAAAGATGAGTGATGTGATAAGAAACGCGCTGATCGGACTGAATCTGCAGGTACTCCTGCATTCCGAACAGGTCGAGGTCTGGTTGCGGCAAGTCATCAAGCTTTGGAACTGCTAGTCCTTCGCCGGTAGCAACAGGTTGGGAGTCTTTCCAATACCAAATGCCCTGTACTCGCCCTGGATCTTGCCCCTTTTCAAGGGCTTTCAGCAGTCGAGCAAAAATAAGCTCTCCCTCGCCAACAACCATGAAATCGGGGCGAATCGCCTGCATTACGATTTCGCTTTCGCACGAAGTAATGCCGCCGCCGAGTACGATCTTCGCATCAGTCCTAGGGCGAATAAAGCGAACCAATCGCTCGATCTCGTTAAAAGCTACCGTAAGCGCGCTAAGACCGACAACGTCGATCGTTTGGTCCTCAAGCAACGTAGTGAGTCGACGGTCGCGTTCTTCGGCGTCGTAGTTGTTCATATTCAACGCTACGACGTCATGTCCCAAGTTTCGAATGTAGGAAGAGATGTACGAAAGCCCAATAGGAAAGTACATCGTGTTCGGGCCAGATGCGTAACTCGGTGAGATAAGTAGAATCCTCATGCTGCCGTGCAGGTCGTCACGAAGATCCTCGGATTTACGTAATGTAACTAGCTTTGACATGGGGCCTCGGCCCGAGAGTACCCCATAGCGTTCGATCGGTTAATGTTTTGTCAGAAGCCGTCTCAGATTTTCAGAGGACACAGCTTGGTGATGAAGTAGAGGCTCGTGTTTGATGAATATGCGTCATAACGGCAAAAGCGTTGGCGCACGCGAGTTTACCGGTCGACCCGCTAGGAAGGGTGCAACATGATCACCTAGATTCTACTCTTCGCGATTGCCGCCCAGGATTCCGAGACGAATCATGTAGTAGAGTAGCGTGAGCAGTGAGCTTACCGCGGCTGCAACATAGGTCCATGCCGCAGCGCGGAGCACAGTTCCGGCTCCTTTAGTTTCAACCGGGGTAAGAAAACCGCCTTTGCGAATGGCGGCAAGGGCGCGGCGGCTGGCGTCGATTTCCACAGGGAGCGTCAGAATCTGAAACACCACGGTCACCGAAAATAAGGCCACTCCCGCTAGGCTTACCAGCCGACCGATCGAACTACCGACAAACATACTCATAAAGAAACCGGCCATCAGCATTGGGACGCCGAGCGGCGCGGCAAATTGAACGACCGGTACGAGCGTGGAGCGCATACCTAGGGGGGCGTAGCCATGCGCGTGCTGAACGGCGTGGCCTACCTCGTGCGCAGCAACGCCTGCTGCCGCGATAGAACGTCCGTGGTACACGTCCGGGGAGAGCCTCAATGCTCGTTCTTGCGGGGAGTAGTGGTCTGACAGCCACCCTGAGCTTTCTTCGATGCGGACCCCTTGAACACGCTCCGCCTGCAGAATCGCATCCGCGACGTCGACCCCCCGAAGACCTCGTTTGGTACCTACGTTTGCGTATTTCGAAAACGTGCTTTTTACGCGCATCTGCGCCCAGAGTCCCAAGGCCACTCCAGGAAGAATCATCATAAAGTACAGAGGGTCGAGACCGAAAAACATGCACTAAGCTTGGTTCTGTTTGAGCGAATGTAAAGGATTGAACGGAACGTATCTTCGATTCCTACGCGCGGAATTTGCGGTGCTCCCCTTCAGATTCTCAGCGGCTCGCCAAAGCAACGCGTACCTGTGAGCTGACCCTTTCGATCGGAACCGCGAGAAAATTCGCTAAAATTCTTTCCGTGCAGTGGGCTCCCTCATCTTTTCAGGAAGAACCGAACACGAGGATCGGTGAGGCCCTAAGCCATCGAAACAAAAAAGCAAAACGCCTACGTCGAAACGAAGAACTTTCGAGCGCAGCGCTCCACACGCAACGTGGAGAAGGTCGTCGAGCTTTGTACAACCTTAGTTTTCGAGGTGGGTGGAAACAGTCTAGCCACCCAAACTCCGTGGTTCGTGCTACCAAGAGCCGAATAAGGCGATTAAGCCGATTTGGCCGTGCAACGAAGATGGAGAGACAGCGTGTTTGAAACCAGGACCCGCCTAGCCGTCCCATCCATGGCTACCCATGGATGGGGAGGTTCACAGTGAGTACACCTGAGAAGCGGGCGAGAGAAAGAGCAAAGGCCGAAAGACAGCAACGAAAACGAGCAAAGCGCCGGGAGCGTCGCGAGCGTGGTCCCGGAGAGGTACCCCTCGGTTCACCCGATGAAGCTCTAGGGCCTCTTCGCTCGATAGAGGAAGTACTGCAAGCCTTCGAAACAGGCAGCTCAGTCGGGCACTCGGCCGCACCACTCCCAACCAAGCTCTTTGTCGGAGGGCTCAGCTACGAGACTACGAATCAATCGTTACGAGAAGCTTTCGAGAAGTTCGGTGAAGTGATCGAAGCTGGAGTCGTGAAGGATCGGGATTCAGGTCGCTCACGCGGATTTGGCTTTGTCACCATGGCCGATCGCAAGGACGCGCCAAAAGCGATGAGCGCGTTAAACGACAGCGAACTCGATGGGAGATACATCGTTGTAAAGGTCGCAACCGAGCGGAGCTGAAACAGAGTCTCACTTAATATCCCTACTGCACATGGAAGCTCGACCCAACGGCCAAGCTTCCATGCGTTGTGGCGATGCAAGTCAGGACTGCGCGACAACATGTCGCATTTCCCTTCGATTTGGAATGTCGCATCGTCGTGCTCAGGTTAGGAATGCACGGCGCAAGTAGGGCGACGAAGGGCGAGGCAGTGCGTTTTCGCTGTGACTTAAACGACGCTCCGAAAAGTCGTTGCCCAAAAAACAACACGATGGAGCGCCAGCTCTGTATTGCCGTTCTAACGACGCTGATTCAACTGTGGAATGCTTCCATCGCCCTTGGATGCACGACCTGTGAGGTAGGAGATCGTACTGCGGCCGCCATGGGAATGGAGCCGCCTTATCGGAACCGAGTTCGAACGGGAGCGCAGATTCGCTGGCGCTCCGATACGATCGGTCAAGCAAACCAAGACCGACTTCAGCTCAAAGAGGAGCAATTTCTTTTCTTCCTTGCATGGGCTCCAACCGACAACTGGATGCTCTCTGCGTTGGTACCGCTTTCAAGGCGTAGGATCACCCATGTCAACCTTGCCAGATCAAAGAGCCTCGGCTTTGGAGATTTGGATGTGCGTGCACGGCGCGTTCTCTACCGGGATAGGCGCTTCGAGACTCGCCATCTGCTAACTTTGACTGTTGGCTTTGAGTTACCGACTGCTCAACAGCCTCACCGCGAACATGGGGTGGAGCTGCCGCTAGAGCTACAAGCAGGCTCAGCTTCCCTCGACCCGCTCGCGGGCCTGTCCTATCGACTGTCGATACACCCGCTGTCGTTCACTGCATCGCAGAGCGTCATCGTTCCAACGCGCGGGCGCTTTGGAGTACGCCAGGGAATCGCAACGCTCTACAGCGTTGCCGGTCAGATCGAGCCAGCGTCGTGGCTGGGGCTCAGCGCTGGCTTGAGCGGGCGGACATCAGCACCCTCCGAAGAACCTGCAGGTAGAGACCCTAATTCTGGCGGAACCATGATGTATACCACGCTAGCAGCCTCCCTAGCGCCGATGAAGTCGAGTCGTCTGACCTCAGAGCTTTCGATCCCAACCATGAATCGACTTCGGGGCAATCATAAGGAAGGTCCTGTATTTGCACTCGGAGTTCATTTTGAATTGCAATAGAGGATTCGATTTAATCAGCCGTTCACGTTCTCACGCGTGGCACCTTTTGGTTCGAATATTACTCTTTGGTGTTCTCGGTAGCTGCGTTGAGTACAAAGAAGGAATCGTAGTGGAGCTCAACCACTATGTTGCTGGTGACTCCGACGAATCAGTCGAAGAGCCAGATACGTTGAGAATTGACCATTCCTATTTGGTCGTCCAGTCCGTCGAGCTGCTCCCGTGCGAGAACACGGCGCAGGTGCGACATCCGTGGCTTGAATCAAGATATTGGCTTTCGCACTCAAAGGCCTATGCGCACTCGGAAGATCTTCCGACACGTATCGGAGCCCCGGCGGTAATCGACCTTAAGAGCAAGAAACCGATTTTGGGCGGGGTTTTTCTACCTCCACCAGAACATTTCTGCAAGGTCCGTGTCACCGTTGGACCAGCAGATTGGGATGCCGTCGGCTTACCGGAGAGCGTCGAACTTGTGGGGCGGAGCGCATCGGTAAAAGGAAGAGACGACACGCTGGTTTTTTCCTTTAGCAGCGACGAATCAGTCACCTTCGACCTAACGCTACCTGAACCACTAAATCTAAATAGACACTCAAGAGAGGCTGAGGTTTGGATCCAGTGGCCCAGTCGCGGACATTTTGAGAATATTAACCTTCAAAACGTTGAACTCAGTCAACGAACCGCAGAGCCACCCGGGACTACCTTTCTTCAAAATGCGATCTCGCATACCTCGCTGGGTATCGTTTTGCGTGACTAGGTTGGAGACGCATCTCCATCAGACACTCGGCAGCATCTCGAGGAATCCTATCAGAGGATAGGTTTCGGATTCTAGAACACGCCTCGCGGGAGAGACCGCGATAGGAGTCGGGATTATTCGGATACGTCGACGGCTGCGAACATGTCGGCGGACGTGGAGATTCCCTTGAACTCCAGGGCGTTTCCCGCGGGGTCCTTCAGAAAAAAGGTGCCCTGCTCTGCCGCGAGACCTGCGAAACGAATTCGCGGAGTGATTAGAAACACGGCACCCTGAGCCCGCAGCCGATCCCCAAGATCTCTCCAGAGCTCCATGGAGAGAGCCACGCCAAAATGAGGAACCGGAACCGAGTCGCCGTCCACCGAGTTCTCTTGGCGAGCAGGAACTGAATCAGCGAGATGCGCAGTAAGTTGATGGCCAAAAAAATCAAAGTCGATCCAGCGCTCCGTGCGACGCCCGACCGCGCATCCGAGGAGCGTGGCATAAAACGATTCTGCTCGCTTAAGATCATCGACGGCGAAGGCATAATGAAAGCAGAGAGGGCTTGGTTTCTGCATCGACATCTCCACTCAATCCCGTATCCGTTGAGAAACGCAAAAGTTTACTTCGACAACATAGCTTATTCGATTTATCGCTCGACAAATGAAGCGCCCTTTGCGTCTAGCCCCGCCAACCTGGATGCTAGACGGGTTTCCACTCGAGGAATGGCATCCTCACCGCCTGTATGCGGAGAAGCGCTCACTGGTTCTTTTACTGCGTCATTCTTCCGCTACCGAAACAACAGACCGAAATACTCCGATTCGCTCAGTAGACACCTCAAAAACAGCGTTTTTAAGGCTCTCCATTTCTCTCGATGACCGCCGAAGACCGCTTGTTCGTCCGCGCGGCGGCAAGCACATGCGAAGCGCCGCCACCAACTCGTCGATCGACAAGGTGATTGTCATGCTGACCCAGCGCATGTGGAGTACGGGAGACGGCGCGCGGGACTTCATCGAAGCAACCCAAATCCTTGTTCGTTGGTATGTAGCGGTCTCCGAGAGACGCACACCAGAACTGGTGGAACATCGACGAATGAGTAGACGATTAAGTGGGATCATAAAGGAGCTCCAGCATTCAACTCAATTCCTACATGTTCGCAGATCGTACGCTGAAACAAGCTGCACAAGAACCGACAGCACCAATTATAAAAAAGATGTTCTGGAAACAACGCTTGATTTGCACGGTGTGCAGGTCAGTCCCACTTTGCAAGGTCTCCCGCACGAGCAAAGACAACCCACGTCTGTACGCGAAGGCTGCGGTATTCGCCTGGCCGTTGGGGTTATCTTGCTCGAACACTGCCATCCTGCAGAAGTCCTAGAGTCGGTATGGAGCGACCTCGGATCGCATACCGAGGCGGGAAAGCATGCGGAACGAAGAGCATCATCAGTCGAACTGTTCCAAGCTTTATTTTTGGTGCTTGCAGGACAGCCTCACCTCGCATCAAAAAAAGCGATTCGTGTCACGCAGGCTTCATCAGATCCGGATCAACTTTGGGCTGCTGGCAGAGTGCTCTCTCTCATAGATCACACTCCACAAGCGCTTACCGCTGCACAGCGAGCTCTTAGCAATGGCGTCGACGCGCAGGAGATATCGTCGTCTGCTCAATACTCCGCTGCCTACTCTGCACAGCTCGGTGATCGTATATCTTGCATTCGTTCTACATTGGCAGTGTTACAAAACAGCCAAAAGGCTTCTGAAATACCATTCTATCTACTCGCAAACTACCTTATTCAAGCAGGGGCCTTCGAGCAGGCCGTCGAACTATTGACCTCTGCATCGATGGGCTGCCCAAGCCCTCAAATATCTGCACGCCTGGCAGAGTTATTTCTCTTCAAGATGCGTTTGAGTCTAGCGCGAACCCACGCGAGCAAGGCACTTGAACTTCTGAAGAGAACCGGAACGGACTTGTCCATCGAAAATCAAGTTGCACTCGCCAGAAGCCAACTCGTTTTGTCGGCGATCGCCGTCGCCGAGGGAGATCGCTCCAAAGGACTCTTGAGACTGAGAGACCTTAGAAAGCACCTAAGTACGGAAGAACCACGACAGCCAGTAGAACTTCGAAACATCAAGTCTACGGCAATCTTGTGGGAAACTAGGGCTTTGATCGAAGCAAAAAACGCTCAAGATGCATACAAGCTCCATACTGCAGAGAACATGGAAGAGCGGATGGTAACCCAGCTCTTCCGGGAGTGGGTCGCAGGTATCCTCGGTAAGGGGTCACCGTTTAGAAGCAGTTTTCGAAAAACCTTCATCAATCGCGTAAGTTTCGGCAAAGAGAAGAGCGAGACGCCCAGCAGAGATTTCCATCAACTTCGTCAAATTCTCTCCGAGTTCTTCGAACAAGAAACAGTTGAACGTGCCTGGCAAGAAGGCAGAAACTCTACTCTTGCACTTATCGAGCAAGCTGTACTGTCACTGGGAGGGAACTATACCGAGCATCCTAGTTTGCTCAAAGAAGATTCGCTTGTCCCGTGCGCGGCCGAGCATCCGCGTGCCAAGGTTGCCGAGATGCAGACTCAACTAGTCTGCAAGTCCATGGATGACGTGCTCTCCGACTTTAGTCAACTTGCAAAGAAACTCCCCTACGCTCCCTTTCCCCGAACCTACGGCGCAGAGCTTCGGTTGTGGAGGGGCGACTACGAGACCGCTGCAAAACTGTTCGCGGACCTATGGAGCGAAACGGGAACAAAGTGGGGCTACATCGGACTCGGAGCAAGCCTCGTGCTTCAAGGTCGCGTCCCGGGTGGGCTGAAGGCGTTTCATGAGGGATCGCTGAAGTACAGATACCTCGACCATGAGGCAACCTACTGCTACCGGGGCGAGGCAGAGCTTCAACGCGGAAATAGTTCCGCAGCGTTAGCTGATTTGGAGCATGCGGCCAAAGCGTCCCCTACCCGCGCAGGAGCCCTCTTTGCACTTGCACTAGCCCGAGTGGAGTCAGGCGATCTAGAAGCTGCAAAGCGCGCACTTCGCAACGCAGGGAAACAAGCACCTGGGCTCATTTGCATGGTTGCTGAAGAATGCGGCATTCGTATATTTCCAGAGGAAGCGAGCGAGCTCAATGAGCTAACTCGAGCGGTACTTAGAGCCCTTAGGGGAAATCGAGCTACCCGCATCTACACGTTCTTTGATCGAGAGGGAGGCTGCCGAGTGATCCGCCCTATGAACCCAGATCATTTTAGTAAAGCGACTAAAGAGCTACGCCATTTTGCAGTAGAGTTGCTTTTAGGAGACCTTCTAAACAGGCATCTTCCAGAGTGCTACACTCCAACCAATCCCATTTAGATCGTATCCCCCAGCAGGGATCTACGCCTTGAGCAATTGTACGCACTTCTAGATGCATCACCAATGCGAAGAAATGAACATGCGACCTCTCTCTCTACAGTCGAGAAGCCACGCCTCGTAAGGTAGCCGCTGCATCTTCAGATATCATGCGATGATGACTGACCACGATACGCTTCAGATCTTCAGTCGCAGCAAGCGCCATCAGGTCTCTCTTAAGAGCGCTTCGGTCCTTCATAAGAAGCCATCGAGCAAGACGGGAGATCTTTGGACCTCCTGTCGAGTCGGTCACGTAGCGAAAGACGAAGCCTGCGAGGCCCTTACCGTGAGGTGCATTGAAGATCAAATCGTTGAAAACCAGGGTCACCCCGTCATGCGAGCGAACGATCATGACCCCCTCAACCTCACCAATCCCCTCGACCTCCCGCAGAACGGTCGACCGATCGTGGGGAAATTCTGCGTAAGTAAGGTCGACCGGCAACACCTCTTCGACCTTCTTCTGGCTGCCGGAAGGACACACGATCTTGGCCTCCGGGTAGCGACATTTGTAGGCTGGACTGTCGAGGCGATGAAAGCCGTTGGGCACTACGAAATATGCTGGAGGCCCGAGCTCCTCGATTTGAAGACGCGTCGTGTCGTCCACCGCAATCGGGCTGTGCAGCACGAGGCCACCATCGTCCCGCCGAGCAACCGTCATGACGCGCTTCAACCCCATTCGTTCGAGAGACCCCTGGAGGCGCCAGAGGTTGTCCGAGACCTGCTGCAAACCCAGATGAGGGAGCACCTTCCATTCGGCGTAAGCCTTGGGCATGCTCCTACGCTTTGGGGCTTGACCGCTTCGCGGTCGCTAGGATTCGATCTACGACCGACGGGTCGACCAGGGTGGAAGTATCGCCAAGCTCGTCTCCTCTGTCCTCAGCGATCTTCCTCAGGATGCGTCGCATCACCTTACCGGAGCGCGTCTTGGGTAGTCCGTCCACCCATTGAACCCGATCGATGCGGGCGTGGGCGCCGATATGGGTTCGGCAGGCTGTATTGAGATCGGCTTCGGTCGCCGTTACTCCTTTTTGTAGCACGACGTATGCACAAACGCCCTGCCCCTTGGTTTCATGCGGATACCCAACCACAGCGGCTTCAGCCACCGCTTCTACCGTTGCTAGTGCTGCCTCGAACTCAGCCGTGCCCATTCGGTGGCCACTTACGTTGAGTACATCGTCTACGCGCCCGGTGATCCAATAGTAGCCGTCGCTATCGCGGACACATCCATCCCCGGTGAAGTAGACCCCGGGCACGTGACTAAAGTAGGTCGAAATAAACCGCTCATGATCACGCCAAACAGTTCGGGCTTGGCTCGGAAACGGATAGTCGATGCAAAGCAGTCCTCGGCCAGGACCGTAAATCGGATCGCCCTCGGGAGTACGTAGCGAAAGAAACACTCCGGGAACCGGCATGGTCGCCGCCCCCGGCTTGGTCGGGGTGGCTGGAGCAATCGGGCTTATGGCAATGCCTCCAGTCTCGGTCTGCCACCAAGTATCGACCACTGTGCATCGCTCCTGACCGACGGTCCGGTAATACCACTCCCAAGCTTCAGGATTGATGGGTTCGCCCACGGTCCCGAGGATGCGCAGAGAGGATCGATCGTAACGGCTCACCGGCTCATCGCCAAAGGCCACAAGCGCCCGAAGCGCGGTGGGTGCAGTGTATAGCGTGGTCAGCCGATGACGCTCGACGATGTCCCAGTAACGACCCGCATCGGGATAAGTAGGAATCGATTCGAACATAAACGTCGTGGCGCCGTTGGATAGAGGTCCGTATACGATATAGGTGTGGCCGGTGATCCATCCGATATCTGCCATACATCCAAATACGTCGTCGGTGCGATGATCGAACACGGTTGCATGCGTGTGGCTTGCGTAGGTTAGGTAGCCACCTGTTGTGTGCACTAGGCCCTTGGGACGTCCAGTTGAACCTGAGGTGTATAAGATGAAGAGGGGATCCTCTGCATCCATTTCCACCGCTTCATGCACAGCTGAAGCCAAAGGAACAACGTCATGCCACCAGACATCTCTCCCTGCCGTAAAGGGGACCTCCACGTCCGTGCGACGGTAGACAAGCATATGCTTGACGGAGACCTCTCCAAGACATGCTTGATCCGCTACCGCTTTGAGAGGGATCTTCTTACCCCCACGCAGGCCTTCATTTTGCGTGATCACGACCTCAGCGCCGCAATCCCGAATCCGGTCTCGCAAAGCCTCCGCAGAAAACCCACCAAATACTACCGAATGAATGGCTCCGATACGCGCACAAGCCAGCATAGCGATCGCGGCTTCCGGTACCATGCCCATATATATGATAACCCGCTCTCCGCGTCGCACCCCTAGGTCGGTCAGGACATTCGCGACCCGGCACACTTCATCATGGAGCTCGCGGTAAGAGAGGGATCGCACTTCTGAGGGCTCATCTCCTTCCCACAGGATCGCGACTTTATCGGCGGTTGCTCGATCCTCTAAGTGCCTATCGAGACAGGAATCGCACACGTTGAGTGTACCGTCCGCAAACCAAGTGATCGGTCCCTCAGAGAGCGTATGAAAACTGCCTGAAAGGCCTTCTGTTGGTTGCCGTCTCCACCGAATGCGACGCCTGGCAACGTCAAGCCAGTATCCATTTGGATCGTGCTTGGACCGAGCATATTCTTCTCGGTACCGGTCCATATCGGTCAGCGGTGTCGCGGCACCCTCCCGGACTCGTGAGGGAACTTCATAGCGCATCACATGCTCCTTAACCCTAGGTTCGATAGGCCTCTGCAGAGGAAGTCCTGCAACATAGCAGCCTGAGAAAGCTGCGACGCGAGCTTTTGCACAGGAAACCTGTCGTAAGTGATCCTCAGAAAGGAGTACCGCTATCTTGATGGATACGCAGTCCAGTTCGCGGTCCAATCCTCGGTCGCCATCGCTCCGGAAAAGATAGCGCTGGTGTCGAAAAATCCGTCATCGGGCGGAACGGATCCCGAGCTTTGGGCGTCGGAGGTCTCTCTCAGGGTAAAGTCGGGACTCAAAAGGTTGTAGGGGTCTAGAAGATCGACCGAAGCTCCAAATCGATTTTGACGCGCCTCATCGGAGAAGAAATCATCCTCCGCAAAGCCACCGTCATCATCGCTCTCCCCCGCCTCAAGCTCGAAGTAGGCTTGTCCACCGGGACCTCCGATGTCGAAGAAAAAAGAATTCTCCACCGCCAACCGAGGTTCCTCGAGCGTAGCTCCGGCTGCCGCCTCGGAACCACGTACATCGATGGCCGCGTGAGGAAATCCAGCGATGATCGCGTTGCGAATCACACCATAGGTACCGCGCCTCAGAACTACCCCAGTTTGATCCGCCTGGGCGTCGTTATTCCCGATAAGGGTCACGTTGTATAGGAGGGGCTCCGACCTTGGCAGCGCATCGGGCACACCTTCCAAATTATCCGCCTCGATGCCGTCATTCGTATCGCCATCGTCCTGCTGGATGACAACGAACTGCGCTCGTCCTCTCCACCCCATATCCCAGTCCAATGAGTCGTCCTGGGCTCGAGATATCACGATATGCCGAACATCTACGGTTCCACCGAAGATCTCTAGACCATCGTCGCGTCCGAAATGAACTTGAACGTAGTCGACTTCGGTTCCAGAGCCGCAGCCGGAAAGGGAGAGTCCGTTGATCTCTCGATCCGCGGCAAGGCGTGCACCTGCAAACTCGATGCGTACGTACCGCAAAGTACCGCAATCATGAGTTGGGTCGGCACCACCAAAAGCGTTGGCTGCCTCCTGCGGCAGTCCTTCGAAGAAGACCGATGTACCTGCGTTGATCGGGGCATTCCCCATGAGCACCACCCCTGCCCAGTCTCCAGTCGTTCGGCCGTCGCGTCCTCCGGCTGAGGTAAATACGATGGGGTCGGTCTCGGTTCCATCCGCCACGATCCGGGCACCTCGCTCCACGATCAAACCCGAAAATCCACTCAAGTCGTCGTTTCGTGCGTCATCAGCACGGAGCCCCAAGACAAAAGTTCCAGGATCTATGGTTAAAACGGCACCCGAACGAACATAGATGAGACCGTTCAGCAGGTAGTGCCGCGAACAATCCCATCGAGTGTCCTGAGCAATTCCCTCAGTCACGAGCACGAGCTCGCGGTCCGCCGGATCGACCTCGCATGCGCTTTTTTCGTTCCACGGAAACTGGGCCTGCTGGGTATCGCTTCCAGGCTTAAGATCGACGCAGGCAGAGAGAAGTAAAAAACCAGTCAAGAGAGTGCTCTTCGTAATTCTCTGCATCGTTTTGTGTTCCATCTATTTTCGCGCGACCACATCTCTCACCAACTCGCTCTTCGGTCGCCTGCCTCGGCCTCACCCTAGAATTGCATCGCACAACTCATGCCGAAATCGGCAAAGGTTCCGCAAGAGACCTTCGCGGCCCGTCTTTCTCGTGGCCCGCTATCAGGGATAAGAAGGAGCACAACTGAGGTCGCAGCGAGACCTGCTCCCATGCCGAGCAAAACCTGAGCGGCAAGTTCTGCCGAATCTGCACGGTCGCGGTCTGACCTGCAGTTGTCTGCTCTCGTTCGCCCTCCGATCAAACAATCGGAGCTGTTCCAATCTCTTGCCGCATTCTGACGTACAGCAAAGGCGATACCTGCACCTACGCCTGTCGCAAAACCGGCCCCGAGAAGCGCCCACCCAATCCGGCGCATACGCAGGGACCGAGCCTCCGCCGAATTCGATAAGTTCCGTGCGCGCGACACGCTCGCCACAGGCATACCTCGGTCAAGAGCTTGGATGGAACTGGGGGCGCGAGCGATCTCCCTTGGACGAAGTACCACCGCCTCCCGGCGAAGCTGGCCAGCTTCTATTTGGATCGGCCGGGAAACTCGATAGTAACCTTCCGCTACGACCTCTAAGACATGCGACCCAATACCGACCACACTCGGCTCCGTCATCGGCAAACGAGCCAACTCTTGCCCGTCCACCAGGACCCGAGCTCCGTCCACGCCGCCCGAGATGAGCATGGTTCCTAGATTGGCCTGTACGATCCCAAGCGCCCTCTCCAGATGTCTGCGGTTCCGCTCGACCCATGGGTCCGTACTCGCCTCAAGCGCCTGAGTAAGATATCGATCGGCGCATGCCCAACGGCCTACCGCCTGACACCCAAGCCCTAGCTGGGCTGACGCCCTCGGCGTGTAGT
The DNA here is from genome assembly GCA_039030515.1 of Myxococcota bacterium. Taxonomy (GTDB): domain Bacteria; phylum Myxococcota_A; class Polyangia; order Polyangiales; family Houyiibacteriaceae; genus JBCCEA01. Next base: position 67,686 of record JBCCEA010000011.1, on the reverse strand, counting down.
GAAATTGCAGAGCTTGTTCAAAAAAACTCACTGCGTCATCGTCTCGCCCCTGACGCCGAGCCTCGATTCCTCGACGGATAAGCCGTTCCGCCTCCTCCTCATGGGAGCCGCGGCGGGGTGAAACTTCAGAGCGACCTTGGGCTGAACGCTCGTGTTGACGATCGGATATGCGTTCCGATCCCGCATCGATATCGGACAACTGGCCAAAGGCTACGGCACTTTGGAGCAGCGGAAGGGTGACGCAGAGCATCAGGGTTCTGAGTCTGCGCCTAGTTTTTGTCCCCTTTGAGACCAAACAACTTTCGGGGAAAGCGGGCTGCGACACGGCATGCAGCATACAGCCACCAAACCCGACTAGTCGAGGATGGGCGCACCGTTGGCGGTCACTTGTGGTTGGCGCGCCTCCGATGAACCTGCCGGAAAGACCTCGGACCTACCTGCAGAACCTGTGGCTTCCACGGGTGCATCGGTGGTGGGCTTTGCTGGTGCTGCAGCACGAGAACTTCGGCGAAGATTGCGTCGCCGCCGTCCGACGAAAGAGCGATCCGGAATCTGCGCAGCAGCATCGGAACGAACCTGAGTATTGCCGCCCTGCACCTCCATCGGCTGCTCCGTCTTCACCAACCGCACTTCACTTGGAGGAGGATAATTGACAAACGTAAACTGCTGAGTGTCATAGCCCTCGGCGGAAACGGTGAGGGTGTGGGCTCGACCATCGACAGGAAGCGTCCTGACAAGAGAACTACCCTTCCCAGCGGTCAGCCCGTCGAGTTCCATCGTTACGTGCGCGGGCTCTGCCTTGACGCGCACGGTAAACGACTTGCGCTCAGACGGCGACTGCTCTTGTCGCTGATCGAACTGTTGTCGCTGATCAAAATTGCGGCCTAAGAGCAAGAGCCCGAAAGAGCCAAACAGGATCGAAACAAAGAGAGTTGCCAGCGCAGTACGCGTCAAGGTAGGCGTCCGGCGGAAGGTGCGCGCTTGCCCCTCAGGAGGCTCTGTATCGACCTCATTCTGGTCGACTGGTCCCGGAACTGGCACGTCGGATCTCCGCACGCGAGCCGAGTGACTCATCGCGTCCCGCAACTCTGCATCGCTCAAACCATGAATCGGAGTTGTGGCGAGCGAGGCGCGCGGCTTTGGAGCACTTGCGGTATCTGCAGGCAGCTCTTTCGAAGCGAAGCTGAGCAGGTCTAGTGCACTGTGGCGAATCCCAAACTCGGCTTCCCAGTAGACCTGCATTTTGCGACGCATGAACGGAAGCAGCGTGAGACCCAGCCCATCGAGGCTTTGAAAACGCTGAGTCGGATCGGAGTCGATAGCCCGTAAAATAATGGACTCGAACTCTGGATCCAGGTTCGGCCGAAGCACGCGGGGCATCACGAACTGACCTCGCTTGATCTGTGCAAGCACATCTTCAACGGACGAACCGTCGAAGGGCACGGAACCGGTCACCATCTCGTAGAGCACCACTCCGAGCGCGTATTGGTCCCCAGGCTCCCCCGCTGTTCCCGTAAGGACTCGCTCCGGGGACATATACCAAGGTGTGCCGAGCATCACATGCGCAGCCTGCTCGTCGGAGCCAGTCCCGAGTACCTCAGAGATGCCAAAGTCGAGCACCTTTGGATGAATACCGTTGGCATTTTGAGTGAGGAAAATATTCGCGGGTTTGATATCTCGATGCAGCACTCCGGCTTTGTGCGCAGCGCGCACCGCAGCAATGCAGGGAACGATGATTTCAGACGCCATTCGCTCGTCAAGGATGCTCTTACGTCGGAGCATCACTTCGAGATCCTCCCCTTGCAGAAGTTCCATGACCAGGTAAGGCAAACCGGCTTCGGTCACTCCGACGTCGGTAATATCGACCACGTGAGGATGCCGAATACGGCCCGCAGCCTCCCCTTCACGCAAAAAATGGGTCCGGTACTCGAGGTCAGTCGCGTACTCAGATCGGAGAATCTTGATAGCGACGGGCTTTTTTAGATGCAGATGTCGTCCCTCGTACACTGATGCAAAACCACCAGTTCCGATCAAACGGTCAAGCCGATAGACCCCGAACCGATGACCTTCGAGCTCGTCTGGGCGCAACTCGGCGACGCTGTTCATCGTGCCCTCGGAAATACCCTAGCCCTCGTCGACACGATATCCACCATACAACATCTGAAATGTGGGCCACTAGCCTAGTGAAATCAAAAAGAATCTCGACCTTAATCGAGGGCTCTACCGCTAGCGTATGAGCGAGTTTCTCACGCTCTGGCGTTCACCTTCGGTAGGCATGCAGAGACACCCAGCGGAATCGAGTTTCGAGAGCTACGTGAAATTTCTGAGGCAATATCTACGGTTCACCCACGTTTTGAACGCTGTCGCTTTGCTGCTGGTGGCTACGACCCTCTTCAATACGCATTCGATCCGCTATGTCCCTCCTCGACTACTCAGCTTCCTCATTGGAGGTTTGAAAGAAACGGCTCCTTGGATCGAAGCGCCTGCGCTCGAGGAGATGCTGAAGGAGAAGCGCCCCGTGCGGATTCTGGACGTGCGGACGCACCGAGAGTTTCTCCGAGGCCATATCCCTGGAGCTCAATGGGTCGATCCAAGACACCAAGCCTTGCCAGACGATCTACGCCTTGCCAAAAAGAACCCGACTCCTATCACGGTGATCTATTGTTCTATCGGTTGGCGCAGCGCGGATTATTCTGTTGCTACTCAAAGAACAGGCCTAGAAAACGTGTACAATCTCCGAGGCGGTATCTTCGAATGGTTCAATGAATCCAGACCTATAGAGGGACATGGACCAGGGATCGATCCTGTCTCTACCCTCTGGGGTGTCTTTTTAAAAGACCGATCACCATAGGAGGGCGAACCTAAGAGATCACGCTCTCAGAACGATCCGATTTGCATTGCGGCATCGTCGTGATCAGCTCGAATATGGTATCGTGAACGCATGGGCAGACGGGAATGGCCAAGATTCGGTGTCGGGCAGCTCGTACATCACAAGCTGTTCGACTATCGAGGAGTCGTGGTGGATGTCGACAGGGCCTACAGCGAATCCGAAGAATGGTACGAGGTCACCGCGCGCACGCGCCCGCCCAAAGATCGCCCCTGGTATCGCATACTGGTCGATGGTTCCTCGGACGAGACCTACGTCGCGGAACGCAATTTAGAAGCTGACGCAACCGGACTGCCCATCGAACATCCGCTAATCGAAGATATCTTTGATGATCTCTTGGACGGTCACTACGTTCGAAACCGGGACCTGAACTGAGCGCAGCGTACAGCTACTGAGCTTTTGTCCTGATTGCCTGCAAGCTGACTCTGAGACAACCCCCGGTTCAGATAGAAACACCGCGTTTCGGTGGTTCTTCGCTTGTGCTGAATGCACTGTAGGTTTGCTTCAAGCCTACTTGACCACAAGGTCGAGACCACCGGAAGTCGATTCCTACTGCATCAAAGTCCTGGCAAACGGATTTCCCGAAATTTAAATGCGCTCGCCCTGATTGACCACAAGGCCATGGAGTGCTTTTTTATTGTTGACAAGCTTTAAGAAAGAAGTTGCGAAGTATTGTCTCAACGGAGCCTCAGAAAAGGTAACTCGCGCGAGTTCTGTAAACGACCCCCGCTTTTGCTGCTCTTGTACATCTCAGTTTGTTTTTTATTTGGTCTTTTTATCCGCCGGACCAACCAGGCTGGGCAAGGTATTTTTGGACGGTATTCACCTTTGGGCCCGAATGGACTGAGACCTGGACCATACCGCCAAAGCATCTCTCCTTGTTCAAGGTCTAATTTCACTTCACCGGGACACCGGCCCAAAGAAAGCGTCTATCCTCTTTGCGTATATGTGCGCTGCACACCGGAGTCAGGACCTGAGTCCACACCGAGTTCCGATGGTCTGGGTGCTCTTGGACCACCTCCCGGAGAGTGGCTTGCTCCACGCCAGGGCCTCGAATGGCAGGGCACAGGGGACATCCGCCTCGATGTCCTCCTGTTCCCGGGATGCAGAGCTGCTGTTCAGATCGACGATCTGAACAGATCGTATGTCTTGCCCGCCGTGAGACCTATGAGACTCGCTTTTGATGAAAAATCTGGTCCGATTAGGATAAGGGTTGTTCCTGTGAACGACGGGAGACGTCACTTCCAAAGTTGGTACGCCCTGGGCGGAGTCAAGCCGCCTGTCGACGCCCACATCCTGTTCGAACACATGCTGACTGGTGTGCCGGTTGGAACCGGCTTCACCGGTGTGTTCTATAACGGCTCGATAGCCTTGCACCCTTCACGCGCAGTACCAAACGAACCCTCGCCTCAGCAGGATGAAGCGTTTCGGCGGGGACACGTTGTTCCGCGGACGACAGGACACTTGAGAGTATCCGAAAACATGTATGAGGCCGTGTACGGGCCAGACGACTGGCAGGACTACGCGCCGCGGCCCAACGATAAGGATGTAATCAAGGACATGTGGGGCTTTGCGCTGTCTCTTGTTGCGAATCCTGGTGTCACGAGTTCTGGGCTTTTTGTGTTGAAAGTGAACTTCAAGTCCGTCGGCTTAAACTGCCACCCGGATCCAAGAGCCGGCGCCATCGCACCAAGGGAAGTGCAACAAGCCGTCTTGGCAGCGATAAGAAGCGTGTACTCTGGTCCAGTGGTTCCGGTTGTGTCTCCATACATAGCCTGTGCCCTCACTAACAACACCGAGTCTGTATTCACGCCGATGCAGGAGGCCAATCACTCACTTTGAATGGCGTCACTGCCTCACAACTGCTTGTAGTCTTTTCGATCCTTGAGTTCCCGAATCGCCGTGAAGATAGCCTCGGAGGAACTCAGATCCCGACTGGGGAACGTCGAGCGCAACTTCGCGGCAATCGTAGGTGAATCACAGCGCATGAACGGGTTGGTATCGAGTTCCTCACCGATAGTCGAAGGAACCGTACATCCACCCTTCTGACGCACCTGCCGAACGCGACTGACTCGCTCTTTCAGTAATTCATTATCTGGCTCCACCGACCACGCAAAACGCATGTTGTCCTCAGTGTACTCATGCGCACAGCACACGCGTGTGGACCGAGGCAGCGTCGCCAACCGATTGAGGCTGTGGTGCATCTTCGAAGGCGGCCCGTCGAAAATGTAACCACATCCTCCCCCAAAAAGGGTGTCGCCGCAGAAAAGAATGTCATCAAAGAGAAAGCAAATATGTCCATCCATATGTCCTTCGGTAAGTAAGACTTTGGCGGAAGCCGACCCCAGACTGACGACATCCCCCTCGCCCACAGGATGCGTCAGCCCCGGAATGTTGTGCGCCTGCAGCTTCGATCCGACAACTCGGACGGCACTGAGCAACCCCAACGCGCGCAACCCCAGATTCACTCCAATATGGTCCCAGTGGGTATGCGTATTGAGCACGGTGGTCAGTCGCACACCGAGTTTCTTACAGTACGCTAAAACGGCTTCCGCTTCTGTTCCGTCGACTACGGCAGCTTCATCGCTGCCCGTGACGCGAATCAGCCAGGACAAATTGTCCTGGGCAACCGGTATCTGATGAACCTCGATGTGGCCCTGTGCAGAAAGAAATGGGGCAACGGGTTTTGTCACTGCATGAACCACAGATCCTCCAACGACCGGCGTAGAACGAACGATTCTCGATAGAACGAAGCAAGAACTTCAGGTTTCAGCCCAGGGAACAGGAGGCCCCCAACCAGGCGGAATCCCCAAGTGCGAGGCCAGAGCGGACTCCCAACGGCGCTCCAAGGGCACGTCGAAGACCAGCGAGGCATCGGCTGGGAGCACAAACCAGTGGGTGCATGCCACCTGCAACTCAAGCTCGCCCGGTTGCCAGGCGAGGTACCCTAAAGCGAACAGAAACTGCGGTATCTTCTGAGCAGACAACAGCGAAACCAGCACCTGAGGACTGGCGGTGAGCGCGAGCTCATCGGTCAAAGCGAGGTGTGGCTCAACAGGCTTGTTCTCACCTCGAACATCGAAGACAAGCCAACCACTGTCGGGTCGATGCGGCCCTCCATGAAGCACCGGTACGTCCGAAAGAATCCTCGTATCCGGTATATCGCAAACATCAGCCACGATCGTGTCGAGCCGCCGATGGGAAGGGCGATTGATGACCAGCCCGAGAGAACCGTCTTCGCCATGCTCCGCGAGTAGTACGACGGTGCGCTCAAGCGCACGATCGACTTGATCGGGTGCGGCGACCAGCAAAGTTCCGGTCTGCAATTCCATATCTCAATAATGCCACGTATTCATCAAAATGCTGCCGGTCTCGACAGCGTCCTTTGCTACAGACTATCCTTATTTCAAACAAGCCTTGGCCGAGCAGACATCACTGTGAAGATCGAAGCTTTGAACGAGCACGAACAACTCGCATTCGCCGGACTTATCCGTTTGATCGTCCGCAGTGACGGGTCGTTTACCGGACCAGAAGCGAAGATGCTTGGGCAAATTGCAGCGTCAGTCGGAAGCCAACTGTTTTGGAAACTGATGCGGACCGCGCAGGAGAAGCTGGAAACCGCCGACGATGTTTTCATGCAGGTTGCCTACGTGACGCGACCTGAGATTCGGCTTTGGATATACACGGTCCTACACGAAATCGCCCAGTGCGACGGCGTCGATCGACGTGAGGACGAAGTGCTGGAATGGTTGATCTCCACTTGGGACCTCCGATGATCCCCTAGTTGAGTGCGCCGATCGCTTGAGCGAGTCCGGCATTGAACGGCGAAAATGGGACCCAATCTCCCTTATCGGTCGACTACTCCTGAGCAGCCCTGAGGAGCTCGGGAACGCCCCAAAGCAAAGTGACCGCGCGTGCGGGATAGTGCAGCAGTAGGGCGATCCACAGACCATGGTTCCCGTAAGGCCGGAGCAGGACATAGGCACACGCAAAGAGCGCAAGAGAAAGCAACATCGCATTTCGCATATGGCCAGTGCGCGTAGCCCCGATAAAGACACCATCGAGCTGATATGCCGCGACGCCGAAGATTGGGCCGAGCGAGGCCCACGGCAGGTAGGTTTTCGCAGTCAAACGAGTCTCCTCATCGACAGTCAGTGCGTCGATGCCTAAGGGACCCAGCCAGAAGATAGACAGGGAGAGAGCGGACGCAAACAAGAGCGCCCAGATGCTCGCCCGACGAACGCTCTGCACGAGTGCGCGCACGTCTCGTTTGCCAAACGCCTGTCCGACCAGCGTCTCAGTAGCGAACGCGAGACCGTCCAAGAAATAAGCAGAAACTGAAATGCTGTGGGCGAGTATGGTGTTGGCGGCCAGCGTTACGTCACCGAATGCCGCCCCCTTTGCGGTGAACCAGAGAAACACCGAGGTAAGGGCGACGGAGCGGACCATGATATCTACGTTGACCGAGAGCAGGCGCCTCACTTTGGAGCGGTCGAACAACCGACGACCGAGCGCACCCTGGCCGTAGAGACCGACCCGAAAGACTCGGTGTCTTAAGGCGAGACAGAGCCCTGTCGCCATGGCGACTACCTCAGCGCTCAAGGTGCCCCAAGCGATGCCTTCGATACCAAGTTCAAAAGCGAGTACCAGCAGCGCGTCCAAAACGAGATTGACTCCGCCGAGCAGCAGTTGGACAGACAAGGCGACATCCGTTCGACCTCTACCCACGAACCAGCCCACGATCACGTAGTTGGTCAGCGCAAAGGGAGCCGAGATGACGCGGATGTTGAAGTACGTACGTGCGCCTCTCTCTACCTCGGCGCTGCCCTCTAAGGTCAGAAACGCAAGCTCTCGGAGCAGGGGGGAGAAAACTAGAATCATGACTCCAGCCGCGAAGGCAACCACCAAGCCTCGGCACAACGTCAAAGCTTCTTCATCTCGATCTGCCGCCCCAACCGCCTGCGCAGTCAGACCTGTCGTGCCCATGCGAAGAAATCCGAACGCCAAAAAGACAACGGTGAACACCATGGACCCCAAAGATACCGCCCCGATACCGGAGGGATCTTCAAGTTGTCCGACGACCGAGGTATCGATCACCCCAACAAGAGGGGTCGATACGTTGGAGAGCATGATCGGCACAGCAAGCGGCAGAACTCGAGGATCGCGATGCGTGCCCGCCTGTTTCGATCCAACACTTTTCTCGTAGGCCATGATAAGGCCAGCCTGTCGACCTGGATCTCCAAGTCAACCTTCATGCTACGTCCGTATCGAGACGAGCGAAGGGGTGCGTAGCGCAAAGGAAGTCGAGTGTAGCGGCATGGACAACGACCAGATGGAAGAGCGGTCTTTTGGCCAACCTATTGCGGACGAAAAGCCCCCTGGAGGCCCTCCCCTGCAGACCGAAAAGGCGCATCAGATCAGTGCTCGGATGCATGTGGGGATGCGCACTCGATGGGTATGGTGGACCATCGCAGGCTGCCTGCTGTGGGTGTTCCCTTATTTCCCAAAGGTCAACAATCCAAACGAAAACGTCCGACTCTACATGACCGCCGCCCTGGTCGAAGAAGGCACGTACGCCATCGACACTCAGAGGCAGAAATGGGGCTGGACGAACGACGCGGCCTGTGTGGAGCGGCATCCGGACGGGAGACGGAGGCCTTGTGAACACTCGTACTCCGTCAAGCCGTGGACGCGTCACCACTACAGCGTAAAAGCCCCCGGAACCAGCTTGCTCGGTGTGCCCTTCTACGCGCTCTATGCTTGGCTCAATGGAAAAGCGGAACTGGACCGCGCCGTTGCAACCTGGGTCGTGCGCGCGGGAGCCACCATCCTTCCCATGCTTCTCTTTTACGCCTGGTACCTTCGCTCGCTCGCTCAAGAGTGCCACCCTGGATGGGCCACGCTGAGCGGACTCGTCGTGGCACTCGGGTCTCCGATGTTTGCGTATGGGCTGCTTTTCGTCAGCCACGCCCTAAGCGCCGCCGCGGCATTCACTGCGTTCCTTTGGCTGACCAGGGCGCGACGACATCGTGAGATCCGCCTTTCTACTGCAACCGCAGCTGGCCTGTGCGCAGCAGGAACGAGCCTTCTCGAGTACCCCTGCTTTCCCGTCTCAGTGCTGTTGTGCCTCTACGCCTTGGTGAGCCTGAGGCGCAGGCGGGCTCTGGTCGCGTTCGGCCTTGGAGCGCTCATTCCTACGCTCGTCATGATGCACTTTCAGCAGAGCGCATTTGGGAATGCGCTCTCTCCAGGACATCTTTACGTGGAAACCGCTGCATTTCGTGAGGTTCACGAGCGAGGCTTCTTTGGAGGAACCCACTTTCATCCTGAAGCCGCGCGCCAATTGCTTTTCAGTCCCCGGTTGGGCCTCATCGCACTCTCTCCCTTTTTTGTCTTTGCTTTGCCCGGACTTTGGTTTCGTCTTCGTGCAGACCGGAGCGAGGGCTTGCTTCTGACGACGACGATCGTCGGCCTGTTCCTCGCCATCTGTATGCTGGACAACTGGGATGGAGGCTGGAGCGTAGGGCCTCGCTACCTCGTGGTGCTTTACCCTTTTCTGGGCTACGCGGCGGCTCATGCACTTTCGGTTTTCGGAACCCTGCAAGTCGCATCGAAAGCCGTAAACGCGGCGGCAGTTGGGCTTGCCGCCGCAAGTTTGATCGCAAGCGCAGTCCCTTCAGCTTGGTTTCCTCATCCCCCTCCCTCGATTGCGCAGCCACTTCGAGAGCTCTTCATCCCACTCATTCGGGCAGGCTACGCCCCGATCAACGGCACGACGCCATGGGGCGAGTTTGGAGCTCTGGGCATGACTCCTCTGCTCCTACTTCTTTGTCTCGGCTTGGTGAGCGCAGTCCGCCACCTGCCGCGTCGCCTTCAAACGCTTGCGTATGCGTGCCTACCCGCATCGGCAGCCCTCCTCCCTCACCTGTGGTTGGTTTCACCGAGCCCCCCTGCAGTCGAGGGGGCGCTGGACTACGTCCGACAGGTCTGGACGCCCATTCCGACGTCTGATAGGTAGTCGCAGGTGGATCTTCGCGAGCGACCGCCAGAAGGCAGCGAACGTCATCCCTGGGAACGAGCGCGGACACGTTTCTTTGCAGGGGTGATACGAGAAGCGATTTCCGTGCACGGCCGCCCCAAGCTTTGGCTCGACGCTGGAGCAGGGGATGCTTTTTTTACCAAAACCGTAGGGCAGCACCTAACGCCCCAAGGCTCCCCCAGCACGCAGACGACCGCCTTCTGCTGGGATGCCAACTATTCCGATAGCCATCTTGCAGAACTTTCACAGCAGGCGCCGACCTGGATGCAGTTCGTGCGTGACCTTCCTGTGCATCAGTTCGACCTCATCACAGCGTTGGATGTCGCAGAGCACATCGAAGACGATGATGCGTTCCTCCATCAGCTTCGGTCGCGACTCTGCCCGGAGGGTCTGCTCCTGATCAGCGTACCCGCATGGCCACAGCTGTTCACACTCCACGACCACCAGCTCAAGCACTTTCGACGGTATCTGCCGTCCGGACTGCGTGAACTCCTGAAGCGCACAGGATTCTCCCTCCTGAGTGGAGGTGGACTGTTTCACGGACTTCTCACCGTGCGCGCGATCGAAAAGATGGTCGAACAGGTCTTCGATCAGATACCGAACCGCTCACGCCCATATGACGAACCGATCGAAGAGCCCGTGCTGCGCTGGAACGCTCCGAGCTGGGCGACCCGCTTCGTAGACCGGGCACTGCACTACGACAATCGGTTGTCCTACTGGGCCGCAAAGCGGAACCTTCATCTGCCTGGACTCAGCGTTTGGGCGCTCTGTCAGAACACGCCATGAACCTACCGAAACCGATGGAGTGGCTGCTTTTACGCGCGGCAAAAGAGAGGGCGGCTTCGAGACCTGAGGCCGAGCGAATCGCACTGCGAGCTCGTCTAAAGCTGGCACGCCAGCAAGGGGAAGCCGCTCATACGCTTTGGTTTAGTGGTCATCGCGCAGAGGCTCTGCGGCTTGCGCGCGATGCGTTTCAGTCAACCCTGGACGCGATAAGTGCGCTTCGTTCGCAAACCGACTCCATAGCTCCGGCGCGCCAAGAATTCGGCGACGAAGCGGAATACGACGCCGAAAAAAAACCAGGCCTCGTGCAAAGTCAACTCGAGCTCCTGCGTTCTTGGAAACTGGAGGGCAAATCGCTTGAAGCGGCTATGGAAAGCGTGCGGTCGTCGTATCAACTGCCAAGGCTAGAGGAGGACTTTGGTGCCGAGCACGCTCAGCTCTACCGCTACCTGGAAGACAACCGGCTCCGCATCGATCGTGAGCTTGTCGAACCAGCGTCGACTACCAAACAACTGCAGCAAAAATCGTGGCGTCGCGTAGCCTCGCTCGTTCTTTTGGCTTTCTCGATCGTGGTCGTCGGAATCGCGCTCCAGTACCAGGCGCCCAAGATCGAGATCGTTGCAAGCAGTCATTTCGCTGGCGCCTCCCAGTACGCACCCGAGCGTCTGATCGATGGAGATCCGTCCACCGAGTGGGTTCTCGACCATCTCAAGACGGGTCATGTCGAGATCAGCTTCGCTCCTGCGCGACAGATCACCAAGATCGACATTCTGAACGGGCACAATCCGCCTCATGCAGATCGCGCTGCACGCGGATACCGCCTCACCGTGCAGTCTGAATCGAAGAGCGAAGAATTCTCAGGCGAGCTGCCGTTTTCTACGACTCCGGAGTGGGTACAGCATCAGGTGAACGTCGAAGCGGTCAGCGTCATTCGACTCGACGTCAACACATTTTATCGTTCCGGAGGTGCGGTTGCGGAGCTCCGGTGGAGCGAAGCGGCTGAGGCGTCAGTCGATGGAGAATAGCAAGGCTCCCTTGGAGTTCGGTTTGTTCACCAAACCCCACAAGCGATCGAGCAGCGGTCTCTCAACTATGGGTATCGAATCGCAATAGCCGTGAGTTCGATAGCGGCTTTTGCAACATCACGCGGCCGGAGCTTAGAACCATCAACCTGGATCCAGGTCTGAAGTGGAAGCTCGACGACCCGCGATGCGGGTTCAATGCCGCGGCGTTCCCATACCGACCGAAGCCGGGCAAGAATCTCCACATCGAAAATCCAGCGAGACAAAAAGGGCTCGGCAAAGGCTGTGCGAACTCCAGGCGAAACACGAAATAGCTTGGCACCACATTGGGTATCGTAGACCGCAAGTCCCAGAGTCCAACTGGCAGCGGTTGCAAACACGCGCCCGCTCAGATGACGAAGCGTGCTTCGCTGCACGTCACGCCCGAGGAGTCGCACTCGAGAGCCGAAAACGACCTCTAGATCTGGAGCGCACTCAAGCATATCAATAAAGGCCGTCAGCTCCGAAAGCGGTGTCGAAAGATCAGCATCCCAGTATCCAACGTAGGCCGCACCTTCGTCGATGGAAGCGACGATGCCTTGCCGGACCGCCTCCGCTTTACCCGAGTTGCAGTTCAGTTCTTGTATCGAAATGCGTCCATCACAGCCCGTCGCGAGCGAACGAAGTACTTCAGAGGTGCGGTCGGTGCTGCCGTCGTTGACGAAGCGGAGGTGCAAGGTAGGAAACCTTGACAAGGCATCGAGAAACGCCGCCGGCAGCAAACGCTCAGCTTCATTGTAACAAGGGACGACGATGGTGGTTTGAGCCATGAGCGGTTTCACACGATACAGACAAAATCTTAGGGGTACCAGCACCTCCCATCTGGGGTCCCACTAACTGGGGGAAAGCTGCTGATCCAACTCGACAATGGATTGTCGTGTCGACTCTCGTGGGAATCCTTCGTCGAGGGCGATTCGCTCACCGTGGAGGGTACGTCCCAGGGCGCACATCGACTCCTCGAGCGCGCGCAGATCGTATCCTCCTTCGAGTAGAAAACACACGGAACCTCTTTGCGTTCGCATCGCGTCGACCAAAGCTCCGGCCATCGATGCGTAGGCGGGAGCATCGAGCTGCATCGCTCCTAGTGGATCTCTTTGGTGCGCATCGAATCCTGCAGAAACGATGAGGCAGGATGCCCCGAAGGCTTCTAGCTTCGGCAAAACGATCGAACGCCAGGCCTCCGCATAGTCCGCACTATCACTACCCGGGGACAAAGCGAGGTTGATCGTCGCCCCGCGTCCTTCACCGAGACCGACCTCAGAAGCGGCACCGGTGAAGGGCCAGAGCTCGCGTTGATGTATCGAGAGGACGAGCACATTTGGATCACGCTCAAAGACCGTCTGCGTCCCATTGCCGTGATGCACGTCCCAATCCACAACAGCGACCTTTTGGGCGCCTCCATCCTGAGCCCCTCGCACCGCCATTGCGGCATTGTTGAATAGACAGAATCCCATCGAGCGGTCAGGGAGCGCGTGATGCCCAGGCGGCCGAACGAGCGCCACTCCAAGATCGGACTCCGATTCCTGGAGTCTCAAACCGAGTGCGTACGAGCCCCAAGCTGCGGACCAAGCCGCTTCTCGAGTTCCCGGGGAGAAGAACGTATCTCCGTCAAGCGTCCCTTCGCCGCGTGCGAGCGCGCTGTCGAGCTCGGTGAGGTAGCCTTGCTCGTGGACGCTGCTGAGCATCTTGTTATCCCTCATGTGGCTCGGTGCACAGCGAAGCTCGAGTTTTTCGTAAGGCATCGAGCCCAAACCGCTGAAGAATCCGTCTCTAGCCGCAGAGAGTCGCTCTGGGCATTCCGGATGTGGCTTCAGCGAGACATGGTCCTCGAAGCGAGGGTCGTCGACGACAAGAACCGGGGCATACCTCATCGACGGAGGCATAGAAGACTCGCAGGCAGTTGCAAGAAAACCTCACTCGGTTTTCTATAAAAGCAAGGGTGCAAAGCGCTTGCACGTATCGATGAAAATGACCGAACATCGGAGGGGAACGAAAGTTCCCGGCTCGAAACATGTCCGACAAAGTGCGAATCCGATGACGGCGGGTCCCGAGAAAGCCAACCGCCTCTCCGAACGGCTTGGGCCGCAGGCGTGGTCCGATACAACCGCGAACACGTCTTCCTTTCTGCTCGATGCGCTGCTCGACTCGGAGATCGCTGTTCTTGTGATCGACGCTTCCTGTAAGCTCCGCGACGCCAATGCGTCGGCGAAAGAGCTGCTTAAGCTTCGCGAGGATTCCATCGGTACTCCGTTCCTTGAGATTTGTAGACTGGTAGATGAATCCAATCGGGAACTGGACCATGGCCTGAACGAGATCACCGAGGCGATCCGAAAGCAGGTTTCATTTACTATTCCTGAAGTCGCTTTCATCAACCCGGATCGCGACAGCAAGCGTTGGTTGCGGCTTAGCGGCAAGCCGATGTCCCTTCGTCAAGGGAATGCCCGCACCAAAACCGGAATGCTGATCACGGCATTCGATGTCACGGACTATGTCGTTTCCTCTCAGATCACCCTGGCCGCGAAGGAGCGGAGTCGATTTGCAGAGCGAAGCGCCCGCATCGCTTCCTGGTCCTACGACGTAGAATCCAAGGCAGTCAACTGGTCGAAAGAGGCCCTGCGTATGTACGACCTCGCCGTAGACAGTTCGGACCCCACCTTCGAGAACTTGCTCTCCGTGCTTTCACGGTCAGATGCCGAAGACATGCGGCACGCCATCACCGAAACGCTCAACGGGACAGCGTCTCAGGAGTTGCGTCAAGTTGTCTCTCACCGGGACGGGACGGAGGTCTACGTACGAACGCTCCTGCAACCGGTCACCAACGCTCGAGGTGTGGTCCATCGAGTGATGGGTGTGATGATGGACATCACTGCGACCGAGCAAGCGAATCGCTTCTCACAATTGCTCGCTCACGTGGCGGAACGCACAGAAAACGCGGTGATGATCACCGATGACCATGGGCGCATCCAATGGGCCAACTCAAGCTTTACCCGCATTACGGGCTACACCCTACAAGACGTACTCGGCAAGGATCCCTTAGGCTTTCTGCCCGGCGAGCTCACCGACCCTGACGCCACCGAAGCGCTGAAGCAGGCGGTGCGTTCTGGCTCCGCGGTGAGTCAGGAAATTCTCAACTACACCAAGGCCGGTCGACCCATCTGGCTCCGTACAGACATTCAGCCGGTCTTTACTGCCGAAAATCGGGTGCAGCAATTTGTGTCGATTCAGGTCGATCTAACGCGTCAAAAAGAAGCACTCGATCGCCTCGCCGAGCTGACTCGGTCTTTGCAGATAAAAATCGAGCGTAAAGATCGCTTTTTCTCGATTATTTCGCACGATCTGAGAGCACCCTACACTTCGATTTTAGGACTCTCCTCGATCCTTCAGGGCGATTTTGAGAGCTTGGACGCAACATCTATCAAAAAACTAAGCGAGCGGATCCACAATGCAGCGCGACGCAATCTCGAGTATTTAGAGCAGCTCTTGCTCTGGGCATCGGCTCAATCCGGTCGATTGACCGTGACCCGCCGCCAGGTCGCAGTCGCAGAGCTGTTGGAGGCGGCGACTCGCACGGTCGCGGAATTTGCCGCAAGTAAGCCAGTAGAGCTCGAAATCGAATGCGACTCAGAGCTCGAGGCACATTTGGACGAGCATATGATGCGTTCGGTCGTCCACAACTTGGTGCTAAACGGGATTAAGTTCTCCCACCCGAATCAGACCGTCACCATTCGCGCGTTTGCCAACAGTCCGGACCTGACACTTCAAGTGCAAGACAGAGGAGTGGGAATCTCTCGGGACAGACAGGCCGAACTCTTTAATCACGGGGAACGAAGACACACCCGAGGCACAGCAGGTGAAAGCGGCAGCGGCCTGGGACTGATTCTATGCAAGGATCTTGTAGAGCTTCATGATGGGACACTCGACCTTGACTCGGTTCCTGAACAAGGCACGACCATCACAGTAGTGCTTCCGAATGCGCAAAATTTAGCCCGCCGCAAAACTCGCGTCCTGCTCGCTGATTCGAATCTACAGGCCTTGCAAGAGCTAGAGTCGAGCGTCGCTGAGTTGCCGATATGGCTGTCGAAGGCAAGTTCGGGAGCTGAGGCCCTGGATTTAGCACGCACGGGTGGCTTTCGTTTGGCGCTAGTACGGGCAGAGCTCGTCGACATGAGCGGATTCGAATTGGCCCAAAAGCTCAAGCACTGTTGCTCCGGACTCTTGATCTTTGGCTTGAGCGAGCCAAATGAATCGGAAACCCGAGGAACATGGGAAGAACACGGAGTAGAGCTCCTGCCATCTCATGTTTCCGCAGCAAAAATGCAAGAGATTATCGATTCTCTTGAGAAGGAGCCAGTGGAGGACCGCTAGCCCTCCGTGACGCAGCCCTCCGATGCAGGACGCACCAAGCGTACGTACTTTCGAAGCAAGCCGTGGCGTACCGAGACTGGAGGCGCAGACCAGGCCTCTCGACGAGACTGCAGTGTCGATTCATCAACTTCCAGCTGGATGGAACGAGAACGCGCATCGATGGTGATTCGATCACCGTCTTCGACGAGGGCGATCGGCCCCCCTTCAAAAGCCTCTGGGCACACATGTCCAATGATGAAACCGTGACTTCCGCCGCTGAACCGCCCGTCGGTCACCAGAGCGACCTCCTTGCCGAGGCCCGCACCCATGAGAACAGAGGTAGGGGAGAGCATCTCCGGCATTCCAGGCCCTCCCTTTGGCCCTTCGTAACGGATCACCACGATATCGCCCTTGCATATGTTCCCGGCCTCAACGGCGGCCAACATATCCTCTTCGCTGTCGTACACTCGAGCGGGGCCGGTAAAGTGAAGGCCTTCTTTACCCGTAATCTTGGCAACTGCACCCTCTGGAGCGAGCGTGCCGCGCAGCACAGTCAAATGACCTGTCGGCTTGATCGGTTGCTCCCACGGTCGCACGACATCCTGCCCTTTGGTGAGTTCCGGAACGTCTGCCAGGTTCTCGGCTAGCGTCTTTCCGGTCACGGTGAGGCACGAACCGTCCAAAGCACCTCGACTCAGGAGGTACCGCAAGACGGCCGGAACGCCGCCGACGCGATGAAGGTCCGCCATGAGGTAGCGACCACTCGGCTTCAAATCACCGAGAAGCGGCACCCGATCGCTTACCGCCTGCACGTCATCAAGCGAGAGAGGAACCTTCGCCTCGCGGGCCATCGCTAGGAGATGAAGCACGGCATTCGTTGAGCCCCCAAGGGCCACCACCGTCACCAGGGCGTTCTCAAACGCGGGACGCGTCATAATATCTCGCGGCTTCAGATCCCGTTCGAGAAGCGCACGCATCAAAGCGCCAGCCTCTCTGCACTCCGCATGCTTTTTTGGGTGCTCCGCTGGTGTGGAAGAAGAATACGGCAGGCTCATGCCCATCGCCTCGATCGCGCTTGCCATCGTATTTGCAGTATACATGCCACCACATGAACCCGCTCCCGGACACGCCTTCGCGACGATATCTGCACGCGTTTCTTCGTCGATAGCTCCGACCAAGTATGCACCGTAGCTTTGGAATGCAGAAACCACATCGAGCCGATGTTTCTGACCCTCGGCGTCTATTCGCTCACCAGGCTGAATCGTTCCGCCGTACACCATGAGCGCCGGACGGTTCAAACGCGCCATCGCCATCAGGACGCCCGGCATATTCTTGTCACACCCGGCAACCGCTACCAGACCGTCGTAGTGCTGCGCACCCACAACGGTTTCCACGGAATCCGCGATTAGGTCTCGACTAGGCAGCGAGTAGGACATGCCTTCAGTACCCATGCTGATACCGTCCGAGACTCCAACCGTGTGAAAACGGAATGCAACGAGTTCGGCGCTCTGGACTCCCGACTTCACCGCCTCACCCAGGGCCCCCAAATGCATATTGCAAGGATTGCCTTCCCACCAAACGCTGCAGACTCCCACCTGAGCTTTGCTGAGATCTTCCTTACGCAGCCCGGTCGCGAGGAGCATGGCCTGAGATGCTCCCTGAGACTTTCGCTGGGTAATTCGCGCACTGAATCGGTTGGGTCCATGTGACATAGGCCGCGCAGCCTAGCAGGAGGTGCTCACTTCGCTCGGCAGGTCAGCGAAATCGCCCTCGTGACGTTCCTACCCATCATCGCGACTGCCGAGAGGCGTATCGTCGGACGACTCCCTGACGACCTCTTCGACCTCCTTTTTCGGCGTCTGCTGACCTTCGTGCACGTCGTGATTCGCTGAATCGATGCGCTGCTGAGCGTGGCTGTGAGTGGTCGAATCCTCTCGACCCTGCGCATGCTCCTCCGGATGGTGAATCCATCCAACCCGAGGCGTCATCAGGACACCGGACTTGGAAAGTACATGTTCCGTTAGCTTGGTAGACGCTTCCGAGGACTCCTGAGAGGTCAGATCTCCTTCGGCAGGTACGCCTGTCGAGCCTGCACCTTGTGGACCCAAACCCTGCGGTCCGCTACCCGGACCTCTCGGACCACCGTTTGGCGACTTTGAAAGAGAGTTGACTGTGGTTTTCCAAAAGCCACCGTGACCAAAGCTGGCAAACCCCCATCGGGCCCAAGAAACGAGTCTGTAGGCTAGCCAAAGCGCCCAGGACAACATCAGGAGATGGTAGACCCACACCGGAACCGAATAGACGATCGGTGCTGGCAGCGCGCCGGCAGTTCGGTCGACGTACCAGGTCAGGGGGGTTGAAGCGCGATCAGCACGCTCGAAAAAAGGGCGTGCGAGATTGCCGTCCAGGGTGTGCACCTGCATTTCAGGGTTCATCAGCAGACCTGCATGAACGGCGGAATAAAGGCAGAGCAACGCGAGAACAGTGTAGCCGACCAGGAAGAGCTGCCGAAGGTCGAAGGGTCCCGGCGATAGATCGACTCGTTTGCGATGCTCAAACGCCAAAAACCATCCAACTACGATGAGGGCTCCAAACGAATCGATTTGGGTCAGCCCAAGACCGAGCAGCCACCAGTCGACGAGGCGCAGCGGTCCGTACCCGGTTCGGGCCAACACCAAACCGACAAAAAGCATGAGGAGAAGATAGGGCCAGAATAGGACCGCAACTCCCCATGCCGGTCCAACCGCGAACAGCAACCATCTGTCGCTAGGCACCGAGACAGTAACCTTGGCGTTAGCGATCGGATTTCCAAGCCGAACTTGAGGTGCTCGGAACGCGAGGTTGATTCCGAGGGGCTGCTGCCACCGAACCACAACTTCCTGAAGTCCAGGCGCTAGGGTAACCCGCAGCGCACGCTCCTGCTGCTGAGCTTGTTCCAAGTGCACGGGGCGTTCCTGACCAGCCACCGAGAGACTTTGTATTTCAGCGTCATCAGGAAGGGTCCACGTTTCGGCGGCACCGCTCGATGTTCGAATCGAAAGCCGGAGTTCCGCCTGAAGCATGCGAACGCCCGGCCGCAAAAGCAGGTTCGCCTGGTCCACGGTCACCGAGCTACCATCCGCCGCGGCAGGTTTTTCAAAGCGGAGCGAAAGCGACTCCGACGGCCAGGGACGAAACACCGGTCTCCATTTCATAGACTGAAGATGCGCGACGGGATCGAGACCAGAAATCTCGCAGCGCCATATCGGGGTGCACCAAAGCTTCCATACCTCCGAAGTGCGAGCACGAGTGGTGGCGGTAAGCGTCAGGGACTCTTGCGGCTCGATGGCCGAGGTAAACTGCGCCTGTACGTCATCTCTGCCAAGGCTCACGATCGCTTCTTTGCCGTCCAAAACAACGGACGAGTCGGTAGCTGACTCGCCTTCAAGCAGAGGAACGCGAACCATCACGGAGTCACCCACCGGTGTGATTCGACGCACGGTGGTGCGCACGGTCCAAAGCACGCCGATCTCGAGCTGCCTCTCTACAACGACCCAAGGCGGCAACCGAACTGCATCGCGGTGACCCTCTTCAACCGCCTGAAGTCTGCGCCGTAGCTGAATAGACTCCGCCACGGTCCCGTCCGCCCGAACGCCTTCTACTTCCCACGAAGGGGCCTGCACACGGATATTGCGTGGAGGATGCCCAAAAGTAAGGTTCATCGTGTCCTGGGTTCGAATGGGACCGCCAAACACCACCTGATGAACACCTGCCGGCAGTCGAAGGTAGATCGCACCCTCGTCGAAGACCGACAGGGCCGAAGTCTTTTTACCGTCTACAGACACCGAATCAGGTACGAATTGGGAGCTCGGACCCGGCAGTCGATAGGCTGAGTCCGCCGGCACCTGAATGTGCGCTGTGAACTCTATTCGTTTGTCGCCTACCTCGATGCTTAAGTCGGAAGCGATCGCACAGTGAGGTGCACACGGAGGAGGTCGGAGCAATCTCGTGCGGAGCTCATCGAGAAGCGACTCACTAGGCCATGTGCTGAGAGTGTCACGCTGCGCCTCGATCGGGGCCGGTGCGAGCAAAAAGAACGCCGTAAGCAGTACGACAGCGCTGGGGACAACGCTCCCTGAGGCCCCATCCGTGACGCCTCTGCCTGGAGCGGAGGGCGTCCGAGGTCTCGGCCGACACACGACCACCAGATAAAGCAAAAGAGCGAGGAGAAACACCCGCAAGAAGGCGATGAGCCGGAAGCCCGCGGGAGGCACAAGAAACAGGCGAAACGAATGTTCTCGATCCACCGGACCCGCCCAGGAAATTTCGAAACTGCGAAAGCGCCAAGTCGGCACTCCGGGGCCGGTCTGAATCACCGCATTCGG
Organism: Myxococcota bacterium; assembly: GCA_039030515.1. Taxonomy (GTDB): domain Bacteria; phylum Myxococcota_A; class Polyangia; order Polyangiales; family Houyiibacteriaceae; genus JBCCEA01. The sequence continues at coordinate 47,208 of JBCCEA010000011.1, read as the reverse complement.
ATCGATCCAGCCGCGGTTTTTCTCAGTGGAATCTGACGGAAGCAAGCGAGAGAGCCGTGACGCCCTCGACCGCTGCAGGTACCCGTCACGAGCGCCTTTCGAGGCGCGTGGGGCTGGCGGCTCGGCTGCATCCTCAAGCGCCGCATCGACTCGCTCCTCGGCGACCATAGGCGCACCGAGGGCTCCCACTGCGCCCTGCCCTCCGGCGGCAACCGCCCCCACATCGACCATTTCCGAATGCGCGTTCCGGTCGTGTTCTTCGGTAAACGGAAAAAGGCCGATTCGCAGCTGCTGCACGGCAAATGGAACGAATACGAGCCACAGCGCCACCACCAAAAACCAATACAGCGCCGCGACGCCCTTTTCGAAAAATCGCCCGGGAGCTCGTTCGGCCAGCGCTTGAAAAAGCGCGATCGCGGTCATCACGAACAGCCACAGAAAGCGAGGGGCAAGGGGCTCGTGGTAGCTGAGAGTTAATGCGAGAAAGCAGACGATCCCCCAAAGCGTTCCACGCATCCTGCTCACGATAAGCGACACGAGCAGGACGAACAAAAGTCCCCAAAGGTCCCAGCGATGGAGCCAAGTACCGTCTACGCGATCCGCTCCGGCAACGCCGAGCAGCAACCAACCCGGGGGAACATGGACAGTGGTCTTCAGTTCCTGAACATCTTCACTCCAACCAACGGCTGGGAGGATCGAGCGGTGTCCTTCTAATCGCCACTCCGCTGTTCCTCGAACATCCCCGCGACGAATCTCCACGCCGGATTCACCGTTGAGGTCGGTAATCAACTGATCTTTCCCATGAAACGAAGCGTGACCCAAGCGTCCTGAACTCAAAGAGAGGCGCCATCCTCGACGCATTGTTCCTCGCAGCCGATCGCGCACCGTGTAGCCTTGACCATCGAGATCGAGCCAGAACTCTCGGTCGAGACGCAGCTGGTTCGGAGGAGGCTCCGGCTCACCGCGGCGGATGGTGGTCATCGTCAAGCTCGACCCGGCACGAACCATGTAGGCCGGATGAGAACGCCAACGTGCGGGCATATTGCTGCGGCCTGGGTCCATGGAGGGCGCACCGGAGATTTCAACTTGCCGCATGGGCTCCATCGCTTGAAACGCCCAGAGTTCTTGAGCCGGCCACGGGGAGGCTTGCAACTCAGCAGCAAGCTTGGGAGGAGGCGTACCCATCACGGCTCGGACCTTTATCTCATGAGACCCTGCATGGACCTGCGCTACGAGGGCTCCGCTCTCAGCGAATCGGACGGCGAGAGTCGATTGGACCTCCGTTGCAACCATCCCCGGTGGAACTACCTTGCCGAGATGGACCTCCCGAGTGTCACCCGCTGCTCGGATCGCGATATGCGTCGTCACCGAAAAAGGCACCCCGTCGGAGAGAAGTCGATACACTTCGAGGTCGAGTCGTCCTTCCGAAGTTCCAGCAACCTCTCGAGAGCGGAGCCAAACCAATCCCTCGTCATTGCGCCTCGGCGCCACAATGCGGGCGTCCAGAACGTCGAGTGACACGATTGGAATCTCTGGCGGCACGGGGAACAATTCTGGAAGGCTGGAGAATCGAAAGACTCCATCGATCCGGTGCGACCCTCTTGGAAGCTGCATGACCGGCCATCCCTGCTGCTCCCAAATTGGAAAGGGCACACCATTGAGACGCACCTCTGGTGGAAAATAACTCTGGCTGCCCGGAAGACGCACGAGCACGCCGTTCCGCTCCGCGGTCACCCTGAGCGTAAATGCACCCTCGGTGGCCAGAAACCGCAACTGGAGTTCACCGGGCCATACGCATTGGCGCTCCGAGCCTACCCAGGTGCAGCCATAGTCATCTTCTGAGTCGAGGGCCCAAGAGACCCACGGTTGCAGGGCTTCGGGAACCTCCAAACGCGCGACCGGCTGCGCCAAAGTCACGGTTGAAAAGCCGCAGGACATCAACGCGAAACAAAGCACACCCTGTTTCATAGGCAGATGTGTACCACGGTCGTGCCCCGACTGAGCAGCCTTTGGTCGGGCAACAAGTCCGCCACCCAAACGTACCTGATACGGACCGAAGCACTCCAAGGCCATCGGGATGGTTACTTCTTACTGAAACGACCGTGGAGCTCAGAAAGGCTGAGAACCACACCTTGTTTTTCAGCGCCGACAGGACTGCTCATTCCTTAGTGCCTAAAAACAATAGGGATTTAGACTAACGCGTTCTCGATCCAGGACGCATCACCGACGCCGGCTTGCCATCGGAGGCTAAGTTTTCTACATAGCTACTTTCAACAGAAAGATTCTTGAAGCGCCGAGTCTTGTTCTACGCTTCGAAGCAGTGCCATCGGCATTTTTGGGGAGAAGAACCGCTTCCGATGGGGGATTGCTCGATGACGCCGCCGCCTGGGCATGCGACCAGGTGCCAGCGAGACGGAGTTCCTACCTCTGTATCCAAGGAAACCATGTTGTCTGCGAAAAAACTCAGTCTGGAAGTCAACCCTTTCGTCTTCGGTGTTTCTTCTTTTTTGATCCTAGGGGTTGTCGCCCTCAGTGTGGCCTTCACGTCGGAAACCAGCGCCCTCGTTGCAGCCACGCAACGAACCATCGTCGAACGTTTTGGCTGGTTCTACATCCTCTCGATGAGCGGCTTTCTGGCGTTCGCTCTTTGGCTGATGGTGAGCCCATTCGGCAGCATCAAGCTGGGGGACGACCACTCGGAGCCGGAATACTCAAGGACGAGCTGGTTTGCGATGCTCTTCAGCGCGGGCATGGGAATCGGACTCCTATTCTTCAGCGTGTCTGAACCGATCATGCACTACAACGCGCCTCCAAAGGGCAGTGGAGGCAGCCTCGAGGCTGCGCGCGATGCGATGGGCCTGACCTTCTTTCACTGGGGACTGCATCCTTGGGCAGTCTACTCGCTGATGGCCCTTGCGCTGGCCTACTATGGGTTTCGATTGAAGCTGCCCTTTTCACTACGCAGCACGTTTTACCCTCTTATCGGAGAGCGTATCTACGGTCGCGTCGGCGACATGGTGGATACCCTAGCAGTGGTGTCCACCCTCTTTGGGGTAGCGACCTCTCTCGGCCTGGGCGCAATGCAGGTCAATGCTGGATTTAATTATGTGTTCGGCTTGGCGGAATCCGAGAACGCTCAGATGGTCATCATCGCGTGCATTACGGCAGCCGCCACCGTATCCGTCGTATCCGGGCTAGATGTCGGCATTCGGCGTCTAAGCGAGCTCAACATGCTCCTCGCTTTTGCGCTATTGATGTACGTATTCATCGCCGGACCGACCAATTTTCTGCTCGACGTTTTCGTAGAGAATCTGGGTTCTTATATTCGCCACCTCCCTGCTCATTCCTTTTGGACCGCTAGCTTCGAACCAGACCAGCGCCGCTGGCTCACCGATTGGACGGTGTTCTACTGGTCATGGTGGGTTGCCTGGGCCCCCTTTGTGGGGATGTTTATCGCCCGAATATCCCGCGGCCGCACCATCCGAGAGTTTCTCGCCTCAGTGCTTATCGGACCCACCGTAATCGGATTTATTTGGCTTACCGTCTTTGGCGACACGGCGCTTTTTGAGGAGGTTTACGGTGACGGAGGCATCTCCAAAGCGGTCGAGGAGAGCATTCCGACCGCAATATTTGTCCTGCTCGACCATCTTCCTGCCCCTTCGGTGACCGGGTTCATTTGCTCGGTCAGCATCATCCTATTTTTTGTGACCTCAAGTGATTCCGCTTCACTCGTCGTAGACACGATCGCCTCAGGAGGAAAAAGCCATCCTCCTATTGCGCAGCGCATCTACTGGGCCGTGCTCGAAGGAGTGGTTGCCGCCACGCTACTGGCGATCGGAGGGCTTCGCGCGCTTCAGACGGCGACTATTGCCACCGCCCTTCCCTTCACGATCATCCTCATCATCGTATGCGTTGGAATGACCCGCTCGCTCCGCAACGATTTGCGGCGTTGTTCAAGGTGAACGCCCAGCGCTGTGGTGTGCCGGTTGGCCAGCGCGTCCTAACGAGGCCTGCTGCAGTGGCAACTACCGGTGGAACCTAGACCTTATTGAACCGGACCGCTGGCCAGGCGATCGTCAGTCCTATCCAGCTTTGCTATAGGTTGAGATGTGGCGGGTCAAAACACGGACCGCCGACATGCGAGACGTATGAGTTATCACGATTACTACGCCATGCTCGGGCTCAAGCGAGACGCCTCGACCGAGGACATCCAGAAAGCCTATCGAAAGCTAGCCCGAAAGTTTCACCCCGACGTCAGCAAAGAACCAAACGCGGATGAGCACTTCAAGCAAGTCGGAGCTGCGTACGAAGTCTTGAAAGACGAAAAAAAGCGCGCGCTCTATGATCGCTACGGAGCGCATTGGAAGGCTTTTTCTGAAGGAAGGGCAGCACCGCCGGGCGCCGACCAGGCGAGAGTCGACTTCGGCCAAGCCGGGTTTAACTTTCAGGATATGGGAGATCTTGGCTCCATATTCGAAAATTTCTTTGGAGGGGCTGCCCAAAGCCGAACCACAGGTAGGGCGCAGAGTCGAAGACGGAAGGGAACCAACCGAGAAGCCAAACTTTCGCTCACCGTCGAGGAGGCGTATCGAGGCGGGCCTCACGCCATCCGTCTCAGTTCTGGCAGTGAGGAGCGTACGTACACCGTGAACATACCTGCGGGTATACGCTCCGGTCAGAAAGTCCGACTCGCGGGCCAAGGTGAGCCTGCGCCAGGCGGGGCGGGAGATCTGATTCTCGAGGTCGAAGTGTGTTCCAGCGCTTCGTTTCGTATTGAGGGAGACGACCTTTTCACAACCCTACCCGTTTCGCCTTGGGAGGCGCTACTGGGCGCCAAGGTTACGCTACCTACCCTTGAGGGCGCCGTGCGTCTCGCAGTACCAAAGGGTTCTTCTTCAGGACGCCAGATTCGTTTGCGGGGGAAAGGTTATGGTCGACAGGAAGGGAATCGAGGGGACCTCTATGCCGAGGTTCGCATCGACATCCCCAGGGAACCGACCGAGGAGGAGCGGGCTCTGTTCGAACGTTTGAGAGAGGTCTCCAGTTTCTGTCCACGGAACTTAGATCAAAAAGACGAAGATTCAGAATCTGCCGACTCAGACTCGTCAGTTTAATCGTCAGGCACATTAATCGCCAGGCACAACCAAGTTCGCACTTCCTCTCTGATGTAAAGAACCGCCGTTCCGCCGTAAAGAGCTTGCGCTCTTGAACCGCATGAGGGAGTTCAGTTGGATGAGCTTGCGTTCAACTATCGACCCAAAACATGAAGGTTCTGAGGAACATCCGGTGATTGAACTTCGTCTCGAGTCAAAACCTCGTGATCTGGGCGGCTTCTCCGTGCGCCGTGTGCTTCCGTCGGAAAAGCGTCGCGCGCTGGGACCGTTTGTGTTTTTCGATCACATGGGACCAGCGGAATTCGGTCCGGGAAGCGGCATCAACGTCCGGCCACACCCGCACATCCACCTCGCGACGATCACGTACCTTTTTGAAGGGGAAATCGTGCACCGCGACAGTCTGGGATCACATCAAACCATTCAGGCTGGCGCCGTGAACTTGATGGTTGCCGGCAAAGGGATCGTTCACTCCGAGCGCACCTCGCCGGAGCTTTGGAAGAGCACCTACCGTCTTCACGGCCTCCAACTTTGGATCGCGCTACCTCAAGCTTCCGAGGATACCGAACCGGACTTTCACCATCATCCAGCCTCTGAGCTGCCCGAGATAAACACAGAGGCCGCTCGAATGAAGGTGATCATGGGGCGAGCCTTCGGAAAAACCTCACCGGTCAAGACGTTCTCTCCTACCTTTTATGTCGATCTCAGTTTGAAGGCAGGCGCTCGGATGCAGCTTCCAAATGAGTACGAGGAACGGGGGCTCTATCTCATCTCGGGATCAGTGCGGATCGGGCAAGAAGAACTACGTGAACCCCAAATGCTGCTACTCAAACCGGATGCGGAGGTCTTTGTCGAGGCACTCGAAGACGCTCGGTTGGTTGCGCTGGGCGGAGATCCTCTAGGCGGTCCCCGCCACATCTTTTGGAATTTCGTCTCTAGCTCTCCGGAGCGCATCAAAAAGGCCAGTGAAGATTGGAAAGCCTCACGCTTTCCGGAGGTGCCGGGAGACAACGAGGAGTTCATTCCACTCCCAGAAGCCTAGACGGAACGCCGGACCGTACCATTCTCGCTCCTTCGCTAAGTCGACCGATCGGAGACTTCATCGCTCCAGTCCACACGATCGACGTGAACGGCAACCTTCAAGACCCACCAACACACCTTGGCTTCCGCACGCACAAGCCTTACTAAAGTCGTATGTGTGCCGACGCGTTATCCGAACATCTGAAAAGCGAACTCCGATTCTTCAGCGGGTTCACCACAGAGCTCCCTGCGGACTCGAACCTGGAAAACTACCCAAGGCAAGTTGTAGGTTCCGCGTACAGCCACGTGATGCCAACTCCAGTCAGGAATCCGAAGATGCTGAGCTTCTCAGACGAAGTAAGGCATCTTCTAGGAGTTCCGGAGGAGTTTATGGATACGCACACCGCGGCGCAGATCTTCTCAGGCAACGTCCAGACAGAAGGCATGACTCCTTTCGCAGCTGCGTACGGAGGTCATCAGTTTGGCCATTGGGCAGGGCAACTTGGAGACGGTCGTGCGATAACGCTTGGTGAACTTGAGGGGCCTAGCGGTCGATTTGAGGTGCAACTCAAGGGAGCTGGTCCCACTCCGTACTCACGGACCGCGGACGGGCGAGCGGTACTGCGCTCTTCGATTCGCGAGTACCTGATGAGCGAGGCGATGCATCACCTGGGCATTCCCACGACGAGGGCACTGTGCCTCGTCGCAACGGGAGAGGAAGTCCCTAGGGATATGTTTTACACGGGCGATGTGGAAATGGAGCCGGGAGCTATCGTGTGCAGGACAGCTCCGAGTTTCTTGCGGTTTGGCAATTTCGAACTCTTCGCATCGCGAGGAGACCATAAGAACCTTCGCCTCTTGGCGGACTACGCGATCAGACGATACGCTCCAGAGGTCCTATCGCCGAGCCTTCGAGACGCGCCTGTTCTGCAACCCGAGACCTACCTGGAGTGGTTCCGCACCGTGGCGGAGCGCACTGCCACGATGGTGGTTCACTGGATGCGCGTCGGATTCGTTCACGGGGTGATGAATACCGACAATATGTCGATTCTTGGACTGACGATCGACTACGGACCCTACGGCGTCGTCGATCAGTTTGACCTGGGATGGACACCAAATACGACGGATGCGCAAGGACGCCGATACCGATTCGGAAACCAACCTCAGATTGCGTTCTGGAATTTACTACGTTTTGCGGAAGCCATCCTTCCCCTGATCGGAGAAAAGCAGCCGATCGAAACGCTGCTCGCAGAGTACCCCAAACTACTTGAGAAGAAATATCGCGAGGCCTACCTGGGCAAACTGGGCCTGGAACCGTCAGAATCTGACGACGAGGCGATGCTCGAAGATCTACATACGCGACTCGCTGAAACCGAGATCGATATGACGCTCTTCTTTCGACTTCTCGCGGACATCGACCCCGGTGCGCTCCAAGGCTCGAAAAAGCGACCTTTCGAGACTATCGAACGCGCGTATTACGAACCTCCAACGCGTCCCCATCGACAGGCGATGAGCGATTGGCTTGACCGTTATATGCACCGCGCAATCAGCAGTGAGCGATCAAGAGCAGAGCAGAGCACTCAAATGAGGTTGGTAAATCCGAAGTACGTCTTAAGGAACTACATGGCTCAAATAGCGATCGACAAGGCGACGGAGGGCGATATGAGCCTCATCAAAGAGCTGCTTGAGTTGTTAAGACATCCATACGACGAGCAGCCGGAGCAGGAATCCTACTTCGACAAGCGACCCGACTGGGCTCGAGACAAACCCGGATGCTCGATGCTCTCGTGCAGTTCATGAGCAAAAACTTTGGAACCAAGCCTACGCCTGTTCGACAACCGACTGAACTCTTCAATCGGTGCACTTCGCTGCATCGAAACTTCGCTACATCGATCACATCTGAGTGCGGGTTGCATCGGTCATTTAGCTGAAGGTGGTTCACCGCAGTCACTCGACGGCGTCTCCTGACTCCACAACCGGAGGCTTCGTCCTCCACAAGCAAGGACACTAGAGAGGTTTTCGAGCTTAAAAATCTCTTAAATCGTGCGAAAACAAGAGTTTGAGTCCTTTGGGCGAAGCGCTTACTTCGGTACAATGGCCGCAGCAGTTGCTCCGGATTAGCCACTTGAAGTGCATACGGATAAGCCTCTGGTGAGCCGTGTTGACAGCCTGTCTACCCCCAAGAGAAACCGAACGCCTGAACGCTCTAAAGAGCCATCATATTTTGGATACGGGGGCAGACTCGAGCTTCGACCGCTTGACCCGACTGGCGTCGATCGCGCTACGGGCACCGATCGCCCTGCTGGGTTTTCTGGATCACGATCGACATTGGTTTAAGTCAAACCGCGGCTTTTTGCATGATGGAGCGCCGCTAGAACAAATACCGCGCTCCACTTCGTTTTGCAGTCATGCACTGCGTTCTTCCGATCCCGTTATCGTCGAAGATGCGCTGCGGGATACACGATTCGCCGAGAATCCACTCGTAAAGGGGCCTCCAAACGTACGTTCGTATTTCGCGATACCAATTTGCGTGGAGGAAGATCTGATACTGGGAACGCTCTGCGTCATGGACACGGAACCGAGAGTATTTCTCCTGGAGCAATTGGAAGCCCTCAAACTTCTGGCAACGATCGCTGAGCAAGAACTCGGGAAGTGGAAGCTGTTGCAGAGTGCACGCTCGTCTCATCCTGAAGCGCCGACACACGTCGTTGTCGATGACTTTTTGACTCTTTCTGCACGCGAAGCGCAGCTGCGTTTGATGTTCGAGGAATCAGGAGGTGCGATCGTATCCACGACCTCCGAAGGCTTGATCACAGAATGGAATTGCAACGCCGCGTGGATATTCGGGACGACACCCGAGGAGGCGCAGGGCCAGTCAGTTTCTCTCTACGTTCCCGAGCAGTACCTTAGCGAGCGTCACAACACCATCGCCCATTTGAATCACGGATCTGAACTGCATCCGATCGAAACAAAAAGACGCTGCCAGGACGGATCGATGCTGGATGTGTCCGTAGCTTACTCCGTTCAATACGACGCAGCGGGAAGCCAGGTCGGCGTTACAGAGTTCCTCCGAGACATCTCCGAAACAGAGACTCGTTCACGAATGGAGGCTCAGTTCATTTCAATGGTCAGTCACGAACTGAAGACACCGGTCACCTGCATTCGTGGGGCACTCGGACTCGTCGTCGAAGGGATCACGGGTTCGCTGCCTCCAAGAGCAAGAGAATTGATCGACATCGCGTTCTCCAATAGTGAGCAACTTGTGCGCCTCCTGAACAGCGCGCTCGATCAGGCGCCATTTGGCCGATCGATCGATCACTTCGAGCTCGCACCGGTCGACGCCCTACTCAACGCATGTATCGATGAACATGAATCAGCAGCTCAAAAGAGAGGCGTTTTTTTAGAACGCGCGTTCCACGCACCCAACGACGCGATTCGGGTCGATCCGGACCGCTTCGCTCAGGCGATCGGAAATCTGATATCCAATGCGCTGCAGTATTCTCTACCGGGAACCCGAATCACGCTATCTACCGTAACCGAATCCGAGCACATCCGGTTTGCGGTTCGGGATCGAGGCCCAGAAGTGACAAAAAGGACTGGAGCCGAAGTACTCGCACCTGCCGGGACTCGATCGCTCGAGGTGCTCGGGATGGGCCTGATGCGTTCCAAGCAAATCGTGAAGAGCATGGGCGGCACATTCGGATTCCGGCCTGCGCGACCTAAGGGAGCAATTTTTGAGTTTCGTCTTCCGCTCGCCGCGTTCAGCCCCTTGGACCGTGAGGTCGAGTGACCTGCGAACCGGTCCTCCCAAGGACTGGCAGGCCTGTTTTAAGGAACCCGGACGAAACAGCGTGCTTTTAGAGAAATATCCCGGGCCCATTCGAGCAAGACCGCTTTTAGTAGCGAATCAGCGAAAAAACACGATGCGGCACAAGCTTGGTGACGCCCTCCAAAAAGGCCAACTCCACGACAAAACTGAATCCTACGATATCCGCACCTTGTTTGGTGACGAGCTCTCCCGCGGCGCGAGCAGTGCCCCCCGTCGCGATTAGATCGTCCACGATAAGAACCCGAGTCCCTTCCTGGAGCGCATCTCGATGAATCTCGAGAGAGTCCTCTCCGTACTCCAACTGGTAGGTGATCGAATCAACCTGCCCAGGCAGTTTTCCCGGCTTTCGCACCGGAACAAACCCACATCCCATCCGAGCAGCCAACGCCGAGCCAAAAATAAAGCCACGCGATTCCAGTCCGACAATGGCATCAACCTGCTCATCTGCGACCATTTCCGCCATCAGATCAAGACAGGTCCGAAACGCATCGGAGTCAGCGAGCATCGGAGTAATATCCTTAAAGAGGATGCCTGGCTTAGGAAAGTCGGGCACTTCACGAATGCGCCGGACGACACGCTCCAAACGATTTACCGTCATCAACTTTCTATACTCTCTGCATCCGCGCCCGCGACATACGCGGCGACACCAAAATGATCTGAACGCGTTCCGCTGAGCGAAAGAGGGGTAATGGAAGTAAACCCTTGGTCCACCGCTTCGGTATCCGAACCCTCAATGGGATAGTGGGAGATTACCCCTGGACCTCCAATCCAGAAATAGTCTCGACCACGAGGATCTTCGCGGCAGACCACGCCTTCATCGTAATGTCTTTGGCCTAACCTCGTCGTACGCACCCCTTGAGGCATATGAGCTGGAATATTCACGTTGAGTAACGCGACTTGTGGCGGCAGAGGCTCAGCTTGAAGGAAGCGTTCCACTAGATTGGCCGCATGAATAGCCGCCATCTGTTTATCTCCGTCGCGTTCCTGTGAAAACGCGATCGAAGGAATGCCACGCAACGCCCCCTCGCGAGCCGCAGCTACCGTTCCCGAGTAAACGACGTCAACGGCCAAATTGGGACCGTGGTTGATGCCGGAGACCACAACATCCGGGCGCCTTGGCAGCAAACCCTCGTGATGCAGGGCAATGTAGACGCAATCTACGGGCGTACCGTCTACGGAGTGAACTTCACCTTCGAAACGCTCGTGCCTCAGGGGTCGATGTAGCGTGATGCCGTGACTTTTCGCGCTCTGCTCAGTAGCAGGCGCCACCGTGACTACCTGTCCCAGGCGCTGTAGGGCACTGCGCAAAACCTGTATTCCTTCGGCCGAAACCCCGTCGTCATTCGAAAGAAGAATAAGCGGTTGGCTGCCCATGTAGCTCCCATGCTGCGTTTCATACTTCGCCGGACGCTCTGCCTACCACAAACCTGCCGCCTCGCCCGGAAAAACCGATCCGACATACAGAGGACCATCTCTGAGTCGGGACGCGGTCCTTAGTGGGTTTGTGTTGGGAAGGTTGTCAAACCTTACGCCGACCCGTTCGATCCAAAGGAATACCGGAACAATTGGGAGGAGCGAAGAGACTCTAAGTCGGAAAACGAAGCATATCCAAGTCGACAAAGAGTAAGGACGTCACGCCAGCGCTGCTGTCATGACGTCCTTATCCGGTCGGGGCGACTGGATTTGAACCAGCGACCCTCAGACCCCCAGTCTGATGCGCTACCAAACTGCGCTACGCCCCGAAAGAGAGGGAAGGTACACTCTGAGCAAGCGGATGCAAGTGCAAAGTGAACAAGGCAGCGCGTGCGAGCATAGCGTTGTGAGTCTATGGAAACCGGTGCTCTCGAGCGAAAAGAAGCCTCGACTAAACGCGCAACGCTTATGGCAACCCGCTACCCTTTGATACTCCTTAGCACCGAAACCACCGATTTCGCAGGCACCACGGCGTGCACCGTCGCGTGACTAGAGGGGATCTCGTTGTCCTCGACGATTGAGTCGATGGTATCAAGCAGCGACGTCAGCTGTTCTCGAAGCCCCAGGAGCTCCCTGCGTAACGCGACTTCTCGAGCCGCACCGGGGCTTGGAGCACTCGCGCCGCCATCCTGAGCGAGCTCTTTTAGTCGCCTCTTCGCTCCGAGAATCGTATAGCCTTCGTCGTACAACAGGCGACGAATAGACATCGCGAGATCTACGTCGTCACGCCGATAAACTCTGTGACTACCCCGAGTCTTTAGCGGTCTGAGAGACTTAAACTCGCTCTCCCAGTAGCGGAGAACGTGAGGTTTTACGCCTACTATCTCGGAGACTTCACCGATTCGAAAAAATTTCTTTTGATCGTAGACGACCTTTACGCTCACATCTCGACTCATTCGCTTCCGGAGCACGCGGGATTCAAACCAAAAAGGCCATTCGAACTGCACCGAAGCGTGGCGTGGCGAGAATGCCTAGTCACCACTACCGAAACCATTATTTCGGTTGGGTCCATCGCTCCTGTCGAGATCAGCACTGTTGAAGTCAATGCCGTGTCGGCTAGCGGGACTTAATTTTGAAGCTGACGGATCATAATACTTCACGACCTCTTGTTCGTGCGGAGTAGCACGCATCGGAGGTACACTCTCACAGGTACCGGCCTCATCCGGGGCGCGACGGGGTTCCTTGTGGGGGTTGAGAATGCCCTTCAATACCTGACTGGGCTTGAAGGTGAGGACCCGACGAGCACTGATAGGAATCGGATCACCAGTTTGTGGATTGCGACCGATTCGTTGTTTTTTGTAGCGAACGATGAAATTACCAAATCCGGATACCTTGATCTTAGAGCCATCGGCCAAGACCTCCTTCATCGTATCGAACACGGCCTCTACGATTTCTGCAGCTTCCTTTTTTGAGAAGCCGCCGACTTTCTCGTAGACGGCATCGATGATTTCGGCCTTGGTCATCTAAACACCTCCGGCGGAAAGCGATGTGAACACAAATCTTTCGAAATCTCAAGCGGTTGCGTATCTGCCATTCGAAAACAGCTCATGGAACCCAGAGAAAATCGGTCCTTTAGCACATATTTTGCATTACACATCACAAAACACTAGAGACCAAAGCCTATCTTTGCTCAGCATCAAATTTCGCTCGTAGCAGCTTAGTCAATCTCTGGTGAACCTTGTCTACTCGTTTGTCGATGAGTGTTTTGTTTGGATCACGGTAGACCAAACGAAATGAGAGACTCTTCTTCCCTTCAGCGAGGTTTGCGCTTCGGTAGAGGTCGAAAAGGGTTACGGACTCGAGTAGTTCCGATCTGGCATCCAACACCGCCTGACGCACCTCACCAGCTGGAATTCCCTCGTCCACCAGCAACGAGAGATCTCGAGAGGCAGAGGGAAATCTAGGTAGACGCGGGGCCCCCAAGATACCGGCGTTTTTCTGCGCTTCGTACAGTCGGATGACTTCGATCTCGGCGTAGATAGGCCTCCCCGACATTCCTTTGTGCTCTACAACATCGGGATGAACCTCTCCCAGCAAACCCACCGGGAGACCTTCAAAACGGATTACGGCACAGCGCCGAGGGTGAAGAAAGTGGGCAGACTCGAGGATCTCAGAATCGATCACTGTTTCCAGAGGACGTCCGGTAAGTCGGTCGACGATGGAGGAGAGCATTCCCTTGATATCATAGAAGTCGTAGGCCGGCCCCTGGCCGATCCAATCCGAACGCGAGCCGAGAATCAAGAGCGCAAGCATCTTCTGCTCTTCAGGCAAAAGAGCGTTTTTCGCTGGATGAAACTGACGACCAAGCTCAAAAAGCGTCACCTCTTCGCACTGATGACGCTGCGCACCAAGTGCCGACGACAGCAAACCTGGAAGCAACGATGTGCGCATCACCGAGCGCTCCTCAGAAAGAGGATTGGCAAGCTCAACAGCATCGGTAGGAACTAGAGACGCTTTCAAATCGGAGGGAGATACGAATGAATAGTTGATCGCCTCGTGCAATCCCGTCGATACACAGGCTTCCAAGAGGCGACGCTCGAATAGGCCAACTGGATCGCTCCCATGCGGACTTGGACGAATTTTGGGAACGCGGGAAGGAATCTCATCGTAGCCAGTCACGCGTGCCACTTCTTCGATGAGATCGATCTCCCGCTTAAGGTCAGGTCGAAAACTTGGTGGCGCAACCGTGATCTCACCACTCGAGCGGTTCATCAACCTACATCCCAGGCGGGAGAGAATAGCCTCTGCAGACGCGAGCGAAAAACGCATCCCGAGCAAATCCGAGAGTCGAGAAGACCGTAATCGAATGGGTGTCGGTACGATTGCACGCGGAACGCAATCGATACCCCTTTGCAGCATCGTCCCGCCACAAAGCCGGCCGATCCAATAGCCCGCCCGAGCCAGCACCAAAGGCACATCGTTTGGATCGACCCCTCGTTCAAACCGATGGCTCGCCTCCGTGTGCAACCCAAACCTGCGACTCGTTCTACGAATCGCTCGTGGTTCAAAATAGGCGCATTCGATAAGCACTTCTTTGCTGGCTTCAGAAAGCTCGCTATGTGCACCTCCCATGACACCAGCAAGCGCAACCGGCCCCTCCGCATCGCATACCAGAAGGTCGTCCTCTGTAAGCTCCCGCTCCACCTGATCCAAAGTCATCATTCTTTCGGCATCGCAGGCGCGGCGCACGATAATCCGTGGCCCGCTGAGCGTCTGCAGATCAAACCCGTGGATCGGATGCCCTGTCTCCAAGAGCACCAAGTTGGTCGCATCGACAGCGTTCGAAATGGCACGAATGCCGAGTCGATGCAGTAGATAGCGGAGCCAGAAGGGAGAAAAGTCGACCTTCACCCCCGAGACAACCGCAGCTCCGTATCGAGGACAGCTATCTACATCTTCAATACACACGGCAAATTCACCGGTGGAGACCTCGATAGGATGGTCCGACAAATCCAGTTCTGGAATCTCAGGGATCAGAAAAGGCTTCTCACGAAGCGCACAAAGCTCTCGAGCCACTCCAAGATGCCCTAGGCAGTCGGGCCGGTTGGGAGTCACTCCGAGCTCGAGTACCGAATCTCTCAGGTCCAATGCATCGGCGACTGGTGTCCCTGCACGGGCTCCGTTTTCGGAATCGACAACATGTATCCCTCGAGGATCAGAACCAAGGTTTAGTTCTTCATCACTGCAGATCATTCCTCTCGAAACGATGCCCGCGATCTTACGTTCAGCGATGATCAACCCGTTGGGAAGCGTCGCGCCAACTTGAGCAAAGAGCACTCTTTCCCCGGGTCCAGGAACGTTGGGCGCACCGCAGATTACTTCGACCTCATCTTGCCCATCAAACACGCGTACACGGGAGAGCTTGTCCGTACTCGGTATACGCTCTTTGCTGCATACTTCAGCAATGACGACACTCTCCAAAGAATCTCCCCATCGGATGGTGTCTTCCACCTCCAAACCAGCCGAAGTCAGCAGGGCAGATACTTCGTCGCTATTCACATCCATGCCGCTTAGCTCACGCAGCCATTTCATAGAGACACGCATGATCCAACCTCTATTGCTGTCGAGCGAGTCGAACGAATAGCACCAGCGACATGCGACCGTGAACACGCTTCCGCGTGAGCTCTGGACATGATTCGGTGGCGGTCTTCACTCAAAACCGCGCGAGGAAACGAACGTCATTCTCATAAAGCAACCGTATATTGGGAATGCCGTATTTGAGCATCGCCATCCGGTCGAGCCCCATTCCGAACGCAAATCCACTTACTGCTTCTGGATCGTAACCTACACTCTCAAAAACTACAGGGTGGACCATGCCACAGCCGAGCACTTCCATCCATCCTGTGCCTTTGCATACGGGACACGAGTCCAATCGAGTTGGATCTTCCCAAGGGCGGCAAAATACGCAACCGATATCCACCTCCCCTCCGGGCTCAACAAAGGGAAAATAGCTCGGGCGAAACCTGACGGGTACTTCAGAACCGAAAAATCGCTTGAGAAAGATCGTGAGAATTCCCTTAAGATCCGCAAAGCTGACGCCCGTGTCCACCAGCAATCCCTCTATCTGAAAAAACATAGGGGAGTGAGTCGCGTCATCATCGCGTCGATACACTGCTCCAGGAGATACGATCGCCAACGGGGGCTTACGGCGAAGCATCTCGCGTATCTGAACTGTAGAAGTATGGGTACGTAAGAGCGCCTCGCGGATAGGTTCACCGGTAGCACTTCGGATGAAGAAACTATCCTGCATGTCGGTGGCAGGATGATCCTCGGGAAAACCCAGCATATCGAAGTTGTACTCGTACCGTTCGATATCCGGACCGTCTGCAGCGTCGAAGCCCAGGGAACTGAAGAGATCCACCAGCTCATGCTTGACTCGGGTAATCGGATGAAGTCTGCCGCTGGCACCAAAACGGCCCGGCAAAGTCACGTCCAAATGCTGCGCATTCATCTCGGCATTTCGAGATGTGCGAGAGATCTCTACGAGTCTTTTCTCGAACAACGCAACGACCTGAGCCTTCAACGCGTTGGCTTTACGGCCAAGCTCTCTCCGACGATTTGGAGGCAGCTGAGGAATGGATTTCAAAAGCGTTGTGAGGCTGCCGTTCGATCCGAGCAGGCGTGCATTTCCAGCACGGAGTTCTTGCTCGGTGGACGCTGTCGCAAATCCAACGGAAAACGCTTGCTTAATCGCATCGAGATCCGCTTCAAAACGAAAGACTAGGTTGTCCTCGCAAGTTCCACCGACTGCGACTCCGTCCGATTCGACTCGGTCGACGCTGCTTTCGTCAACCTCGGCTTCCACCATGCCGGATATTCCTCCTGTTCAACTTCTTGCTCCCACGCAGACTAATGCGAGCTCCAACCGGACGTGTAGGTCAGGAATCCAGCTGGTTTGAAGGCCGGAGAAGCGGAAAGTCGTTGTGAGCAAAAGCCCAGTCAGTTCAGTTTACTGCGTCCACCACAGCCTTGAACGCACCGGGGTCACTGTATGCGAGTTCCGCTAAGACCTTTCGATCCAACTCGATGCTTTTCTTCTTCAACTTCGAGACGAAACGGCTGTAGCTCAAGCCATGAAGTCTTGCGGCAGCGTTGATACGCAGGATCCATAACTTGCGGAAGTCTCTCTTCTTCGCACGACGCGCGGCGAAGGCATCCCGCCATCCGTTGTGGACCTGCTCAATAGCGTTTGCAAAGGTTCGGCCTCTTGCACTGTAAAAGCCGGAGGCGTGTTTTAATATTCGGTTACGTCTACGACGAGCCTTGAATCCTCTTTTGGCGCGCGGCATGAAATCCTCAGAACTTGTAAGGGATGAGTTGACGAAGGTTCTTTTCTTCCGACTTACTCACCAGACTGTGTTTTTTCAGAGGACGAAGGCGTGTCGAAGATTTGCCTCGCATCAAGTGGCTTTTGCCAGCGGATGCGCGTCGGATTTTACCTTTTGCTGTGGTGCGCAGTCGCTTTGCCGCGGCTCGCTTGGTCTTCATTTTTGGCATTGAGTACTCGCTTTAAGCTAAGCCCCTGCGAAGGACACGGGATTTAGCGGAGAGGGGCGATTGATTACGCTCGCGAAGGAGATTTGTCAAGACCATCTGAGAATGCGAAGAGCTTGCTTGGCCCGCCGAGACTAACGCTCAGCCAGCACCACCGAAAGCAGATGCGTTTTTTCAGACCACAATCTCGGAAGAATGACTCAACAAACGGGATCTCAGCTTGCTAGCCGGTCCTACGCCCCTTCCGCACTATCGACGCTGCTCTCAACAGCATCGATCTTGCTGCCTTCGGCAGCATCAGTCTCGCCGCTCTCGACGCGACGCTCTGAGCGCCGATGGCTCAGCTGAATCTCGCGTCGCTTTGGAGCTACGATCGCGGTCATTGTTCGCCCTTCCATGCGTGCGCCCTGCTCCACCACTCCGAGCTCTTCAACTGAGTCTAGGATGGTGTTGATTTGTCGCTCAGCGGTCTCGGGGTGGGTTATCTCGCGACCACGAAAACGAACGGTGATCTTAACCTTGTTGCCCTCCGTGAGAAACTTCAGGACCTGCCGAATCTTGACATGCACGTCGTGATCATCGGTCTTCGGCCGGAGCTTGACCTCTTTGGTGGCGGTGTATGACTGGCGCCGACGCGCTTCAGACTGACGCTTCTTTTCTTCGTACTTGTATCTCCCGTGGTCCATAATCTTACACACGGGCGGGTTCACCTTCGGATTGACTTCGACGAGATCTAGTTCCTGTTGTCGAGCGATACGGCGGGCTTCGTCGGTAGACAACACACCCAGCATCTCTCCTTCGGAACCGATGACGCGAACCTCCGGGACACGAATACGTTCATTAACGCGTTGACCATAATTGTTACGTGATGGTCGATTCTCTTGGCGGGTTCTGCGGATGGTCACTTCTCCGGTTTCGAGGACAGACTGCCCTCGCGTTTCTTATCGATAGTTTGGCTCGTTCGTACCGAAGTGAGGGGCTCTTCGGTCGAAGTCGTTAAGTCAGTCGTAGTCGTTAGGAAGCGATGCGAAGTGCGATGGGGTAGGCACGGGCGGGATTGAACCGCCGACCCCTACCGTGTCAAGGTAGTGCTCTCCCACTGAGCTACGTGCCTTTGGTAGTGCGGATGTCGTTAACAAGATGAGCGTCGTCAAGACAACTGGCTCGTACTCGGCGCCCCCCTAGATTAGACGCTTCGTCAGAAAATGTCTCAGACAAGCGGCATCTTCTGTGTGAGTGGTTGATTCGAAGCCCTAAGAGTTCCGAACAGGAGCGCTCAGTTACCTTGAGATCTTTGGTATGTCAAGCCGCAGAGCACAGGCGAGATATGCTTCGTTCATCACTGACGGGAGTGAGACCTGTGCGTTGAGCACACGTCTGAATCCCTCATCTGAGCCTTTGCAACGGGGGTTTGTCGCTGATAAGCCATCGCGGTGTCGCAGGAAGGCACCACAGAACGTGATCCTCTTCAAAGACCGCTTCCTTCAGTCGAGGCTCCGCTATTGCGCGAAAATCGGCGAGCGATACGGCTGCGACGAGGTGTCCTGCTCACGCTGGGCTCAACATCATGCGCGACCGGCATCATCTTGTGGGTCGCGACGCACAGCCTAGGTTTTTGGGAGGTCTCGAAACCGCGTCGACCGGTGGATTCCGCTAACCAAGGCAGCGTCACTTCGGATGCGGGCGCAGACACACTCCCGGAAGTTGCGGCTTTGCAGACAGCAGAGAGCCGCGATTCGGAACCGACAGATCCCAAGGGCATCAATGCCGTCACGGAGGCCCAAAACGAGGTGACGGCTGAACCCTCAGATGTCGAACCTGCTCGCCTCCCCGAAGCCTCGCGTCGCGTAGTTTTGAAATTCGGTAAGGCAAACGGTTTTCGCCCGGCGCTGCAGCGAGCGGGATTGAGTCGAGCGGAATGCCAGGAAATCGAAGACGCTGTTCGCAATGCCTTGGACTTTCGCCGCTGCCGACCCGAGCACGAGATTGTAGTAGAGCGAGGCGATAACGGAGCGGTAGAGAAGTTCGAGTACCACGACAACACGACGAGTTTCGTCCAGGTCCACCGCAACCGGGCGGGACGTCTCGAGACCAGGCGCATCGATAGACCTATTGAACGCGTGGCACTGGCTCGGGGCGGCGTGATCATGACCTCGCTTGGTGACGGACTTCGGAGGATTGGTCTTCGTCGCAGTCTCGTCAGCCGATTTATCGAGGCGTTCGAAAATCGAATCGACTTTTCTACCGACACGCGTGAAGGAGACACTTTTCGAATCCTTCTCACCGAAGAACGACTCGAGCAGGAGTTTCTGAGATATGGCCAGATCGAGGCTATTGAATATTCCGGTTCCCGCACCGGTGTGTTGCACGTCTACTGGTACGCTCCGCTCTCCAATTCTCCAGACTTTTACGATGAATCCGGAAGAAGCGTCCATGGCGGATGGCTCAGGTCTCCTTGCCGCTATCAAAGAGTTTCATCCTTGTTCGACCCTCAGAGGATGCATCCGATCTTGAGACGGGTGGTGCCACATAACGGAATCGACTTCGCGGCGGACACCGGGACACCAGTTTGGGCTGCAGCTATGGGTGTCGTTACCTGGGCGGGCCCAAAGGGGCCCAACGGGAAGCTAGTAGCCATTCGTCACGAAGGAGGATACGAGAGCTTCTACGCGCACTTGCACCGCATCCACGTTGAACGAGGCGATCGGGTGGAGCAACGCCAGCAAATCGGCCAAGTCGGTTCGACCGGCAGATCGACAGGCCCTCACCTACACTTCGGTCTCAAACTGAATGGTACCTTCATCGACCCACTCACCGAGTTGAACGGCCCTGGACAGACGATGCCCTCCGCTGCTTTGCCGAGATATAGGAGGCATGTGCGGCGTGTTATGACCCGATTGAAGCGCATCGAAGTGCCCGTTGCCGAACGTTAGCCCAATTCTCGCGCACTATCAGGCACGCTCCGAACTCCTCGAAGTAGACACCTCTAATGCGTGTACTAAGCTTTTCTCAAACGGCCGAACAGATTTCTCGCAAGGGCGAGACGCATACTAGAGGCACGGAGAAGCCACCCCGAGCACCGGACCCAGCCGAGTAAAGGTACGGAGAGGCCACAAGCGACTTCGTAGGGACTGAGCGCGGGTACACCGGGTACACAAGATGAGATCAATGCAATTCAGCAACTTGCATTCCGGCAGTTCAAAGCGAGGTGCCATGCGATGGCTCTCGGGCATCGGTATTTCCTCGCTCATCGCTTCTATCGTTTTGCTGGGCCTCGCATCGTTTGGTTTGTGGGATCCCTGGGAGCTCTCCGTAGCAGATGAAGCCCGTGCGCTTTCAAAGCTGACCGCAGACGGACATCAAAGACCACCGCTAGCGACTTGGATCATATCTGCGGGGTTTGAGCTCTTTGGCGTGCACAACTGGTCCGGTCGGCTTCCAATCGCCCTTTGCGGGCTATTTTGCCTCATCGTGCTTTACGCTGGCCTGCGAGTCGACGGGGGGACGAGAGTTGCGACTTATGCGGTACTCATCGCCGCTTCAAGCCCCCTTTTCTTGATGAACTCGCGGCAACTACTAGGAGACGCTCCCTCATTTGCATTCTCCACACTCGTCTTCTTTGCATCGTTTTATCTAGTTTATCCGCTGCGTGAATTCGACGTCGATGCGGTGGAGTCGATCAAACCTGCAGCATCAAAGTGGTTTCAATTCGCGAGCACATACCTCCTCTGGATGACTGCACTCGTGCTCGCATTGTTCGGTCGAGGCATCCTGCTGGCGATAGCTCCCCCAGTTCTTGCTGTAGGCCTCGTCACTTTGATGGATGGGGCCCTATTCCGTCACGACGATCGCTTCAAACTGTGTTCCACCGTCTCCGTGCTGGCAGTCAGCACAGTCGCCGTTGTGCTTGTAGTCCAAGCCATCTTCGCAGATGCAGCGGAGTATTCGCATGTCCTTGGCGGCAAACCCATTGGCGACGCTCCTCCGTCTTTTGACGTATCTATGGAACAGCTTTTTCATGGTTTTGCTCCATGGAGCGCCCTGCTTGTTCTTGGAGCCGGGCATTTTACTTTTCGAAATCTCGGCACGGTTCCGAATTCAGCCTCTGAGTACAATTCCACAGCTTGCGAAACACTAGATCGAAGCGATGCGCTACGGCTGTCCCTATTGTTGTGGATCGCGCTCAGTTACGGGGCAGTCACCCTCTTCTCGTCACGCTACGGCACGGCGACGTTCCCCGCCGTCGCAGGGGCTGCAGCGATGGTCGCGATTCTGCTGCGAGATCTAGAACGTCGAGATAGCGCTCAATGGATGAGTGCCACCGTGATCCTCTTGCTTGTCGGACTCTTGGTCAGAGACTACGCGCTCTATCCGGAATCTCCCGCAAGCGCACTTGCGATACGCGAACTCTCTATTCCCGGTGGCTTCAAACCGAGTGGAGCTTGGGTGGCGATGCTTATGCTCTTCGCGGCGTGTGTCGCGCTGGGAATGGGCGGTAGCCAACTCAACTCTGCAGGGAGGTTCGACCTCAGCAGACCCTATCGGTTCATTGCAAGCCGCTGGAAACTGGGCTGGTCATTTCGAACGTGGATCGTGTTCACTGCACTTCTGAACGCTGCGCTGTTCTTATTCAGTTTGATGTGCATCTCCTTTGGTGACTCCTTGCCGCTCACTTCCATTATCGTGAGGTGGGGCATAAGACTCGGTGCGATCCCAGCGATGCTACCCCTGGCACTGGCCGGAGGAGCGCTTTTTCTCTTCCTGGCATCCAAGCTGGTTCATCACCGCGCGATACCGATGATCTTTGCGGGAATGCTGATTTCGATATTCACGGCGCATAGCTATGTTCCAAACCTTTCAGCCTACTTATCTCCTCAAGAGGCGTACGACGCATTTAATGAGTTGGCAGGCGAAGAGGCCGAGCTGGGTGAGTATCGCGTCGGAACTCGCGCCGCTGCCTACTATGCTCGAGGAACACAAAGGTCACTCGAACATCAGTCACATCTCATCGACTATCTGCAGGAAGGACAACGACGCTGGGCGATCCTACCCACAAAAGAGCTGCCAGCGATCAACCGTCTCTACCGAAAAGAAACGGGTGAGCATCTATTTGTGGCCTACGGCCGAGACACTCGCGACACTTTGATCACCAACCAGCCGATCGATGGAAGAAACAACGAAAACTTTCTTGCAGCGCACGTGCTTCGGGACGAACCCGAACCGGTACATCGGACCAATATCGTGTTTGAGGGTCGCGTTGCGCTACTTGGATACGATCTTGAACTACCTCATCCTCGTCATGTAGGGCCAGGTGAGTCATTCACGGTTACTTGGTACTGGAAGGCACTTTCGCAGATGCCGGGTAGTTACAAAGTCTTCTTGCATCTCGACGGGCAGGGCCATCGACTGAACGGCGATCATGTACCGGTTGATGGAAATTACCCGTTACGCCTTTGGGACAAGGACGATATCATCGTTGACCGACAGACCCTGACGATTCCAGGCAACTATCGTACTGGTACTTATACGTTATTTGTAGGATTCTTCAGCGGGGATACTCGTTTGAAGGTGACCGAAGGACCCAGAGACGGTGCCGACAGAGCGATGCCTGGAACAGTTCGCGTGCGTTAGGGGGATGGATATGGTTGGCGATGAGGCTCAGGACTTCAGCGAGAAACGACGCGCAGCGCGTTTCGAGACCTCGGTAGAAGTCGAGTACACCTGCGGAGAAAACTTTCTGTTTTCATACATGACGAACATCAGTGAAATGGGCATCTTCATTCGCACCGACTCACCTCTGGAAGTGGGATCTTTGCTGACCCTTCGTTTTTCTGCTGGATTCGAATCTACATTGGTGGTTGAGGGGACCGTAGCGTGGATCAATCCGTTTCGTCCCGACGGGGACAATCTCAATCCGGGCATGGGCGTCCGCTTCGAGAAATTGACACCAGCAATACGAGAACAGCTCGTCGAGCTGGTTCGCACGGTGGCTTACCTCAAAGAGCCTTCTGAAGCCGAAATGCGTCCAGAGCTCGAGAGCTCACGAGCAACAGAAGCGGCCATGAGCTCCTAGGTACGGCATGGAGAGCAGGTAGAGCTTCTTTAGTCCGAGGGAACTGCGGGTTCGATATACGTGACTCTTTCACTGAGTTGATAAGCGTTCCCGTTCCAAAACCCAGAGCGCGCGGAAGCTCTCTTCGATCCTACATCAAAGCACCAGAAGCCTTCGTGACCGTCATGAACCGCACTCCCTGCGCAAAAAAGAGGCGCGTTCAACGACGGCACTGAAACGACATAGCACCGGTGCACATGACCAAAAACGAGTGCGCCAAAAGAAATCCGGCGACAAACGCCTAGAAAATCATCGGCATTCTCGAGTCCGTGATTGATAGAATCCGGACGGCCACTTTCAAGTCTTGGCGCGTAGTGCGTTCCAACGATCACAAAGCGGCGACGCACCTCTTCCAGCTCTAGGAGTTCTTCGAGACGCTTGAGTTGAGTGTCAGAAATACGCCCGCTCGATCGCCAGGGCTGAGGATTGGGCCGTGCGCTGTTCACCATGACAACCGCAGTGGTGCTGTCGAGAAAACGTACGAATGGAAAAGGACCTTCGACCGGCGCATCTTTCAAATCGCCTACAAGATAGCGGGCAAACTCAAGTTCGAAGGAATCATACGAAGAATCACTGAGATAAATATCGTGATTCCCAGGGACTACCGTCAGTCCGAGTCGAACTGTGTCAAAGCATTGCATCGCCTCACGAGCCGCTCGCATTTCTTCTTCTGTCCCAAGCGCCGTAAAATCTCCGGTGTGGATCACGGCATCCGCTTGCAGCGTGTCCTTAGCAAAGTCCGCCATTTTCCTTATCTTCTTATCAGACTCGGCGAACTTGCGACTCCTTCGAACGACCAGATGCCCAAGACCGAGCAGGCGCTTGTTCACCATTTCACGCAGCGGAAGCTCGCGTGTTGGGACGGCGGTGTGGGTATCGCTGACGTGTAGGATGCGCGTCACGGCCATGGGCCTAGCGAAGTTAGTCCATATTCTTCCGGAAAGCCAAACCGCACATTGAACGCCTGCAACGCCTGACTTGCGGCTCCCTTCAATAGATTGTCGATCGACGCTACGGTAACTACGCGTCCCACTCTCTTATCGACGTGGTAAGAGACCATGCTTCGGCTGGTGCCCCTCACCGAGTTGGTATCGGGATGTTTTTCCGGATCGAGCACCGTAATAAGAGGAGCGTCAGCGTAGAACGATCTTGCAGCTTCAGTGCATAGGTCAGCAGTGATCTCCTTCGACCAGAGTGCGTAAGAGGTAGAGAGAATACCTCGAGTCATTGGAGTCAAATGAGGACTGAAGGTGACGGTAACTCGCTCCTGAGCGATATCCGACAAGGCTTGTTCGATTTCGGGGGTATGACGATGAGTTCCCGCCAATTTGTAACTGCGTATTCCGGAATCAACCTCTGCGAATAAAGACCCTTCTCGCAGAGTTCTACCAGCTCCGGAAGCACCGCTTTTGGCGTCGATGACGATGTCCAGGGGCTTTATCAAACCGGCATCCAAAAGCGGTGCCAGTCCGACTATGGCAGCGGTAGGATAACAACCGGGTACGGCTACCAATTGAGCAGAGCGGAGTCGCTCACGGTACAGCTCAACCAGACCATAGGTCGCTTGAGGAACAAGCGCGCTTGCAGGGTGATCCCCGTACCAGTTGCGATAGACCGAGGTGTCACGGAGCCTGAAGTCTGCAGATAGATCGAATACGGTTCTCCCTGAAGCGTGCAAATCTGCAACCAACTGCGCACCGGCTCCATGAGGAAGACAGCAAAAGATCGCGTCATGCTCACGAGCAAGTCGCTGCGCATCGATGGACTCGATTTCCTGATCAAGTATTCCAGCAAAGTGGGGAAGCACGTCGGCGACTCGAAGTCCCGCCTTACTATGACCGCACACCGAGCCGAGTCGGACTCTCGGGTGCTGATAGAGAATCCGAAGCATCTCGGCCCCGGTATATCCTGTCGCTCCGACTACCGCGGCTCGGACGTTGGAGGAGGGAGAGGCTCGCGTGGGAGATTCCGTGTGGCTCACCTCAGGCGCTCCCTATAACCAAGCCGAGCCGCAAAGGCATTTCGAGAAGCAGATCAACGTTTGCTGTACTGAAACTTTTTGCGAGCCCCGGGTTGCCCTGGCTTCTTACGTTCTTTCTTTCTAGCGTCTCGGGTAAGCAATCCGGCTCTCTTAAGTAGCGTTCGAAACTTCGGATCGATTCCTAGAAGTGCACGGGAAATGCCATGTCGGATTGCCTGAGCTTGAGCTGCGATTCCTCCGCCTGAAACGTTGACCCGCACGTCGAACTGCCCTGGCTTGCCGACAACCTCAAATGCCTGAGACGCGACGAGCCTCAGAACATCACGTGGGAAGTAATCCTCAAACGTTCGCCCGTTGACTTCGACTTCCCCGTTGCCGGGCTTGAGGAACACGCGCGCAATGGCGTTTTTTCGTTTACCGGTGCCGTAGTATCGGCCGTGGATCATTCGGGTCATGAACGCATTTACCTACTGTCTTTTAACTTCTCGGGGTGCCTAACTTCTCAGAGTGCCCGGGTGTTCCTTGAACATCCCCTGGTCTGCTAAGTGGCTCTCGTGTTGCCTTGTGGATGGCGTGCTAATGAATGGAAAGCGCCTCGGGCTTTTGAGCTGAGTGCGGGTGGGTTGAGGTAGCGTAGACTTTGAGTTTGGATCGCTTGCGGCGCCCAAGACTCCCCTTAGGAAGCATGCCTTTTACTGCTTTTTCGATCACGAACTTCGGGTCTTTTTGCAGTAGCTCTCCGTAAGGTGTTTCTTTGTATCCCCCGGGGATACCAGAATGCCTCCTCCACATTTTAAGTTTCGCCTTCCGTCCGGTGAGCACGAGCGCGCCCGCATTGATAACGACGACGAAGTCTCCAGTGTCGGCCTCCGGAGTAAAATCAGGTCGATGCTTGCCTGACAATATCTTCGCGATATTCGACGCGAGACGGCCCAAAGGAATACCTTCAGCGTCAACGACCCACCAGCGACGTTTAATATTCGATTCTTTGGCGCGCTTTGTGCGCATGGTTCGAAACCTCGGGTTGCAGGGCGGCATCTGTGCCATCCTTCGGAAGGAGCGGAGGGATAGTCGCTCCGAATAGCGGAGTCAAGTCGTAGCTTATCGTGATGCATGCAACACGTAGAAGTCACGGACGACCCTTAAACCCAGCGAAGTTTCGATTCAATCATGAGTCCAGCCGCCGCAAACCGAAGCCAACACCAGGCGCGACCTCGAACTCCAAAGCCAGGAGAGATCTACCGTCCGAACGCCGCACTTCGATGGCTCTATCGTCGGTTTTTTCAGCACATCCGAATCGATCAGCAGTGGAAAGGAGTCGTTCAGTCGGCGGCAGACAAGGGCACCGTCGTCTACGTGATGCGCTCGATCTCCTTTCTCGATTTCCTTTGTTTGGATTTTCTGCTGAAGCAGATGAACCTCCCTCTGGTTCGTTTTGTAAATGATCTGGGTTTGTGGATCTTGGAGCCAATGGGAAAGGGCGGGAGACGCCTTCGCTTGAAAAGACAACCACCCGAGGAGGCATCGCTACGTTCCGTTGTGGAAGAGAACTGCAGTGCTTTGCTCTTTCTACGCCAGCCGCCACGCCTCGGAAGTCCGGTGAGGAAGGGGGGCGAACTCGACGTCGATCTCATCCGTACTCTCGTCGAAACGCAACGAACGCTTGAAAAACCGATTCTCTTGGTTCCTCAGACCATCGTGTGGAGCAAGCTGCCGCCAAGGCGCGAAGCCAGTATCTTCGACCTCATCTTCGGCCCGGTGGAATGGCCCGGAAGAGTTCGAGTTCTATTGCAGTTCGCTTTGAACTACCGCAATGCGGTTCTGAGATCGGGCTCTCCCTTCAACCTGAAAGATTTCGTCCTGGAACATAAAGACCTGGACGATGGCCGCATTGCCGACCGGGTGCGTTACGCCCTGCTCCGCAGGATGGAACGGGAACGTACCGTAGTGCTTGGACCCACAAAGAAAACGGTTGGACGCATTAAGGAAGAACTGCTGCGCAGCCCCCGGGTTCGCAAAGCCATGAGAGCACATGCTCGCGCAGAGAAGAAAACACAAAAGCAAACCGAGCTCCTTACAGAAGCCACCCTGAGCAAGCTGTGCGCTGATCAGAACCCTCATCTATTGGGATTCGCGCAACGATTCTTTGATTGGGTGTGGAATCGAATGTACGACGGCATCGTCATCGACCTGCAGGGCCTTGAAAAACTAAGAACCGCAGCACGTTCGGGAGCCGTCGTGCTTCTCCCAAGTCATAAGAGCCACGTGGACTATCTCGTGCTGAGCTACGTCCTCTACAGCAACGCGCTCGCTGCACCTCTAATAGCCGCGGGCGACAATCTCAGCTTCTTTCCTCTGGGCGCGCTTTTGCGCCGCGGAGGAGCATTCTTTATTCGACGTAGTTTTCGAGGAGAGCGGCTCTATTCGGCACTGGTGGATGCATACATTCGAAAGCTGCTCGTCGAGGGTTTTCTTATCGAGTTTTTCGTTGAAGGGAGCCGATCGCGCAGTGGTCAGCTGATGTCTCCTAAGTTCGGCTTACTTTCGATGGTAGTCGATGCCTCGCTTCTATTGAACGGTCGAAACGTATTCTTTGTACCCATATCGATTAGCTATGAACGCGTTATCGAACAAACAAGCTACGCCCTGGAACTTTCAGGTGGCGAGAAGCGAAAAGAAAATCTCCATAGCCTGCTTCAAACGCCCAACGTGCTTCGAAGTCGCTACGGGCGCCTCTATGTGCAGTTTGGAAACATTATTGATTTCCATCAAATGCGTCAGGAGATCCTCGGCCCAGAGACATCCCTCTCCCCAAAACAGCGGCGCGTGCTGATCCAGAGTCTCGGTCACAAAACCATGTGCGAGATCGA
Organism: Myxococcota bacterium; assembly: GCA_039030515.1. Classification (GTDB taxonomy): domain Bacteria; phylum Myxococcota_A; class Polyangia; order Polyangiales; family Houyiibacteriaceae; genus JBCCEA01. The sequence goes on along the minus strand of JBCCEA010000011.1, from coordinate 18,818 downwards.
CCAGGCAACCATGGTCACCCCGGCATCGCTCGTGGCAACCGCCCTTCTTGCACACTCCCGCAGAGGTATGCCGAGAAGTAAACTCATGGAAATCTGCGATGTATTGGTGGAGGCACTTCATCAGTTGGAAGCACGAATCGCAAAATCACTGATCCATGATGAACACTCTCTGAACCGCCAGGCGATCGACGACGCCATCGGCCTTTTCTCAGATGGAGCGCTTATTTTAGCTCACGAGACAGGGGGAGAAACCATATTCACCCTACCCGAGTCAGAGAGGATCACGCTCGAATATTATAAGAACAACATCTTGCACTTCTTCGTTCCCTACGCACTCGTCGCCTCAGCGGTCACTATGAGCCGGAAGGATCGAGTCCCGCTTTCAGCAGTGCGACAAAGGGCAGCGGAGCTCGCAGCATTTATCCGACTTGAGCCTGTAAAGCGAATCGAAGCCGAACTGGATGAGCGAATCGATCATACGCTTAAGCGCCTCATAGGACGCGAACTCGAGTGCCTCGACGATCACGTACGGATTGCCGAAGGGCAAAACGGAGATCCAATTCAACTCTACGCCGCAATGCTTAGACCGTACTTCGAGGCCTATGTACTTGCATTGCGTGGCGTGTCGGAGATCCTCACGAGGCCCATGTTTCGTAAGGAGTGGATGACGAAAACTCTAAACCTCGGAATGCGTATGTACTTTTCTGGAGAGATCGATCACCGAGAGTCTCTGAGCAAACACAAATTAGGGAGTGCACTTGAGTCGATGAAGCAACAGGGATTAATCGATTCTAAGAGCGACGGCACCATCCAGATCTCGGAAGGTATCGACGCAGATGAACTCGACGAGGCAGAGGCCCGGCTGCAAAGAATCCTTGTCCAAGCTCATTGACGAAAACGCTCATTGGATTCTGTGACGAACACACCCTTATCGAGCTTGTTTTTTTTTAGATCTTGAACGTCGCCATTGCTGACAAACCGACTGAAGATCACATTGGGAGCAGATCGGTTCTGAACGACGACTTGGACACTTTCCAGATACCCCGAAATGACAGATGGCAACGTCGTACTTGACCGGGTCGTTGGGATCGAAAGTACGCAGAAAGGTGGTTATCTCCTCGGATGTCTTCCAGCTTGGATCGGATCGTCGCGTCAGCCCGAGATTGCACGCGATGCGCGACACATGCACATCGACTGGAATAAACAACATGCTTGGAGGGAGATCCCAGATACCGAGATCCACCCCGTCAGCACGGCGAATCATCCAACGAAGGTAGAGCATCCAACGTTTGCAAGCGCTGCCTCGACCTGGGTCACTAAGCAGGTGCCGGATGCCGCGAGAATCTGCCGAACCACGAAGATCAGAAGCGAAGCAAGCTAAGGCATCTCGAAGACTCGCCCGTGACAGGTAGTGGGAAAGAAAGAGGGCCTGAAGGGAACCGTGAGTCCGTAATACCTCGCGGACCGAACGCAGCAGGTGGATCAAATGTTCGGCGCGGTAGATGCGGTGCACAAATGTTTCCAGAGGTTTTTCCCAAGAGAGCTCAGACGACCGCAAGGTTTGAGCCGGATGTGAACCCAAAGGAGCGAGGGCAAACTCGATGGAGCGCTGCGCCGCCGAAATGTTGCCGAAGGCTAAAAGAGCAGCGACCAACCCAACGACTTCTTGATCGAGCGGATCGCCATAGCGATGTACTATGGAGACCGGGTCAGACTCCCGAATTCTATCTCGGTCGCTATTGGCGACCAGAGCATCTAGGCGCCGCTTTAGTTGAAGGTCTCTCAAGGACAACATCGTCCTATGATGACAAGTCAGAGAGACGCATGCACCGTGGGCAAGAACATCTCTTTAGTCCCTAGCTTCTGCTAGCTTGCCCGGGATGGAACGTAATCTAGACGGGCGTTGTGGCACCTGTGGCTGGTTTGTTCGTATGGCGACGAACGAAGACGGCTCAAGCTGGGGTGATTGCCGTTTGGGCTGTTGGCCATCACCGCTGCAAGATCGTTCTACCTGTTCCAGCCACAAACCGATCGGCGCGTCGTTCGAAGGTTCCCTCAGGAGAAAGCGGGTCGCGGGCGCCCCGAGAGCATACCGTCAGGACGTAAGCGACCAACCTGCCGCTCGTCGGCCAAACATTCCCACAGAGATAGGAATCGATATGGACCAAGAAGAGTTTCGACAAGTGCTGAGAGAAGTACTGTTGGACGAACTCGGTATTCGTGAAACCGAGCTGGGTGACCGCTGGCAAGGAGGCGAGGCCGTACTCGTGCCCGGTCGCGAGGGCGTGCAGGAAAAACGGATTCCCTTAGACTCTCTTTTCAAGAAAGTTGTGCTGATTAGGGAAAAATTGCGCGTCCTAGAGCAGAAGATCAACGCCCACAAAACTTTAGCCGACGATGAGAAAGTTCAATTGCAACAGTATATCACCGGCTGTTACGGCTCTCTCACGACCTTCAATGTGTTGTTCCGCTCCAAAGAGGAGGGTTTTCGAGGAAACTCGGGCCGGGATTAGGTACATCTCAAGGACAACTGCGACGAATACATGCGAGAGCACAGAAGGAGGTTCGCGATGAAGCGACTCACCCACATTCTCTCGCTGCAGGGCGACAAGGACAATAGCAGACACCACTGCACATCGAATCTACCTTGTAGCCATAGTCCTCGAGCCGATCGCAACTGGAACGATGACAACCGGCGGACGCTGCTCCTCTGCCCCGCTCTGGCGGCCGGCCTCGTTCTTTGCATGTTCACTGCAGCATGCAAAAGCACGAACATGCCACATCAGTCACACCGGCTTGGATCGCCAACCGACTCTCGGAGGATCGAACTTTCCCTACGCACTTCCGAGGGAAACTGGATCGAGGTGGGAGATCTGCAAAGCGCACCCATTCTTCTCTTTCTGTTCACGACTTTTGATCCGATCAGCCATGCAGCGCTCCAACCACTCGGGCAAGTGGTTCAAAAGCGCAGCACTTTACATGTCGTAGGCATTGCAATTCAGCCCGATCCAAGACAGTTGATTCAAGCGTTCCGAGAGTCGCTCGATCCGCCCTTTCCGCTGGCTTACGATCCGCGAGGCCAAATTCTTTCAGGAAACAGCCCCCTAGGCACCCTTCAGGGTGTTCCTGCGTTCATCATGCTGAACTCATCAGGCAGAGTGGTGAGGCGATGGTGGGGATTTGCAAGCGAGGAAGAGCTTTTAGAACTGGTAGATCAGGCTGATTGACTGGGCGGAAGAAACACCAATCCGGTGAGCGCGTCAGCGTGGGGCGCATACATCGAAGCAAGCGAGTCTCTCGACACGGCATGAGCATCACTCGTCATAAAACATCGGAGGCCGCTTCCGGATAAACCGCAACACCAGATCGCGCGCATGCTCCGGAAGCTCATCAAACTGCACTCCCATACCAGGCTCAGACTCTGCTGAAAAATCCATTGGATCCCTGACGAAACGAACGAATCCGGTGGCACGAAACTCGAATCCACCAGGCAAAGTGATGAACATATGTACGGGCGTCGACTTCGCAAGCACCTCGTAGGTCGATAAGAAAACGCCTCCTTGAGACACTTCTCCGGAGAATCCCACATAAAAGTTGGATTCTGTGGTCGCTCCGATATTGATCTCGAGATTTTGCGTCGGAAGATCCGGCGCGCTCGACGTACCCTGAGCAATATCCTCTTGGACCGGGTGATCTCCTGCATCAGAAGCACCCGACGCCGTGGAAGCATCCCCGACATCGCGCGTATCTTCCTCCGCACCGGAGTTCATCCCGATATCGTGCGTGTTTCCTCCCGTACCGGGCTCCACGATACCTGCCTGCGGTTCGCTTGAGGACTCGACGGAATTACTGGAAGACGGCGCTGACGAGTCTGCGCTGGAAGACGGCGCTGACGAGTCTGCGCTGGAAACAGCTTTGCCCACAGCAGGTGGCGTAGACGAACGTGGCTTTGGAAACCGAGAGGGCTTCGAGGTCAAAGCATAGAGATCACTCATCACCTCGGCGATCACTTCGGTTGCAATCTCGACACCTTGGTGTTGTGTTCGAACGTCTTGGAGCAAAGCTAGCGTTTGACTCAGCGAACCTAGGGCCTTTTTTACGCACGCTTTTCCGTCGATCTCGGAGCTGGCTCGTTCCGCCTCAAAGAGCGCACCGATCGATTGGGCGATGATCTGCACGACAGCCATGACGTCTTCAGGGATTTCGCTGTCGTTTTGAAGTGCCGCTAAGGCGTTGCCGAGAGCCTCCCGTGAATCTCTGACTTTCGCTTCGCCCGAATAGCTCATGTGGATATTCCCTCCAGCGACCTTCGCCAACGACCCCTGTGCCGGCAACTTAGGTAAACTGCACGAATCTCAGTTTTTTTCAAGAATCTTCGTCTGACTCTTCATGGCTTGTATCGAGTCATCACTTGGGTTTCTCATCATGCAGATCTGCTAAATCAGGAGCGCTTAGCCCTTAGATCCTTGGTAAACACCACCCGTCCTCGATCTCGTCCTGCGTAGTGCCCATCGTGGGCCGTCTGGAATCCCAAAGCTTCGTGGAATCGAACCGACCCGTCATTGCCGGGAGCCGCGATCGCCTTCATGCGCTGGGCACCTATCGCCTCGCAACGCGTCATGAATTCCTGGTACAGCTTCTTGCCGACCCCTTGACGACGGTAGTCTGGGTGGATTCCAACAAGGTGAACGTATCCGGTAAGATGCTCCCCTGTTGCGATGAAACCGAGAAGAAACCCAACGAGGTCTTCTTCATCGGTCTCTGCAATCAACGCCTGGGCTCCAAGTTCGTAGTAAAATACCGGATGGGCTCTTTCCACCGAAGGACCACCCCACCATCGGTCGAGCACGGACACGACATAATCGAAGTCGTTCTTGGTAATTCCTCGTATGTTCATGAGCCGTGGGCGTCGAGATTTAGCATGATCGTTTGAACTATGCATCGCTGCTAGTTGCGGTTCGCATGCCCCGGTGCGGGAGAGACCTGCCCTAGTCGAATCGCTGCCCACGCACAGAAACACACGCCCCAAAAGAGCAAAAACGATCCCCAACTAGGGAGGACCTGAAGTCCAGTTCGATGCGTTGCCTGAATCACATTTCGGTAGCTGTATATCCCCGAAATCAAGGGCAGAATGCTGAGCAGGAGCGTCGCAAATCGCGCTCGGGCAAGCGCCCGTAAAGTGCGGAGTCGAGCGAGGATGGCGAGAAACACCATCCCGACCATGGGTATCGACCAAAGATTCGGGGCCACCTCGGAGAGCGAAAACGCGCTCTCCTGGACAAGCTGCGAACCCCGCGTCGCGACGACAAAAGGAGCAAAGAACCCTGCCCAAAGAAGTACGACACCGACAAACAGCAAGGCGCGCCCAAAGCGGCTCTCATGCAAGGGAAGCCAGTCGTCCGGTGCAGGCGGCGGCTCGGTGGGGACCTGAAGCGATTCAAACGCTACAAGCTCGAGCTCGTGCTCAGGGCAGTGGGTCTCAACTTCAAAGCTCTCCCGGCAAAAGGGGCAAAAGCGAACTGCGGGACGAGGGTTCATCTCGACGCTAGTTAAGGCCAACCTTCGTTAGTGGCGGTTGGGAGTTGCCTTCGAGCATCTGAAAGAACGCGTGCTCCAAATTCTGCGTCAGAGGTGCAAGGTGACGCAGAGGAATTCGGTGTTTAGCGGCAACCTCCAAGATCACTTGGGCTGAACCATCCTCGGGCAGCTGCACCTCAAGCGTGCTCTTTCGAAGGCCAACAACCAAGCCGCGCGCTTCGAGTGCGGCCTTCATCTCTGCGTAGCTGTCGCGTAAACGAACTTCAAAAACATTCATCTGAGGCTGCAGCATAGACTGCAGGTCCCCCGAGTAGCGCACCCGCCCCTCGACGAGCACAACGGCTTGATCGCATATTTTTTCAACATCGGGCAAAATGTGCGTCGAGAGAATCACCGAGGCGCCTGTCCGCTTGGCAATGTCGGCAATCAGGGCGAGCATTTCGTCACGGCCTCGAGGATCGAATCCAGTTGTGGGTTCATCGAGCAGCAGCAGCCTGGGATCGCCCACCAGAGCCTGAGCAAGCCGCACCCGTTGCTTCATCCCCACGGAGTATGTTCCTAGCTTGCGATAGCGCGCTTCCCCGAGACCGCAGTAGGAGAGCACCTGATGGGCGCGCCCCTTCGCTTCTTTTCTCGGAATACCGACGAGCTCTGCTGCAAGGCTGACGAATTCCAGAGCGGAGAGGTCTGGCATAATGGAGTCACCCTCCGGCATGAAACCTACCTGCGCACGAATTGCAAAAGAATCAGTGGTCACGTCTCTGCCGAGCACCTGAACGCTACCTCGATAAAGGGGGACCAGTCCGACGATACTTCTCAGCAGGGTGGTCTTACCCGCACCGTTCGGGCCAAGTAAACCTGTGCAGCCTGATGCAATCTCCAACGAAAGATCTCGGAAAACCACGTGGCTACCGTAACTTGATTCGACTGCGTCAAAGCGTACCAGCGACACTTGAGGAATCTAGCAGCCGGAGCCGAAACACGCGACGCTCTAGAGCCCTTCGCGCACACTTCGAATCGAAGGCCGCTAGGACCGCGGTTCAAGCCGGTCGGTAGATGTACCCCTGATGCTGGTACACGCAGATTCTATCTCGCCCGTCGGCCTTGGCCTGATAGAGCGCTCTATCAGCCGCCTTGAGCAGCTCGTCCTTAGATTTCACATCGCGGCTGGGAAAAAGGGCGACACCGATCGAAACCGTCACTCGACTCTCCTCGCCATCCAACGTGAAGGGGACCCGGCCCACATTCCGCCACACGCGATCAGCGACAGAGAGAGCGCCTGAAAAATGGGTACTCGGCAAAACCATCAAAAATTCTTCACCGCCGTAACGCGCGACCACATCGATATCTCGAACTCCCGCACGAAGCCTCTCAGCAACCTCCGCGAGCACGCCATCACCAACCTCGTGTCCGTGAGCATCGTTGATTCGCTTGAACTGATCGATATCGACCATCGCACAGGCAAGGGGATCGTGATAGCGCTCGGCGCGCTTGAACTCTTCTCCCAAGCGGGTCTGAAGATATCGGTAGTTATAGAGCTTGGTGAGCTCGTCTCGGATGGCAAGCTGCTCTAGGCGGTCCCTCGCCTGCGCCACATCATCGTGCATGCGTTTGAGGCGCGTCATGTTGTCGACGCGAGCGATCAGTTCTCTATCGTCGAAAGGCTTGCAAACGTAATCATCGGCTCCGATTCTCAGCCCTTCAACACGACTTTCCGAATCAGACTTCGCGGTCAACAGCACAACTGGAACAAACGCGTCTTTGGTCAAGCTCTTGATGAGCCGGCACAGATCGTAGCCGCTCAAGCCGGGCAACACGATATCGAGCAAGATGAGCGAAACGCCTCCTTGTGAAAGCCGCTCGAGCGCTCCCTGACCGTTTGCCTGCAACTCAACGGAGTAACCGCTCTTCGTGAGAATTGTACGCAGTCGCTCGCGCGTGTGTCGGTCGTCTTCCACGACCAGGATCACGCTTTCATCGACCGCCCCTGAGCTTTTGATTTCAGCAGACACTTGGTTTGGACGATACCATTCGCACGCTTTAATCGTCCATCAACCTCGCCTGTCGAAGCGACGGCTCTCATCATAAGCTTCGCTGTCAAAGGACTACAACAGCGCTTTTAATGAGTCATTTCAGGCACCTGGCCTCTAGCTCCAGCCGTCTGTTCATCGGTCGCAGCAATATCTTCCGGTAGACGCAACTGCATGCCCACGGATACGGCCCGCAATTTGCATTCCCTCTGGTAGTGTGGAAGCGTATACTGAGTTTAGCGAAGGCAGTGCGCCGAAGGAAGACGCGCCGGGAGACTTAAATGGAGATCAAGCAGCAACTCCGATTGTCACAGCAGCTGGTCATGACTCCTCAGCTGCAACAGGCGATCAAACTGCTGCAGATGTCTCGCATCGAACTGGTGGATATGGTTCGCGAAGAGCTTCTAGAAAATCCAATCCTCGAGGACCAAATCGAGGGAGTTGAGCATAGAGAAGCACAGCGAATAGCGGTTGAGGAGAGAAAGCGGGAAACCTCGACCATCGATCAGCAAGTGGCGCGAGATGATAAGGACGCGTCTCAAACTGACAAGAAAAGCGAAGACATCGATTGGGAACGCTACTTAGAGAACCACGTGATGCAGGCGCCGATGCCCTCGTTTCGAGGCGGTGGCGATGGCGACGATCTTCCAGGACTCGAGGCGACCTTATCGAATTCGGAAAATCTGGTACAGCATATTTTATGGCAGCTCCGGATGAGCGACTTCGTCGACGAGGAGTTGAGATTTGCAGCACTTGTGGTCGGTCACCTCAACGATGAAGGCTTCCTCAGCGTGGAGGGGCTCAGCGAAGAGGAGATCGTGCCCCGCCTGGCCAGGGAAGCCGGATTGCACCCTGAGGACGCTGAGGAGGTGCTGAGCATCATGCAGCACTTTGAGCCCATCGGCGTGTGCTGCAGATCACTCAAGGAAAGTCTGATCGTTCAAGCCAGGCATTGCGACGCCGACGAACTCGTTATCGAGATACTCAAGAACCATCTCAAAAACCTCGAGCGCAAAAATTACTCCGCCATCAGTCGCGAGTTAAGCGTCGAGCTGGAGGAGGTGTATGACGTCGCGCAGTTCATTGCCGATCTAGACCCGCGTCCAGGCCGCAACTATGCCGGACCGGAGCCTCAATACATCACTCCGGATGTCTATGTACATCGGGTCGGAGACGACTACTTCGTCGTTGCGAATGACGATGGGATGCCCAAGCTGAAGATCAGCGGATTCTACCGGGCAGCGATGACCGGCGATCCAAAAGCAAAAGAATACATCCAAGGGAAGCTTCGTAGCGCCCAGTGGTTGATCCAAAGCATCGATCAACGCCGAAAAACCATCGTCAAGGTCACAAAATGCATCGTGGAGAAGCAGCAGGACTTCTTCGACAAGGGTATTGAACATCTACGTCCCATGATTCTCCGCGACATTGCGGAATCGGTGGGTATGCATGAGAGCACAATCTCGAGGGTGACGAGCAACAAGTATGTCGCAACGCCTCGAGGCCTCTTTGAGCTTAAGTTTTTCTTCAACAGCGCAATACGCAGAAAGAATAAAGAGGACATCGCCTCAGAAAGCGTGAAGCAAGCGATCAAGAAGATCGTCGGAGGCGAAGACGAAAGCAGCCCGTTTTCGGACCAAAAAATCGTCGAGATTCTCGCACAGGACCAGATCAAGATCGCACGACGAACGGTCGCCAAATACCGAGAAATGCTGGGGATACTAAGCTCGTCAAAGCGAAAGAAATACTTCTAGTCGAATGAGTCTTCGGAAGGGCACAACCCCTTCCCCGAACACATGGAGGATTGATGCGCCTAAACTTCACGTTCCGTAATCTCGATTCGTCGGAAAGCATAAAGGAATACGCTCGAGCTAAAATCGAAAGGCTTCAAAAGTTTTTACGCTCTCCTTTAGATGCGGAAGTCGTGCTGGAAACCAAACGACATTTACATGTCGTGGATATCCACCTCAGCGCGGACGGCAATCGGTACGCAGGACATGAAGAGACAGAAGACATGTACGCGTCGATCGATGCGGTGGTCGACAAGATACAGCGTCAAATCCGTGAGGAAAAAGCAGCGAGCACTGGTCGCAGACGTCGCGACAGGAGCAGCGCTACGGGCTCGGCAGTAGAGCTTTCGGATTCCAGCGTTACGTCGGGTTAATAGAACCTCAGAGTAATCGAAACGTAACGTACATCGCTGACTTTTTTGGCTAGCTTTTCGTGGTGAAAAGACTTCACATTGTCGTCGTCACCGGAATGTCCGGAGCGGGCCGGAGCACAGCACTTCATGTGCTGGAAGACCTAGGCTTTTTCTGCGTCGACAACCTGCCTCCTTCGCTAAGCTCCTCACTCGTATCCCTAGTGGGGAGCGACCGAGAGATATCGAGGCTAGGTCTGGGAATCGATGTTCGTACAGGTACATTCCTTCAGGGGCTCGAGCAGGAAATCGATGCTTTGTCGGCCTCTGGTCATGAAGTGGAAATACTGTTCGTAGACTGTGGCGAAGAATCCTTGCTTCGTAGATTCAAAGAAACAAGGAGACCTCATCCACTAGCGAACGGAGGCGACGTCACGGCGGCTATTTTGGCTGAGCGGGAACGACTTGGGCCTCTGAGGGCTCGTGCGGACCATATCTTCGACACCACAGAGATGAACGTTCACGATCTTCGAACCGCTCTCATCGACCACATCGCTCGGGGCGGCACCGGAAGAAAAATGGTCACGCGGGTGGTTTCGTTTGGATTCAAGTTCGGCATTCCGTTGGACGCAGATCTCGTGTTTGATCTGAGGTACCTACCCAACCCTCATTTCGTCCCAGAACTCAAGGCACAAACCGGGACACATCCCGAGGTTGCCAAATTCGTGTTGGAATCAGAAGCGGCTGACGCGCTGCTTGCCCGTCTGCTACCGCTACTGAAAGACACGGTTCCCAGGCACGAGCGTGAAGGTAAAGCATACTTGACTATCGCGGTCGGATGTACGGGAGGACGCCATCGTTCGGTAGCCATTGCTGAAGAACTCGTCAAGCAGCTTCGCGCAGACCGAGAAGTGTATGTGGTGCACCGCGACGTGAAGCGACTTGCACCATCCCGGTAGGGGGGAGAACTCAGTAGTCGTCGCAGGACACTTTCGTAGTGGGAGTCGATTTCGGACGTCTGGATTGAGGCAAAAAAACATAGCGGCAGGGACTCATCGCCCACAGACCTCAAAGATCAACGCACGACGCCGTTGTCATTATCTCTAGGGCCTTTATCGGGTGTCCGAGGAGAACGAAATGCTACCCAGCTCACCTTCGCTCACAAAGCCGGCTCGAAACCCAACCACTCGGCAGGTAACTCGCGCAGATGAGCTGCTGCAAATTGCGATCTCAGTACTGGGCGAATCAAACGAAGAAGCGATCCAGGCAGCTCAATCGCATTGCGCCAATGCCTCAGTTTCACTTCGAGCAGCACTCGCAGAACAAACGCCGATCGACGAGGCAGCTACCCGTGCCCACGAGCAACTCATGGAGGCACAGCAAGCAGCTCGTTCCATGAATTTGAACAGTCGCGAGGAGCAGTGTCTCGACGCGGTAATCCGGGCGATGACTCTTCTCTATCCCCTGACTCAACGGACTCCACAGACCAAATTTCGGGAGCAGACTGGAGAAGAGGCACCTCCAAGTCATGATAGGCGCCACAATCAACGTGTGTATCTTGAGACACACGTTGGATTCGAAAGTGAAAACAACTTTTACACCGGATTTACAGAGGATATCTCTGAAGGTGGGTTGTTCCTTGCTACCCACAATCTCTTACCGATGGGTACCGAAATCGACCTTTCCTTTCAGCTGCCGGACGAGTCCATCGTCAACATCCTGGGCCGAGTTCGTTGGGTCCGCGAGCCGCGAAGCTGGGAGGATCAGGAAACGCAGCCTGGCATGGGAATTCAGTTTGAGGACGTCACCCCCGAAACGCGTGACGCGATTCAAATGTTCGTCGAGATGCGCGCTCCGCTTTTTTATGACGACTAAAGACCTGCTGCGTTCGGTCACGCGGTGGGAATCCAACGAATTGCTGAAAACACTTTGGAATTCTCAGGCCGAGGCGGACGCGGATCCTACGGTTCAGTAGGGTTAGAAAGCACTGCTTTCGGGAAGCATTCCACAGCGTACTCGGCTATTGTGGGTTGGTGTTCTTCCGAAAAGCAGCGCTTCGCCCGGTACCTGGCTGGGCCGTCGTCAACGAACATGCTCTGGACTCCCTTGAACTCGGTCTTGAGGAGGGTTCCGAGTCGCTTCAAAATATCTTGGACAAGGGTTATCGGGACCTAGACAGACGTCAACCTAGCGTAGGTCTCTGGCTTGCGGAAGAAGTGTCTAAAATCGAAGATGAACTCGTTCAATCACTTGGGTATTTTCTCGTGGTCGCTGTCTATCTCGCCTTTCGAGAGGCTTTTCCACGACGCCTGCACGAAGTCGACCAGGAGGGATTGAGGCTTGCAGAAGACACGTTGGACGCGGATATCGAACTTAGAGCTCAAGATCCACTCGAAGTACTCGACACCGACGACGTGGTCCGTCTGGCTCAACCCGCACTGCTAAGGTTTATCCAGCATCATATGCAGGAAGCGGTGGAGCAGTCCACGGAGGATGTCGACCTCGACGAGCTGGATCGTCTATACCACACCATTCTGGTCGAGGTAGTCGCGCTCAGCCACGCGGTAGCATCCCCAACTGGCGAAGTAGGCCCTCCTCGGGAAGCCCTCGCCTAGCGTTCGCTCCTGGGCACACCGTCATTGATGAACCAATTACGAGGGCGGCTTGAACATACGATCTCTCGGCCTGACCAAACGTTCAGACCTCGGTTGCAAGTAGCGGTCGCCTCTCGACACGATTCATGGTTCGGTAGTCTTCTCGTCAGCGCTAGTGCGGCCAGTTTCAACCGCACTCGAGGAACTCTCGACATAGGCATCGCCTGAATCCAAGTGGGCATCGCTCGACTCAAAAAGGGGCGATCGATCTTTCGCTCGAGCATGCAACTTCGCCGGAAGCTCAGGAAACACATAGTACAAGCTACCATCGCTCCCGAGTTCTGCTTTGACTCGATATCCATCCACTTTTTCGGTGAGCACGGCATCCGCACGGGCTACGGTCATGGAAAGCGCACGAGCAACTTCTGTTGCGGTTACCTGACCATCACGAGATTGCGCGAGTCGGAGGATCGCAAGCTCCTCTGCAACTCGTCTTTCGCGTCGCGCACTGCGAGACAAAAATCGCCCTGCCCACAGCAATGCGCCACCAAACAAGACACCTGAAATAGCCGAAAGCCCCGCGAAGAAATCTCCGACGAAACCAGAAACCGTAGAAGCGAGAAGAAGCGCAGTGGAAAGACCTAGGATGAGACTTGTGCCGCCAGAAAGACAAAGCAACAGCCCCCCCACACGTTTCAGGGTCGTCAAGGCGCCAGAGCCGTTCGGTAGCTCATGCGGAACTTGCTCGCTATATACCTTCCCGCAACTTGGACAGCGCGTGCTTCCTGCCGGAATGAATGACTGACATACGACACAGATCTTCGGCGCGGGCATCACACCCCAAACCAGGCGTGGGTTTCAACCGGCAGTCGAGGAAAAAGGCCAATTCCGTTCATTTCGAAACCTAAGATTCTCCGAGGAGTTGATTCATCGACGCTTCATCCGCAGGTGTGAAGTCGTAGTGGTCGAAATCCTGGGATGAAGCCCATAGGTAGTCGTGCACTGCACGGCACTCGAGCTGAGGATGCTTGAGGGAACATTCGTAAAGGTACAGATCTACCGTATAACTGGCGTAGGGATGACTAACAAAGCTGATAAGCTGGCCTACGGTCACTTCTGCAGCAAGCCTCTCACGCATCTCTCTCTGGAGTGCATCACTATCGTTCTCTCCTGACTCGACTCGACCGCCCGGGAATTCCCAGAGTAGAGGGAGGACTGCCGTAGTTCGACGTTGGGTGATCAAATAGCGGCCATCTTGCTCGATCACCGCGGCAACCACTCGAATAGTCTTCTGCGCGTGCTGCTCCCTCACGGTCTGTTGGTATAACACGATCGTGCGCATCATCTACTTCGGTCTGCCTCTGGGCGCGCTTCACCTTCATGCTTGCGGATTTTCTCCATCAGTCGTGATACTTGGTCATCGCCGAGAGCCGGGCACACGGAGGCTGAAAAAACAGCTTGGTCACTCCACTCTGATTCTCTACCGGCCGAACCTCGAGGCTTCCGGAGTCGTGCAGCTGCTTGCTTCCGGCAAACCGGAGGTCCTCGTTTCGTTTTTTTTTCCAAATCGAATTCCGACCACGATTCTTCGCCTCGCTTCCCAAGGCGCCTTTGGTGCACATCCTTCACTGCTGCCACGCTGGCGAGGGCCCGACCCCTACTTTTGGTGCATCCTTAGGGGAGACGAAGCCACGGGTGTCACATTGCATAAGCTCGCCCCAAAATACGATGAGGGCGAGATAATCCAGCAGAGAGAGATTAAGATCGGTACCTGCGAAAACGCAGGTCAACTCGCTCATCGACTAGATACGATCGCTCTTGAAATGCTGGTCGAAGAACTGGAACGTTTCGCTGCGGGAACCCCTTCGTCCGGGGCACCTCAAGATCCAGACGAGGCAACTTGGGCCCCGTTACCCTCGGAAGAGATGCTTACGATCCAATGGAATCGAAGCGCGAAGGAGACTCTCCGTCTTATTCGGGCGGCAGCCCCCATACCGGGTGCGATGGCGCAGTTTGGTACCTTGCATGGTGAGATCATCTCCGCTCAAATCGCGAAGGGATCACCACCTCGAGCGTTGGTGCCCGCTGAAGCCTACGTAAGTGACGAGGGGTTGGTGGTCACGACCGGGGATCGAAAGGGGGTACTTCTTCAAAGAATACGCATTGAAGAGCGCATGCTGTCTGGGGCGAACCTCATCAAGTTCGGTGAGGAACTCAAGGGCAGTGGTCCTGATCGAGGGGAGAAACCATAGCGACGTATGGTCTCAACTAGGCTCTACTCCGAACGCCGTAGGTGGACACAAGGTCGACGGGAGGTCGTTCCACTGCGACTACGGCTCCTGTGACCATATCCCTCCCTCCGTCACTAAAAAACAAACTCTCGCCTATTTTCGGCAAGGAGCGCGTTGGCTTGAGACTTCCCTGAGGACCGATTTTGAGGGCTCCGGACACCTCTGCGGATAGGGCTTGATGCCCTTCCACCCATCTCCCCGTATGACGATTACGAACACCGACACAAGTGCGATGTCGAAGATGGTACTCGGTATTCTGCGTCACAAACACTCGATGAACACGACGATCACTGCCCAAGTGGTTCTCGTTGACATGAGGGTCGTTCATGCGTTCCGCACTTGAATGTTCGATACCGGTCTGGTCCATAATAGCAACTCCATCGAGCCACCTTAATGCCCAATCTGTTCGCGACAAAAAAATGAGCCAAGTCGTATTAAGCCCGGTGCTGCGTGTTCGCCCCGACAACTTCACCCCCCCTACCCGTACTCCATGGGGCGGAACGCGTATCGCGAGTCACTACAAGCGAGATCTCGGCCTGAGCATGCCAGACGAACTAATCATCGGAGAGTCTTGGGAAATATCGGTAGATCGAAGCTTTCCATCTCGTCTCACCAGCGGTCTTCTACTGGAGGATGTTCTCAAGACGCACAGCGAGTTTTTTCTGGGAAACCATTTCAATGAAGGACTCAGTCTCCTCGTGAAGCTGCTCGACTCTGCCGACAACCTATCGGTCCAGATACACCCGAGTGACGACTACGAAGAACTCGCACCGATGGAGTCCGGCAAGCCCGAGTCTTGGTACATCTTGGATCGAATTCCAGGTGCAGGTATCTACTTCGGCCTCAAGAAAGACGTAGATCCAACTGCACTCAAAAATGCTATTTCGGAGGGGCGCGACATATCGACGATGCTTCACTTCGTACCGGTGGAACCGGGTGACTTTTTCGTGATCGATGCAGGTACTGCGCACGCTATCGGTACTGGTGTCACCCTGGTGGAACCCCAGCGTGTGAAGCCGGGTATGCACGGTGTCACCTACCGTTACTGGGACTGGAATCGTCGCTACACCCCGAAGGGGCTTCCAGATTCGACAGGAACGCCGCGTGCGTTGCATATCGAGCATGCGCTGAACGTTACCGATTGGGATGCACCGCGTGAGGGAGACCTTCAGCGGCTTCGATCAAAGCGACTCGGCCCCGCGGCGCTGGAAGCTGAAGCCCGGCTTGAACCGCTTTGCGGTCCTGAGGCTGGTATACGGAGCGTCGCGTTGGAGGTATCTCGTCTCAGCGGCAACGGTTATACTAGACTACCCGGGAATAACCGCCCGACGGCGCTAACCGCTGTTTCGGGTTTGCTTACGTTTGCAGATTCGACGCGGGACGGGCGGCCACTTCGTCGTGGGGAAAGTGTGTTGATCGCTGCAGGTCACGTCTTAGAGGTTCATCTTCAATCATTTCAGGGAATAATTGCATGCGCATTGCATTAGTCACGCGTCGATTCCGACCGGAGCGACGACAGGTGTTCCTCGGACGAAATACAAGCTGTCACCGTTCTGTAGGAATCGGAGACCCAAAATCCATGGGAACCCAAAGCAAACTTCCGGTCGATCAAATTGCCACTCAGCAGCGGCGGAGAAAACGACTGAACACATCGGTGCCAGTGACCGCGAGACGTCGACTATTTTCTGGTTTTTTTTACACAAGTTTGACGACATCCGAGTCATCACCGCAGCCGGCGGAGCAAGCGAAATCTCAGAGAGACGGAGAAGCGCCGGGGAGAGTAAGAACAGACCACTACAACATCTTAGCCAACGATCGAGAACCTTCTTCGAGAGGCTTGATTCCCAGGGTAAATCCACTACTTGACTCGGGGGACACAGGCTACAACATTGCCAAAACCGACGGTGAATCCAACTCGCCTCGGTCATTGCCTAGAGAAATCATGTCGACCGAACGCACAGCTTCTTCGCTACAGACGAGCAATAAGGATAAGTTTGAGACCACGGCAGTGGTTCAGCCGCGGGTATCAATCGTCATTCCGGTGTACAATGAGGAAGCGATTATTCGAACGGCAGTTGTCGATTTAGTGGACCGACTGCGTCGATTTGACTGGCCTTATGAGTTGATCCTAGCAGAAAACGGTTCTACGGACGGGACGGTTTCTGCGCTTGAAGAGCTTTCGGGCCGATTCGAGCAAGTTCGGTACTTTCACATAGACGAACCAAACTACGGCAAGGCCCTTAAGATGGGCATGATGGAGGCTATTGGTGAGTTCGTGATCTGTGATGAGATCGATCTCTGCGACACTGACTTTTACGCTCGTGCCATGGAGCTCCTTGAAACCAATACAGCTGAGCTTGTCATCGGCAGTAAGTTACTTGAGGGCGCCAGTGACGAACGTCCCTTCGTACGGCACGCAGCAACTATCGTGATCAATGGGCTTCTTCGTTTCAGTCTGGGCTTCAGGGGAACGGATACCCACGGCCTCAAGGCGTTTAGACGTAGTACACTTATCGACGTAGCCAACCAATGCCTAGTCGATAAAGATCTATTTGCCTCGGAATTTGTCATCCGCTCCGAACGAGGAGGGGTTCGCGTTCAGGAGATACCCGTTCGGGTGCTGGAAAAACGACCGCCGTCGATTCACTTGCTCAAGCGCGTGCCAAACGTGGTGCGTAATCTTGGGAAGTTGATAGTTGCCATCCGCATTAGGGGATGACCTCGCTGAAACGAATCGCCGCGGTCTCGGTAGACCTGGATGAGATCCCTCGCTACTGCGAAATCCACGATCTACCCCATCCCTCTGGGAGCGCCCGCAACGCGGTATATCGAAAAGCCCTACCTAGGTTCCTTCGGCTGTTCGCAGAGGAGCATATTTCTTGTACGTTGTTCGCAGTTGGCGGAGACCTAGAGGATGAAGCCAACCGAGTTCTTCTTGCCGAGGCCGTGAGCCAAGGACATGAAATCGGAAATCATAGTTTTCATCACTATTACGATATGACGCGACGAGACGCGACTTGCCTACTAGAGGAGATCGAACGCGGCAGCGAGCAAATCGAATCCTTATGTGGAGGTAGGCCTAAGGGATTTCGCGCACCCGGCTATGTCGTGACCGACGCACTGCTGGAAACGCTTCGGATTCTTGGGTATGAATACGACTCAAGCGTGTTTCCATGCCCTGCCTACTACTTGGCCAAGGCCACTGCACTAACGATGATGTCGATGCGGAGCCGGAAAAGCAAAAGTATCGTTGACGATCCGCGGGCACTTTTGGCTCCAGCAGATCCTTATCGGGTTGGACGGCCGTATTGGCGAATTGGTGACGGTATATTGGAGCTGCCGATCGGAGTATCTGGCGACCGCTTTGGGCGGTTACCTTACATAGGCACTGCATTATGTTTAGCTGGTTCATACGGTCGTTTTCTGACCGATTCAGTCATCGGCCGACCCTTCATTAACCTCGAGCTGCATGGAATCGACCTCGCCGATGCAGATATGGACAACTTGTCTTCGCTGAAGCGATACCAGCCTGATCTTCGGCACACCGCGTCTTCCAAAACAAAAAATCTGCGCCAGGCCATTCGTCAGATCAAATCAGCCGGATATCAATTCGAAACGCTGATAAAAACGGCCAACCACTTCGCTACTGCAATCGACGCAGATCTGGAAAGCTTTTGATTTATAGATATTTACGCCTGTCCATATAACTTCACCTCACCGCGAACAGCATCTGTCGAACCACGCAGACTTCCCGCCCACTTGTGGCTCTCGCCCACCTCTCGCCCACCTGACCGGGTACGGTGCCTGGAAGCCGCCCTTGCTCGCCCACCTGACCGGGTATTCGCCCACCTGACCGGGTACGGTGCGTGGAAGCGCCCTTGCGGTGGCGGTCTCCGCGGCGCATCGGCGTCTTGAGGGGGCCTCTGGCTTGCTGCAAGCGTGCTTTTTGCTTCGCCCACCTGACCGGGTACGGTGCTTGGAAGCGCCCTTGCGGTGGCTGTCTCCGCGGCGCATCGGCGTCTTGAGGGGGCCTCTGGCTTGCTGCAAGCGTGCTTGTCGCGTCGACGCCGGCGTCTCATGCGCTGCTTGGCCCCTCACCCGAACGACCTTGCTCCCCTAAGCCCAGCCTGCTCCGCCCTGCAGACGCACCCGTGCATTCCCTTGTGCCCCTTGCTGCACAAAAGCTGCCCGCCTCCCGTCTGTCCCGCCGCAGTCTGCCCCTACT
>JBCCEA010000010.1:0-130373 GCA_039030515.1 Myxococcota bacterium | reverse complement strand
GTTTGTCCGGAAAAGGTCTCCGGTCGATGCCTACAACCCGTTCCTCACGATGCAGCACGCGGGTGAGAAGCCTACCAAGTCTCCCGCAAATACCGGTCACCAGAACCGCACCGAGATCTTCCCGCTCCGAGTCGCCTGGCTTCGAGTCGCCTGGCTCCGAGTCGCCTGGCTTCGAGTCGCCTGGCTCCGAGTCGCCTGGCTCCGAGTCGCCTGGCTCCGAGTCGCCTGGCTCCGAGTCGCCTGGCTCCGAGTCGCGTGGTTCTGAAGAACGGCACTCATCGGACAACGCTGCGATGAACGGATTCTTAGGCGCAGCAAGTCCATCAGTCTGCCCCGGCTTGACTAGGCGGTCCTCTCTATCAGTCTGCCCCGGCTTAACTAGGCGGTCCTCTCTACCTTCAAGCTTCGCTTCCGATGCAGATCGAGGAGGCGGCGGACTCGCTCTGGCGCTGGGTCGCCTCCTTGGCTGGTCCTCGTTCGCCATGGTCGCAGTATCGGAAGCATCCCAACGCGACGCAAGCAGCTACGAAGGCAGCAGGCCCCTCAACACACCGCAGCAGCGCCAAAAATCAGGATCAGAAAAAAATCGAAGTCCTCTTCTTGAGCCCCAGATGCACCATGCTTTGAACGGTCGACCTTACCGAAGCGACTTGCTTCGCGATCACCGCATCATCGTCGTCGGGATCTCCGTTGAAACGCATCGGCTCTCCAAAGTAGATTCGGTAGCGGGTAGGCAGCGGCGCCAACATGCCGGTGAGTAGCTGGGGAACGACCGGAAACGACGGCATTCCGAACAGCTTCGCCATCGGTTTGAGGTTGGCAATGGAAATGTACTGCTCTTCCCCTCCGATCACGGCCACCGGGACCACAGGTGTCGATGTTTCAAGCGCCAACCTCATGAATCCAAGCCCAAAGTTGGCCAGCTGGTAGCGTCGGTCAAACGTCTTCGCAATTCCGCGCGCGCCTTCGGGAAAGACGAGAATCGATTCTTCCCGCTCGAGAAGTCGTCGTGCATTGTCGGGCGAGCCGACGACCTGTCCAATCCGAGGAAACAGGGTAGACACAAAGGGAAGCTGGGCCGTCCATTTTTCTACCATCGAGCGAGCAAAGCGAGGAGGCTCGGCATCGAGCATCATCGCGGAACCGATCATCAATCCGTCGATCGGCAATTGACCCGAGTGGTTGGCCACCACCAGTGCCCGACCGGCGGGGAAATTTTCAATCCCGAAAACCTCGGAGCGGAAGTAACGACGATGCAGTAAGGCTGCAATGGCCAGCACATATCGTCCCGTCTCCGGGTCGAATCCGAATGGATCAAATCCTACTTCATTTTGACTCACGACGAGACGGTCCAAGCGCTGTTGAAGGTCCTCGCCGAGAAACTCTTCCGCGAGCCGAAAGAGTTCATCGCCGAATCGACGCATTGAATTACGCGTCGCTCCTCGACATGAGGCGATGGGCACATCAAACCGGCGAGATTGATCGCGACTAAAGAGCTCATGCCCAACCGGGGGAACGTCTTCTAGCGGACGCCGTTTGGTCGCCAATGAAGCGTCGGCTTCGTCGTTTTTATGCGTCATGCGCCAACCTCCCACCAAAGCACATACCTGTGAGGCCCCAAGATCGGCCGAAACCGACTAGACGTCGAATACCGCACCGTCGGACGCCACGTTCAACCAACCTCGATATCCACGATTCCGCACCGCCCCATCCACATCGACAGCGTCGAGATCCGGGTAGAGATGGGTGAGCACAGCGCGCTCCACAGAAGCGTCGCACAGCAGTTCAGATACGGTCGCGACATTGAGGTGCCCAGAACTTTCCCGCGAATCCGGATAGCTACACTCGACGAGGGCAAGGTCTACACCAGTCACCAATTCCCGCAGCGCGTCGCAAGGCCCGGAGTCACCGCTGAACGCAAGGGACCGACCATCGCAGCAAACCAGAAAACCTAAGGCGCCGGGACTGTGACGTACTTCTCGCGCCCTGATTTCGAAAGGTCCACAGCGCGCGATCATCTCGTCGCTCATTTCGACCACCAACTGGGTGTCGAAAGGATCATGCACGCCGCGGCCGTACAGCGCTCGGACGTCTTCGACAAATCGCCGCAAACCTACAGGTCCGATCATGGTAAGCGATGTTTTTACAGGTGGGCTGCGTACGTTACGTCCGAAGAGCATCGCGGGTAGATCCGAGACGTGATCGACATGAAAATGAGACAAGGCGACCCCACAGATATCGTCAAAGCCGAACCCCGCTTGCGGCCACCGCCGCGTAGAACCCGGGCCACACTCCAAGAGAAGAACCGCCCCGGACTGAGAGACGCACGCATAGCCGCTCGCGCCTCGATATGCTGAGGGCAGTGCGGTACCGCTTCCCAAAACATGTAGTCTCATAGGGGTCCTCACCTTTAGAAGGTCAGCGCCTAGACACCCAGGTCCATGCTCAGGGGAGATAGCGATCGTCCAGAAGTGCCGCAACCGCGATTCGAGCGGAGGATCGCTCATAGCCGTATCTGTCGAGCAGTACCGAAAGAGCCGAGTCGACGGAAGATCTTAGTTCCTCATCGTGAAGCGGTTCATCGGAAAGCAGGGAACGCAGGGCCTGGGCGACTTCTGCAACCTGTTTCTTCCGCTCCTCGTAGTGACTACGCCGTATCTTATGCAGATATTGTGGGAATAGATCCGAGTGATCGGGAGTCTCCCCCGGGTTGTCGATGGCGTGAGCGGCCAGTTTCGCCATGACCGTGCGACGAAATTCTTCCTTGTCCCCAGCACCTATCCGCCGCTCGACGTTCTCCATAAGTTCGAGGTCTGCCTCTTCGTAGGTGCCCGTCATCGAGTTGTACACGCGCTCTTTTTTGAGCCAGAAACTCACATGGACCACGTATCGGTCAAAGAGCTCCCGGTGCTGATGCTCATCGATAAGACCTGTGGCATCCCGCAACTCGTCATCCACTAGATCCAGCCACTTTTCCCTCACCACGGCCACGAAACCAGCGCTGTCCTGGTAACCGTTGTCCTGTTTCTGCTTCAGGAATTCTCGATCGTTTCTTTCACAAAACGCCTGAATTCGCTCTAGGAGCGCCGGTGGAGCCACACAATCATCCCGCTCTTCATTTGCCGTATCGAGCAGCAACGAGCGAATTTCGCGGGGCGACGCTCCAAAAAGACCTTCGTACTCTCGTTGCGTATCAAATTCTTTGGGGATTCGGCCAATTCCCTTTTGGAGTTCCTTGGCCTCCTCAGAGTCGAGACGAGACGGCAAAGTTCCGTCCGCGTAGAGCATCGCTTTCTCTACCGGCGTGAGCGACTCTGCTACGCGACCCAAGATCGAATTGTCATATCGAGAGGCACT
Organism: Myxococcota bacterium; assembly: GCA_039030515.1. Classification (GTDB taxonomy): domain Bacteria; phylum Myxococcota_A; class Polyangia; order Polyangiales; family Houyiibacteriaceae; genus JBCCEA01. The sequence goes on along the minus strand of JBCCEA010000010.1, from coordinate 127,016 downwards.
CGGTCTCCGAAGTCTCGTAAGCACAGCCCAAAGGGCTGCACAAAAAGTGGTGTGGGGCGCCACATGACGTCGAATCTGCGGAACTATCTGCGCATCGTAAATCGACTGTTCTCTGCGAAAGTCCGTCAGATAAGGAACTCGAACGCAGTGTATTCGTCCACGAAACGAGTTGTATTCGGGATGCTCACGAAAGGCACCGAGATGCAATTCGTTACTGCTGGCGATAAGCACGGAATTAAGAGGCAGGTTCGAGAAAGGCAGAGAAACCTCTCCGGCTTCAATGGCGAGCAGAAGATACTTCCACGCATCCAAAGGCCGCTTGAGTAGGTCACTATATTCGACGATACCTCCGGAAGCGTCGACCAGCTCTCCATAGGGTTCGAACAGGGTGAGGGCGCTGAGCGAAGCCGGCAGCGACGCCAGAGTTCGGTCTGCGCTGATCTGCCGTTCGCTTGCATCGACCGCCATCTGAGGACCGATCGTCACTGCAGCTTGTCGATAGCGTCGAGAAACGTAGTAACGCTCCACCTGAACATGCGCCAGGACGCGACTCAAATCGCCTCGATACGCAGTCAGCAGCGCTTCAAAAATCATGCGATTCTTCTGCCCCAATTCTCCGCTCCACACCGCCTCTGGTGGAGCTTCTTCGATGCTCTGCTGCGCATAGGCCTGGGCCAGTATCGCCCTTCGGTCGTCTTTCGGCAGCAGGAGCAGGGGGTGTTCGCGAAGCTCGCTGCGCAACTTCACCTCGATCCGCTCTTCGGGAAGCAATGCGTAGCTCTCGCCGTCCGTCGCAGCTGGCTCTACCGCACCAAAACCGATGCCCTTGTCGCCAGAACCCCGGGGAAAGATCCAGGAAAATCGATATAGCGCTCCTTCTTCGGTTCGAGAGTAGTCCTCGAGGCCGTGCATGAGGCACGAGACAAAAGTCGACTTCGCGCTGCCGTTGGGTCCGTGCAGCAAGACCAACCGATTGGAGCGTCCCTCTCGGACAAAGTTGCACAGGACTCGGTACACCGCACCTTGCACCGCTTCATGTCCTGCAAGGTGATCACTGCGACGCGCGGGATCGGACTCATCCCTATCGAACACTAAGTCGAAGAGAGCAAAGCGGGACTCGCGCCCCCAGGGCCGCTCCACCTCATAGCTACCGTACGCATCGATACAGTCCTTGAGATAGCGAGAGGCATCTCGGCTGTGTCGGTAGGGATTCATGCCAAACAGGTCGAGGTACTCGGTGTATGAAAGAACCCGACGCTGCGAGTCGTATTGACGCTGAACCTTCTCTCGGATCCGCAAAAGCTCGTCGCGTAGCAACATAGTCTCGAAGCTTAGACGACTCTTTGCCGATGGATGATCGATTTCGCTCTTTTCGTGATGAAGGGCTCGATCACGACGGCGGATCGACAACCGAGAGCCTCACGGCAAGACTCTTGCGGACCGGAACGCAGGTCGCTTCGGTGCATACCGCAAAGTCGACGAGAGCACGGCACTCATGCTCGCCTGCGGTAACCGCAACAAAGGGCACGTCAAATCTCGCCTTCATCTCATCAAACATCGCTGCGTCCGGCCTCTGAAGCTCCGACTTAGGGAACTCGAGGCGTCCTGAGGGATCAAAAACCACCCGAATCGGGTAGTCTTGGTTGATATGCCATTCGTTCTGAGTTTCGAGCTCGATCGCAAAACTCGCCAGCTGACCGGTCGAATACGCCTGAGCAACCTGAGAACGCAGCAGAAATCTTGAATCGCCCGGTTCTGGCTCGTGATGGTTTTGGTCTTTGGACTCAGCGGTCGAAGGCCGTAGCCGAGTCGACTCGATCTGCCCCGCTTGCGGCGGTGGAGGTGTAGCCCCCTGCATCTCAGTAAATCGATGCTCGGAAGAATCACCACAGCCACCGAACGCTGAACATAGACCGAGCAAGTAGCCCGCCTGCATCAGTCGTCTAGGCAGCCGTGTTGCGACAAGCGGTGTATGCCGCGGCCGCATCCGGGCATTCGGCCGTCTCGCCTGATGTCCACCACCGGGACGATTGCCGCCCAACTCCAAACCGCCGCACAGTCGCGTTCTGAGCCAACTTCGCATGGAACCTCCGTATGCAGAGGCTCAGATAGCATAGCGATGAGGGTCAAATCATCCTTCGGCAGCGACGATCACATGAGAGAAACCGTACCGATGGTCGGTGCACTAGGGAGACTCAACTGACGCACTCGATGCCCGCCCTCTCAAAACCCGAAGAGTTTCGTCGAGAACTGGCGTAGTAGCCAGAGACAAGTGCCAATGCTGCCCGAGGATGCCTCGATCGGTGAAACGACGAATGAACACAATAAACCTCTGATTCAGGATGCGCGACTGGTTCAGTTGCACTCCGGCATATCCACGATCTGAGTTAGAGACGGAGAGCAGCACGTCGTCATCTCCAACCGTGCCGTAGAGCTCTTCAAGAACCGTCGCCACGATCCGGTAGGTTGTTCTTCGGTTCGGATCGGTATCTGTCCGAATCGTGTGAACCGACAAGAGCACGATCCGATCGGCAGACTCGACTCGAGTGCGCAGCTCATGGAACCAGTCGGACTTCCACTGCCCCTGCAGTGCAGATGGATTCTCGATTAGGTCGACCCCATGGTCGAAAATCCCTGCAAGCTCTGGAGGAAATCGAGGAAACCGGTGCACGTGCGATGACGGACTGCTGCAGCCGATTAAGAGCAGAAAAGAAAGCCAGAATCTCCGAATCACGAAGTACGTTTAGAAGCCCGCGACGTGTTCAGCAACACGAGTCTTGCATAGCGTGCGCATGTCCGGGGGCATCGGGGCCGAGACCCTCAGCGATTTTTTGGGATCCGCTGGATGCTCGAGTTCGATCTGGGCAGCGTGTAACGCGTGTCGGTCGTGACCGAGCCGGCGACGCAGATCTTCGGTCATGCCGGTTTCAATATACTCGACAAACGCTCTTGCGCCTTCAGGACCGTAGAGCTTGTCCCCGTCGATCGGATGACCTAGCGCGGCTAGGTGTAATCGTAGTTGATGTTGCCGACCCGTGCGGGGTCGGAGCTGAACCAGCCCGTGGGACTCGCCTTGCTCTAGCACTGCATATTCAGTAACCGCAGGGAGGCCGTCCTCGCGAATCTCCATGAGCAGGTGAAGTCCCTCCCGCGCCCTGGCCATCGGCAAACGCACGGTGCCTTCACGTGGGAGCAACGCTCCTCGAACGATAGCCAGATACGTTTTCTTTACCCTTCGTTCGGCGAAACAGGCTTTCAGCTTTCGCTCGGCAGTATGATTTTTAGCGCAAACAACGATGCCGCTGGTCTCGCGATCGAGACGATGCGCTAGCTTCGGTGCGTGGTCTCCGAATCGCTCGCGCAACAGGTACGTAAGCGTATTTCGGTGGTAGGTAGCCGATGGATGCACGGGGAGTCCAGCAGGCTTGTTGACCACCAGTACCTCCGCGTCTTCGTGGATCACTTCAAAATCCCGCGGCGTTTCCGGTTCCTGAAACTTCGGTCGGACGAGAAGTATCGTGTCGCCGAATCGAACGCGCTCGCTGGCTTTGCGGAGGGTGCCATTTGCTCGATAGGCGCAGGACTTTACGATGCGCTTGGCCCGGGTTCGCGATAAGCGAGGTATTCTGGACTGTATGAACCTGTCTAGTCGCTGACCCGCATGTTCGCGAGCGACAGGAAAGGACAGCAATATGGAATCAGGATCGCAACCCGGAGGCAGGTTTGGGCGGCGCACAGCCCGCTATGCGTGTGCGGTGGATGCTTGATGGGCTCGATTGCCTCGGTAGATCTTCATCACCTTGCCCGAGCGAATGCATCGGGTGCATACACGCAGCTGCACCTTGCGTCCGTCGATCATGGCATGGACGTTTTGAAGGTTTGGTTTTTGCCACTTCCGAGTCTTGATATTGGAATGACTAACTTTATGGGCTTTTTGGCGGCTTTTTCCGCAGATGTCGCAAACGTATGCCATTTATTTTCTACCGGGTCAGCTCGCTCTAGTTAGCACTGGTGCTGGACATCGCAAGAGCGATGTCGGGAGATTCACGAATACAACGGCGATCCAAGACCCCCGTGGAGCTATTGCAAGCCTGACCGAGCATAGAGAGCGCGATACGCCACTGAACCCGCTGAGCCGTTCTTTCCAGGCGAGCATGGTCCCTCGGTAAAAGTCGCAGGATTCCTCGGAGTTGACAGGATCGTCAAACGAGCAAAATTGGTCGCGAGCCGCCAAACACGGAGCGTCCAGCAAACGGTCCGATAACGCCGTACCCGATGCAGCGCGCAGTTCCCAAAACACTCATGACCCTCGTCTTCCTCGGGGTTTGCGGTTTCCTCGAAACTTCTCAGATGAATCCTAGACCCAGGCGCGCTTGGGATCGGGACGAAAAGTCTGAGGCGGCAGATCCCGCAGAGGCATTCCTTACACTTCTCGCTGTGGACAGACACGGCTATCCGGCGTCCAGGGCCACGGTGATCATCAAGACCCCTGGACACGTGGGGCGCACCAAAACCAAGACGGGAGAAAACGGACAGCTCCGTATCGCTACCGTGAAGGGGCCTGTGGACTTGGAGGTGATCCATTCCGATCACGGCCCCACTCAAATTCGCGCAGAGGTTCCAGGAACGATAAGGATTCCCCTATACGCGGGAGCTCTCATCGGCGGTCAGGTACGAAACGCCAAGGGAATTGGTATCCCAGAGGCGGCGATAAGCGTAAGGCAAAACGGTCGAACGCTCTCGTTGCTTAACTGCAGAAGTAACGCCGAGGGTAACTTCTTTATCCCGGCAGCTCCCAGGCAAGAGCTGACGTTGTGCGCGACCCACCCGGCTCATGTCGCATCGTGCGCCCGAGTCACTCCTCCCGTGGAGTCGGTCGCACTAACTCTGGAACGTCCAGCAATGCTCTCGGGCATGGTTCGTCAGTCAGACGGCGCACCCGCAGCACACGCTGACGTGATTGTCGTTGGAAGCGGAATCTGGCCGCCAAGACGGATCAAATCCATCGACGGTCATTTCGAGTTTCCTCAGGTACCTGCAGGCGTCTACGAGCTTTACGCACAAAGAGGCATCGAGATTTCACAAGTTCTCGCAGGGGTGCAGGTGCCCTACGAGGGCGACGGCATTTTAGAACTTCGCCTGGAGAGGGGCGTTACCCTGAGCGGCTGGGTTCGAGACCCGACCACCGACGACCCGATTGAAAACGCAAGGATCACCGCGACTCCTCGAGGCTTGGGCGGCGTACCACGCGCCGCGCGCACTAGAAGCGATGGCGCGTTCTCTCTCGCTGGACTTCCATCATCCTCCCTTCGTTTTCAAGTTGAGGCAGCGGGACGCATCTCAGTCTTGGCGGCCTGGTCGCCCGGGCAACCACGTCCTACGGTGTATTTGACGCGAAGTGCTGCCGTGCGGGGCCGGGTTATCGACACGCGAGGCTTCCCAATCGTCGACGCGAGTATCTATGTTCGCCACTTGGACAACACCGCAGTAGTTCTGGCGGATGCCTTCGTGAACCAGGGTGCGACAGCGGAAGGCTTTCCATCGAACCTACGCCAACTTCAAGAGGGCCACCCTACCTGGCTAAATCCAGCAAACTTAGGGGTTGTGGCGCAAAACACACCTCCGATTACCGACTCGATTCAGAGTCGCGGGACGGATGCGCGAAGTACTTCATCACATAAGACTGACGATGCAGGCATCTTCATGATCGAAGATTTACCTGCTGGTTCAGTGCAACTTGAAGTGTACCATCCAGACTACGCTGTGACGCGTTCGAACGCGATTTCTCTGGAATCCGGCCAGATGTACGAACCCGTGGAACTACGGATGCCTCGAGCAGGGCATATCGTTGGTCGCATTAAAGACGCCCGAGGATATCCGCTACCCCAAGCGCCAATTCATTGGCAAGCGCTAGACAACCGCACTCCCAGCGCCCTAGCCGCTAAAGAGGACGGGACCTTCGGTATCGACGGCATCGTGGGTAAAATCTGGATCACTGCGATGCCTTTCAGCTCCTCCGCTGCGCGCGTATCGGTGGTTGTCGAAGCCGGAGTTTCTCATGAGATCGAGCTGATCGTACCCGATAGCTCCAGCGTCTCCTACGGTCGTATCCTCGATATCCATGGCTATCCGATCGAAGGTGCGTCCATTCGCGTCAGCGCAGAGGGTCGGCCCTACATCCCGACAAAAACTCTAAGATCTGGTTCAGATGGAACATTCGAGTCCAGTAACTTACCTGAGCCGCCTTGGGTGTTCCGAGTCAACCATCCATCGTTTGCTGTCACCGAGTTGACCTGGGATCGCGGAGAGGAGCCGTTCGAAGTTCGACTGGAACGCGCGAAAACACTCATAGGGTCGGTCGCAAACGCTTGGACTCAGACACCTATATCGAATGCCACCCTCAGGATACTCAAAGGCAAAACCCTACTGCGTAGTACCGAAAGCGACGAGGGAGGCAGATTCTATTTTTCTCGTCTCAGTATCGGGGAGTTTACTCTCGAGGTTCAACACGACTCGTTCTTAGGCGAGCAGCGACCAGTCCGCTTAAGCTCCAATGATTTGGAATCCAAAGAGATCGAACCCATCTACTTAAGCCCTGCCGGACGTATCCGTGGAACGGTCACGGACCGAAATGGGCAACGGGTTTCAGACGCGACCGTTATTGTGGAGGGGATTCCTCCAGTGAAATCAAACGTACGCGGGGATTTCCGTTTACTGCGTATAAGGCAAGGGACGCATAGGGTTTTCGCGATCCACGATGCACTGGGAGCCACTCTTTCCGAAACAGTTCAAGTGCATGCAGACGAAGAAGTACGGATCGACCTTGCATTTCGTGCGTACGCAGATTCAGCAGCAGGCCACACAGAATCCATCCACTACGGCGTTCCTTTCAAACTTGGTTACCGTAATGGAACCATCGTTGTCACCGAAATAGCCCCGGGATCCAGCGCTCAGGCGCAGGGCATTCGGCCGGGGACAGAGATCGCCTACATAGACGGGTGGGAAGTCACAGATCTAGAAATGGCGATCGAGGCGCTAGAAGGCCCCCCGGGCCAGGCAGTCGAAATATTCTTTCTTATCGAAGATGCCCTCGTCCGGCGGCTCATCCCTCGAGAAGCCTTGACCTCATTTCCTCGTACTCCTCTAGATTTCTCCGCAACTGAGAATCCCTAAAGCATTCTCTCTTGCCTGAGTTGCTTTTTAAACCTGTGGGGGTCAGCGCGACGGCTTTCGAAGCCTAACCGGGTACGGCACTGCAGTCTTCTCGAAGGAGCGCAAGGCAGCTTGGAATAAGTCTTCTCGGAACGAGTGCATCGTCATTTAGACTTGAATCTGGATACCAAGCTTTTCACGCAGACTGAAGTAGTTCTCTGAAACACTGAAGAGTACCAGGTCTTTTGTTTTCTCATTGGGAGGCAAATCGATAGAACCCTCTGGAGGCAGCTGACGAATTACGCGACTCGCGACTTCGAGGTCGCCGCATACCACAAAGCCTGCACGAATAGCGGTCAACTCTACGTGCTGCATCCAAGCCTTGATGTCGGTGTGTGCACCCGCATCTACGAACTTGCGCGCTACACCTCGGACGGCGTCAACCTGAGTCTGCTGCAGTTTGCTCTGAAGCTGAGCAGCGGTCTGCATTACCGCTGGATCTTGAGGTCCCACTCCAGCCAGGGCCAGTCCGGCCAGAAGGATCATTCGAAGCTCGGTATGGCTGGTGATCATCGTGCGGATAAAGTGCTCGGGGCGGTAGTAAGCGAGATAGCGACCGATAATGAAAGCCAAATCCTGAGGACTAAACCCTTGAAGCAAAGTAGCACCGCAAACGATTGCGGGGGGTGAACTCCCCGGAACGTGCATCAGCCCGCCTTGAGCTTCGCTTTGCAGATAAAGACGCGGAACGATGGGCACGTTCAGGACTTGACTTACAAAGCCAAAAGTTCTTGCAAACGTTACTGTCGAAGAGGCTGGATCGTGGAGAAACTTTTTGTGAAGCCGTAAGGCCTTGTCGTTTGACATTTTCGCTGCATGCACCGCAGGCGCAAGCGCCTCCATCATTTTGGAAACAAAAAGATCCTCCTGCGGATGAAAAAGGTCCTTGAGCCATGTGGTATTGTCGACTCGATTGTTCGGTCGAATCATTCCCCCTTGCTTGTATTGTGAGCAGAACTGCTGCTGCTCAGCGTCTGCCTTCTTTAGGAAAGAGAGAGTAGAAGCAAGACACCAAGCTTTATCGTAAGCGCGCGCATCAAAATAGAGTTTGTACAGTGCTTGATAGCTCTCTACCCGATGGGGGTCTTGTCGAAGTAGCCATTGATGCTCCGCAATTGCCTTATCTGTCGCGCCATCGACAATACTATAAAGCTCAGCCAGTATTTGATGTTCGGTTGGGTCTTCGGGTTTATTGGCACTCGCCATACGAAAAGCCTCTGCGGCAGCTTCGTAGTCACGTTGGCGATCGCGGTAGATAATACCTAGGTTATGCCAGAGGTTAAACTCGAGGTCTGTATCACCCTTCCCCAAGATGCGATGCAGCATCTTACGAAAGGCCCGTTCTAGTTGCTTCCAGTCCTTTGTCTGGTTCAGGATCTTATTGATAGCCTCAAATGCCTTGAGCTGACTATGGTCTAGATCGAGAGACTCATTGAGCTTTGCAATTGCACTGTCGGCATCTTTCAACTCATCCCGATAAATGACAGCTACTGTATAAGCATATTTTGCTTTCGCAGTGGGCCGACTATCTAGTTCGCTAATGTGCTCAATGGCATCGATGGCTTTCTGCCACTGACGCGTCTCCTGATATCCAACGAGAAGCTTGTGGAGAATCCGATGATCGTCTGGCTTCGAAGTAGAGGCTTCGGACCAGGCTTCGATGGACTTTTGGTTGTTACCTAGCTTTTCCTTCCAGAGGTCTCCGATTTCCTCAAGAAGCAAAGAACGCTCGTCCTCTTCATGAGCGATCACGAGCAGCTGCTTTTTGAAGTGGATCACCTGTTCCCACTCTTGGTCGGTTTCGTAGAGATCGATAACCGCTTCAAGAGTAGGACGATGAAAGGCATCTTCTTCTAAAGCTTTGTCAAACATATTTAGAGCTTTACGACGTTCTCCTTGCTCACGCTTGATCATGCCGAGTCGGCAAAAAATCTCAGTGATTTGTTCCTTATCGAGATAGTCACGATGATGTACCAGCAGCATTTGAAAAAACTTAAAGGCGTTATCCCAGTCCGCTATTCGATAGTATGCAGACGCAAGACCGATGAGTGACGGCAAGTGCGTCGAGTCGACTTGAAACGCCTTTGTATATGCTTTGATCGCATCTTCATCGGCATCGAGTCTGGAAGCCGTCTCTCCAAGCATAAAAGCCAACCGGTGTTGATCCGCTGCATCGCGCTTGCTGGATAACTTCACCAACAAGTCCAGTAAGGGGAATGCGTGCGCGAAACGCTCCTGTGCAAAGTACTCCTCTGCCAGGGGAAGCGCAGCGTCTTCGTTATCAGGATCTTTTTCAAAAGCCTGCTCAAAGACCTGAAGTGCCTGAGCCGGCTCATCCAAACGTTCCTGAAAGAGTTGCCCTAACTGCACCAGAAGACGCGCGACGATTCGCGGATTTTCCTGATATTCAGCCTCCTGCTGCAAGCTGCGTGCAGCAGCCAACCAGTCACCCGAGTCGATATGGATACTTCGCATCAGTTCCAACGACGGCAAATGACCAGGGTCGATATCGATAGCCCCTTGATAATACTCAAGCGCGGCGTGTCGGTCTCCCAGATGCTCGTCCTGAATCCGTCCCATGCGGAACCTCAGGTCTACCTGCTGCTCCGGGTCGCCGAGCAAGTGAGCCAACTGCTCCATCATCTCGAGGGCACTCGGATAGTCACCCCGCTTCTCGTAGAGACGCGTAAGCGCATCCAGGGCCTCAATGTCGCTATCGTCGATGGAGATAACGTTCAAGTAGGAATCGATAGCGCGATCCAGGTCCTCTAGTTCTGTAGCGTAGACATCGCCTACGGATCTAAAGATGCGAATCTTTTCTTCACGATCCGAGGTGACCGAAATATGCCGCTCATACGTCTGAATCAGGTCATCCCATCGCCGCACATTGCGATAGAGTCGCGCCAGTCCATGGAGCGCCTCGGTCTGAATAGGGTCGATATCCAGAATCTGTTCTAATCGCTCCGCAGCTTTATCGGGCTTAACGAACTGCTCTTCGTACATCGAGGCAACGCGAGCGAGTATGTGTATGCGCTCTTTTTCCGTCGTGACCACGTCGTACTGCAGCTCGAGAATCCCAAGCAGTTCCTGCCATAGCTCTGCTCGCGCATACAGACGCTCCAAGCCCTTCATGGAGGAAATATTCAGATTATCCTCCTCAAGAACCAGGCGATACTCGGCGATCGCCGACTCTACGTCTTGAAGCCTGTCTTCATATGTTTCAGCAACGCGCAACCTCGCTGTCTGGAGTTCATTTGGATCCGTGAGAACGCTCGCTTTCTGCTTCTGTACCTTGAGCAGAGCATGCCATTCTCCCGCTTCCAGATAGATACTCTCCAGTGCTTCCATTGCGCCAAGACTGCTAGGTTCAGTCTCGAGCGCTCGCTGATAGTAGGCCCTTGCTTGATCTGGTTGAGCAAGTCGCTTACCGCAAAGATCACCCATTTGTACGTAGGTATCGGCACGCACTGCAGGATCGTCCGTGATGTCGACAAGACGCGCCAACACCTGACCCAAGGTCTCCCACTGCTGCGTCGTACGGTATAGCTCCGCCATTTGCCTCATGGCGGGAACATTGCCGGCGTCAAGAGTCAGTATTTGTTGGTAGTAAGGAATCGCGTATTCAGGATGATTTAGCTCTTGGCCGTACCACTTCGCGCAATTCAGGCAGATGGCAATTTGTAATGTAGGCTCGGCAACGTCCTTTAGCGCCTGGTTTGCGGTAGTCAGTAGATCATTCCATCGGTTTCCCGCCGCGGTAACCCTCTCAAGCTCTATGGAGGTTTGCTCGTCCTCGTAATCCAACTGCCAAGCAAGCGCGAGTGCATCGAAGGCTTCGTTCAAGTCCTCAAGCTCCGTCTCATGAACCTTGGCAATCCGCCGCAGCAGGACAACACTTTCTCGCACATCATCTGTGGACTCCACACGGCCCACGTAAAGTTCGATTAAGTCTGCCCAGCGCGAGGCTGCAACATGCAAAGCTTCCAAACGCTCAAAGGCGACCTGATGCGAAGGGTTGTGCTCTAGCACCCGGGCAAATGCACTTGTGCCACCGTCTTCGTTGCCAACCTTCTCGGCCCACATCTGGGCTATTCCCAATAGCCCCCTGATCTTGTCCTCTAGCTCTTCCTGAACAGAGACCCTGAGCTCCATGATCTCAATAGCCTCCACCCATTGGGATTCCTCTCGGTGAATATATTCTATGGAGTCGATCGTCTCGAAGTTGGTTGGATTGATATCAAGCGCGTGTCGGTACGCGTCTATCGCGTCTGTAGGCTGCTTCAGCTCATGAAAGTAGAGCTGAGCGAGCTGCGTATACACGCCTTCGAGCTCTGAATCCCCAAGCAGTGCGGCTCCGACATCGATAATACGGTGAAGTGTGTCGACGACTTCATGATGCTGTTTTCCATTTCGAAAAATATCAGCGACTCGAAAGAGAGCTGTCGTGTTGGTAGGGTCGATATCGAGTACACGCTCCCAACTTTCTAGAGCATTACGATCTCTATTTAGCTTTTCATACCAAATGCAACCAAGATCCTCGTAAATGGACACACGCAATGAGTCATCATCGACGACATTGACTTCTCGCTCGAGCATGTCGACAGCGTCACGCCAGTTCTCTTGACTTGCGTAAATATCCCCGAGTGCGTTGAGTGCTTCAGGATCTTCGCCTCGCAAATCGAGAACTCGCTTCCATAGCTCAACGCCTCGGGACGCATCGCCCAACTTCTCCGCCGCAAGCCGTGCCATACGACCGACGATCTGTGACTGAGCCTGATCACCAAAGACGACGTCAAGCTCCTTCTCAAACGCCTGATACAGGCTAGGCCAATCTGCCTGGTGAGTGTATATTTCCTGCAACGCTCGGATCGACTCCGTATGATCCGGATTCAGTTGGTCCAGCAGCCTACGGAATACGGAGATCGCTTCCTGAGTGTGGTTCAATTCTTGGTCGAGAAGCGTTCCCAGTCGAAAACTCAACTCAACCTTATCGTCCGGATCATCGGTAGCATCGATTCGACGCTTTAAGACCTCGGTGAGTACAACGTAGGCACCATGCTCGGTGTAGATGCGATCAAGCGCCGATAAAGCATCGGAATCAAGACTATCTACAGAAAGCACAAAGCGGTACGTCTCTTCCGCCCGGGCTACGTCTCCGAGCTCTTCCTCGTAAACACGCGCAAGACGGCGACCCATCGTGGACCGCACTTCGGAGTTCGAGTCATCGATAACGACATCTGCATACGTACTGCTCAACTGGCTCCAACCATCAAGCAGCTGAGCGAGCCGTTCCACCTCCATTTGCGAATGATCGTGGGTAGGATCTTCGAGCAGTGCACGCTGCATCCAGAGGAACGCCTGGGCCTGATCGTGGGCCTTGTGTTCCGCTATCTCCGCCATTCGGTGCATCATTGAGATGCGTTCATTCAGATCGTTTTGATGATCGAGGAGCGCTTCATGGACTACGAGCAGACGATCCCATTGCTCGGTCATTCGATACAGAGGCTCAAGAATCTCACCGACCACCAGAGACTCTTGACCATTCGCAAACAGAAGCTCCAGCGCGTTGAGCGCGGGCTGATGCTCAGGGGCAGCGGCTAAAATATCCCGATATTGTTCGATAGCCCCAGATATATTCCCCAAGTGATGCTGCTGCACTTGACCAAGGCGAAACTGAAACTGCAGCACTTCATCGGGGGTCGCGGCAACCGTGAGCTCTTTATCGAGTATTTCTGCGAGCTCAGCCCATTGTTGCGTCGCTTCGTAGAGACGATCGAGAGCCTCAATAGCCTGGATATGAGCTGGATCTACGTCGATCACGATCCGATATCGTGTGATGGCCGCATCCGTGTCTCCGAGCCGCACCTCCGAGATCTTCGCGGCTCGAAGCGCTAAATCGACAACTCGATCTGGAGCGTCTTCCCTATTCCTTTCCACTTCCAAGTCATACAGCCTTACCAAGTCGGACCAATTCTCGTGCTGCTCTGCAAAACGCTCGATGGAAGAGAGAGTGTGGTCGTCCGTGCTGTCTAAAGGAAGTGCTCGCGCAAAAGCATCAAAGGCTTCCGCGCTTTGGTGCAACTCGAGTTCGTAGAGACTTGCCACTTGATGAAGCAGCTGTACTTTGCGCAGCGATTCCTCTTCGTGACGAACTTGCACTTCAAGGATTGCGATAAGCTGCGACCACGCACTGAGTTGCCGATAGACAGATTCGAGTACGCCCGCCGCGGCTACGGCTTCCGTTCCGCTCGAGATCATCAGCTCTAACGCCGCGAGCGTCGGTTCGTGCTCCGGAATCACCTCGAGAATATCCTGATAAATATCGACTGCTCGGAGAGAGTCATCAAGGCGATGATGCCAAAGCTCAGCAATCCGATATCGGTAGCTGATCACCTCGATAGGCTCGACAGCGAGATCGGCTTCGCGCTCCAGCACGCTGAGCAGCTCCTGCCAGTTCTCGGTAGCTTGATAGAGTGCATCAAGCCGGCCAATCGCGGTTAGATCGTCGGGATCGATTTCAAGAATTCGCTGGTAGGTATCGATCGCCTTATCGGTATTTCCAACTTCCCGCTCGTAAACAGCGCCCACCTCGACGTAAAGACGCTTTTTATCCTCCGCATCGACGACGATTTCGGCCTTACGGGTATATACGCCGAGAAGCTGTTCCCAGTTCTCAAGTCTCAAGTAGAGCTCGATAAGCTTATCTAGTGCCGGTAAATCTTCCGGATCGATCTCGAGAACTCGGTCATATACACGAATCGCCTCAAGAGGAAGCTCCAGTATCTCCTCGTAAATCGCGCCAGCCTGAAAGAGATGCACCTTCTGATCTTCAATCGAGGTAAGCATCCCCGACTTCTTCAGGTAGATGCCGGCCAGCTCATCGTACTGTTCCGAGAGTTGATACAGGCGTTCCAGGGCAGTTGCGGCTTCCAAATGCTGGTCGTCGTACTCAAAGACTCGTTTGTAGTGGGCCACCGCACGAGGCACGTCACCCAGTTGCTCCTCTCTTATGTGAGCCGCCTTGACGTAGAGCTGCGCCGCGAGCGTCGGTTCTTCCACCGAACTCACTCGAGATTCATAGATCAGCGCATGCGCCTCCGCGTCTCCAGTGAGAAGCACCAACCGCTCGAGGTCATCTTGGGTAGAGGGATTTGCCGGATCCTCCAGGAACGCACGAGACATTGCGTCAAACGCTGCCGCAGGATCATCAAGAGCCACCTCGTGAAGCTCGCTAATCTGGTGTAGCAGTTCGACCTTACGGTCTGGAGAGCTGGCGTGTTGTGCCTGTATTTCACAAACACCGATCAACTTCTCAAATTCGTTGGCATCTCGGTAAATCGGTTCGAGCGTCTCGGTGATCGTAGACTGGTACCGGTCGTCCTGAATGAGCCGCTCCAGCGCAACCAGCGCCTCCGGGTTGCGGGGATTTCGATCGAGCACGTCACGGTAGATCTCGATCGCGGCATCTGCTGCTCCCATTCGAGTTTCGCGCAGCGCCGCAAGACGCAACATAAGAGAGGTGCTCTGTGCCTCGTCCGTCGCCAGCTCCAGCTGACGGTCAACATTGTCCGCCAGCTCCGCCCACATTTCCTGTCGCGCGTAAAGATCATCAAGCGCGCTAAGAGCTCGAGCGCTGGTAGGGTCGAGTTCTAAAATGTGCTTGAACGTCGTGATTGCGGACGAAGGATCCTGGAGAGACTGGTCGTGAATGACGGCGATCTGAGACAAGAGCTCTTCTTGCTCAACGACGTCACTCGAGACTTCCGCCCTTCGATGCAAAACGGAGACGAGATGGGCCCATCGCTCCGTGCGCCGATAGAGCACTTCAAGTGCATGAAGAACCTCGATGTCACCTGGATCTAAATCAAGACATTTCCCGTAGCAGACAACCGCTCCATCCAATTCATCGAGCTGTTCTTCGTACATTCGAGCCGCTCGAGTCCAGAGCGAACGAGAGAGAACGGGATCGTCCACTGCTGCTGCCAAAGCACCGACTAGCTCGACCAGTTCACGAAACCGATCTTGCTCAAGAGCAAAAACCTCAAGACGCGACAGAGTCTCTTCACTCTCGGGCATCTCACGAACCGCTTCGGCGAATGCATCGAAAGCTTTACTCGTATCATGCAAAAAGTTGGCGTAGATATCCCCTATTTTTGTCAGGTAGCCGAGTCGCTCCTCTGCTCGATCGCTGCCGCCATGAAGTACACGAATCGCTCCAATGAGACTCTGATAGTCTTCTCGAGACTCATAGTGCGGCTCCAAAATCATCGCCGCATCCACCCCGACTTCGGCATCTCCGAGCAGAGACTCCAGCGATTCACGCGCTCCATCATGCTCCGGCATGAGGGTCAGAACTTGCCGGAACAATTCGATCGCACGAGCCTTTTCATCGAGATGTTCCTGCAGTGTCCGACCGAGACGAAAGTTCAGAGCTGCGAGTTCCTCATGGCTTTCGGGACCGAGCTCGATCCGGCGTGCTAAGATCGATGCAAGCTCTGGCCACATTTCCTGCGAAAAATACAGTTCGTCCAACGCACGAAAGGCATCGGCCTCCCCGTTACCGTATTTTTCTAGAATCTCGCTGTATGAACGAATCGCAGCGGCGGGATCCGACAGTTCCCTGTGGAGCAGAGACGCACGTGAATAAGCGATATCTCGCTGAACCTCAAGATCCACCTCGAGCTCCATGCGACGCTCGTAAATCTCCATGAGCTCACGATATTGCCCTGTCTGTCGGTAGAGCTCACCGAGGGCATGGATAGCCCTCTGGTGACCATCGTTCGAAGCGTATACAGCGCGAAACTGCTCGATAGATTCTTCGATCCGCCCGACGCGACGAAGCACCGCACCAAAACTCATGCGCAATTCGATCTGATGATCCGGCTTTACCGAATCTTGAATCGCGCTGCGATACGCCTCTGTGAGCCGTTCCCATCCGCCGTCGATCTCATTGGCTACACGTTCGACGTCTTCGCGAACCGACTCTTGATAGGGCTGGGCGGCAAAGGCTTGCAGGTGCTTTTCGAACGCGGTGGGCAAGTCACGTAGACGCTCCTCGTAAAGCATGGCCGTCTCCCGAAGCAACGGGACTGCATCGTACGAATCCTCGAAGTGCTGGAGGCGAACCTCGTACACGGCAACGAGCTTCTTCGCATCGCTCGATTTTTCGTAGATCGGAGAGAGTGCTTCGGCCGCCTTCAGATTGCTGGGGTCGATAGCCAAAACCTTTTCATAGGCCCGAGCTGCCCGCTCAGGCTTCTCTTTGTTCTCCTGCCAGAGCTTCGCAGCTCGAAACAAGAGGGCGATTCGGTCGGAAGACTCGATCTCGGTTCCCTCGGCCTCCCGCTCGAAGATCCGGATCAGTTCGTCCCATTTGTCGCTCTGAGCGTAAAATGCTTCGAGCTGATCCCAAGCGCGCAGGGCGACAAAGCGGCGCTTAAGTTGTTCTTGTGCTCTACGATCTTCGGGGTCCAGCTCGAGAAGCCTTTGAAACGCATGCACCGCTGCCGAATCGTCTCCGATTTTGTCGGCATAGATCGTCCCCAACTTCTGGAGCTGTTGTTTTAGCGTGGCCTCGTTACGCTCACCCTGGCTGATCTGCTCGAGCACTTTGGCCAGCGGTTCCCACTCTCTCGATCGTTCGTAGAGCGTAGAAAGCTCCTCTAATGCCTCCGGGTTGTCGGGATCCACCCCGAGAACCTGCTGCCAAAGATCGATACACACTTGAGGCTTACGAAGCCGCTGGGACGCTAGTTTTGCGATCTCGAGATACACCAGGGGACGATCTAATTCGTCCATCAATTCTGCGGCCTGTTGTCTTACTCGAACTAATTTTTCCCAGTCCCGACGCTTTTCATACATCTGCTCGAGCCGAGTGAGCGCTCCCGTATTTCGAGGTTCCAGTTTCAGCAGACGCTCAAAACATTTGATGGCTTCTGCTTGGTTGCTGGAACGCTCGAGATAAAGCATTCCGGCCTGGCGAAGAAGCGCTACCTGCTCTGCCTGGTCGACAACGATGTCGACCTTGGCAAGAACGCGTCGGACGACGTCGGACCAACGCTTCTGTCCCTCGAATTTCGCGATCTCTTCATCGAGTTCAGAGAGTTTCGCCCTGTCGGCGTCGGTTAATTCTCGTGGCACCTCACTCTCCACATCTCCGGGCGCAGCATCCGCGTCTTCCTCCACGGTTTCGATCTCATTCGGCTCGGACAGGTCTTCCTCAGACACGGCGCCTCCCTGGCTCATGCGATGCTTGCCCGCGATCTACCGAACCGAGCTCCAATTAAGTTACTTGGCGCTTCGACCCGAACCACGGGGTATTCAATTGAAGGTTACTAAGACAACCACTGTGAATGCTAGCGCGTCTGATCCTGAGGGGTCGGAAGCCGAGCCTGCTGGACCATTGCTCAACCAAACCGATCCATCTAGCTTCGGTCTGAAGAGACAGGGGAGTGGGGTGGTAAAACGATGCTCCCTCGAAAGAACTCGAACCCTCCCTGGCCGATTCCGACGCCGACATCTGCTCTGCTCCACTCAATGCTCAAATCGCTTCATCACGAGGCCGAACTACAACTGCTCTAGCTCCGCTATCCGATCACGCGCCGCCTTCAGATAGTGCTGAGGCGCATCCGCCCCGGCCAGATCCACAAATTTGCTGAGGTAGTGCCTTGCATCCTCTCGGTTTCCCTTGAGCGAGTGCGCCCAGCCAAGCGAAAATAAAGCATCTCGCATACCTGGAGAAAGCTCCAGTGCGCTGCGAAACTCTTCGATGGCGCTATCGTATCTGTCCTGCTCCTGATACACCGCGCCCAGCATATGGTGCAGATCCGCTTTCTCGTCAGTTCCGGGCAGTACTACACGCAAACCACCAAGCAACACCTGAGCAGATTCTGAGTAAAAGCCTAGATCGTAGTAGAGCCTTCCGAGAGACACATAGGCTTCGATGAAACGGGGGCCTCGCTGAATGGCCTCGGTATATTGATGAAGTGCTTGCTGCGGCTCGTCTGCTTGCTCCAAAACCTGAGCGAGCTTGTAGTACGCCTTAAACAGCTCGGGTTCGATAACGATCGCCTGTTCAAACGCCGATCGTGCGCTGTCCCAGTCCTCAAGCTCCATAGCCACTGTGCCCAATTTTTCATAGTAGCCAGCGACCCGCGGATCACCATTGATCGCAGACTGAAGCGCCTCTCGAGCCCGCTCGAATTGCTGCATCTCGATATGTACGATCGCCAGGTTGTAAAAGGCCTGATCGTTTGTGGGGTCGACCACCGTGGACTGCTGCAGTGCCTTTATAGCTTCTATGAAACGCTTCTGCTGTGCATAGGCCACACCTTGATTCATGTGGTCCATCGACTCGACCCTAGCTCGCGAGCAATCTCCACCCAGCAAAAGCAAGCACCCCAGTGCAGCTACGACCGACATCGAACATGGTCTCATCGTAGTCTCCTCGAAGCATATTCCCGAACAATCATGAACCAAACTGCTGGCCATAATATCCTTGTGCGGCCCGATACTACAACCTCGCAAAACATAGCGTCATCCGACCCGAGCACTCTCTATTATTGAGCAGCAAGCCTATCCTCCCGCCGAAGTTAGCATGAACGGATAGTTGACCCGAACGATGCCGCCTCCTTCAGGAGCAGGAAACGTCCATCTTCGAACGGCGTTAGCGATACATCCTTCAACCCGAGCGCTTCCGAGCTGGCTGTTGTTCACAACTGCTGTCTGAACACCCCCGGTTGGTGCGATGATGAAAGTGACCGTGACGCGTCCCTCTAGGTCGGGTCTCGCGTTGAGCTCTTGCTCGTAGCAGAAGCGAACCTCGTTGAGATGGCGCTGGATCACCCGGCGGATCACCTCACGCGATAGCGAACCGCGAACTTCTGCTGTACCAGAGCGAATGCGCGGCACCCGAGCCTGTCTCCCCGCGAAACCGCCCGCAGCGCGACCGTAACCGCTGCCTGCTCCACCGCCGGCGCCGTGCCCGATCGTGCCCACGTTGCCAAGTCCGATCGTGCCCTCTCCGGTACCACCACCGCCGCGACCTGTGCCCCGAAGGCCAAGGCCGCCAAAACCGAAATTCTCCCCGATTTGGTCTCCCATCAGCGCACCCATCGCGCTCATGGGGTCATTGCCGAGCGCCGTATCTCGACCGAAGGGGGAAGTAGGCGAGTTCCAAGCTCCCGTCATCGACGCAAGCGTGCCGAGTATGCCCGCGTTTCGTGCCTGCTCTCGTGCCTGCTCTCGCGCCAAGTGAGGATCGTCGTTGTCGGCAGGCCCCTCAACCGCAAAACGGTTGTTGGTTTTCTTGGCGGTCTTCTCTCCCATCTGCCCTTCGTCACCTTTATGTCGCTTTCCTTTCCCTCCCGTATTTTCATTTTGATCGTTGTCGAGCCAATCAGGCTCCTCGTCCTCAACCGCCTCTGGCGGCTCCATCAAATACTTGACCAACCGTGAGTCGGCATTGAGTAAGTCCAGCGAAAGCGAAGACGAAGTTGGCGGAGAAAAGTACATCAAGGTAAGAAGCAGTCCGCTCAACCCGATCGAACCCAAGATGTACAGCAGCGGAGCAAGGGCAGCAGCGGAGAAAAGGTGGATGGCACCGACCCCTACTTTCTTGCCCGCATTCACCTGCTTGACGAGGAAGGTGAAGCCGCTGAACTTGATCTTGCACGTCGCGTCTGGAGGAATCGCATACTGCGTTCCCGAGGGAAGCTCGGCACAGGACTCCAGCTTGCCTGCGGCATCGAGTTCCTCGAAGGTCATCGACTGACCGTCTTCCAGCACCACCTCACCTGTCGCTCCAGGCGGGATCACGACGCTCGAGGTCTTTGAATCCGCAAGCACGACGGGAATCCGAGGTGCTCCAAGCACTTCAGCCCCGACCAGGTAATCCGTGGACGCGCCTTTTGAGGGTTCACCGATGTAAAACGCTCTTGGTGGAGACAAATGAGCCACGTGAAGCACGTTCACGTCTCCCCAGAGAATCACCACTTCGACTGCGTCTTGTGGATCCTCAACTTCGTTCGATGCGACAGTCGGACCGGAGGCAACGACACCAAACTGAACATCTTCACGGACATCTTGCTCGGATGGTGTCCCCGCTGGCTCTGACGCTTTGACGGCTCCGTACGGATTGGGCGCTACAAAAGGACTAGCCGCTGACGATGCCGACCCAAAAGGGTTCGGTGCTTTCCCGAACGGGCCCGGCACTGCGCCTGGAGGAGCCGAAATCGGTGGAGATGCTGCCGATGAGGTCGCCGAGGTTTCGTGGTTTCGGTCCGAACGCTCCAATACGACCCTCGTATCACCAAATTGAAGCTCGTCTCCAAACTGCAGTCGGGACTTATTAACTTTTTTCCCGTTGACGATAGTGCCCGAAGCCGAGCCGAGATCGATGATGAAGATCTCATCGGGACCCGTAACCTCGATGACGGCATGCATGCGAGACACGTTGTCGTCGACAATACGAAGGTGACTCGAGGAGAGCTTACCCACTTTGATGATGTCTTGGGCAAGTTGCTCCGTACGAACTTTCTCGTTCCCCTGATAGACGTGAAAGATCATAGGCACTTTATTTTCAGACTGCGTCACCAACGCCTCCTATCAGGTGTTCATGGTGATTTCAGACGCTTTGACTCAAAGCCCTTCAACCGATTTCAGCATCTCGGGAACAAAATGCTCTCGAATGCGAATCAAGGACGAGCGACGCCCTCGTCTGCGTACGTTGAGCAGTTCGCCATCGGGTCGAACGAGATCTCCGGTGACCAAATCATCCTCAAAGTCGTAGGTCGTCGCGTTTTCTTCTTCTTCCTCTTGTGTGTACGCAGTCGGCACAAATCCGGACATCACGAAGAGCGCACAAACAAAAGAAATAGAAGCCACGCGCATTCACTACCTCCTGATAGAGCCACCGTAATCTACCTGACGAATGCCATCTTGGTCAATGTAGGACCACGGACGTCGGTTGTTCGAGATTCGCAGCAGAGCCTACTGGTCTACTTCGCTCTGCAGTCCTTCCGCCTCGCGCTGCAGCGCTTGGACCTCTTCGAGAACACTGACCGTGTCCTGGATTAGCTGTAGACGTCCGGGACGACAGTCTGAAGACCGACGTCGGCCCCGTGCTTGCGTGCAGTTGCGGTTCACGGCCTCCACCGCGGACGCAAAAGAGTCTTGGCCTTGGGACTTAGCCAAAAACTGCTCGTAAAAGTCCGTGGCGCGGTTCAAGTCTTCGATCGAGCCTGACATGTAGTCTTGCCAGAGAAGCCCTAGATTGAAGTAGGCCTCCGGACGGCTCGCGTCTAGCTCAATCGCTCTTTCATACTGGCGCTGGGCATCTTGGTAGTTGCGTTCACCACGATACGCCGCGCCAAGACCAATGATCGCGTCATAGCTTTCCGGCTCTAGTTCCACGGCGCGAGCGAAGGACTGGCGAGCGTCTGCGTAACCGCGAAAGCTCAGGGTCATCTGGCCGAAGTTCATAAAGGCCTCAAACATATCGTTATCTAGTTGTTTGGCACGCTCAAACATGCGTAGCGCTTCGATAACGTCGTTTCGTTCGATCTTGATGAGACCCCAAGTATTGTAGATTGGGGCATAGTCGCGATCGAGGAGCTGCGCCTGCCGGCACACGACTTCAGCGAGGTCAAGTCTACGGTCATCACCTTCATCTCGCGCCATTCGGAAATAAAGCAGAGCCATTTGATTGAAGGCCGGCAGAAAATCCGATTCGATCGCCAGTGCGCGGCGAATATCGTTCAATACTTCTTGAGCGGGTGCCCCACGACGCCAGCTGACAATCGAGCGGTTAAGATAGGCTTCTGTACAGCGAGGATCGTCTTCAAGAGCCTTGTTGAACGCACTTAGCGCTTCAACCTCATCTCCTTCATCCAACCGTATGAGCCCAATCGCTGCGCGGGCCTTGCAAAAACCGGAGTTTACTTCCAACGCCTTCAAAAAAAACGACGTTGCTGAGCCGATATCACCACACTCTCTGGCGACAACCCCGCGCATGTATATCGACTCCGTAAAAGCATGCCCCTGAGCGGCATTCGCCTCTTCGTAAAGCCTGTCTACCTGCTGACAATTTGCACGTCCCCAACCCGCTGCTGCTTCCCGAGCAAAAGCATCATTCGCAGTGTTCCATTGATTCATCGCCTCTTCGTTCACTTCGACGTTGGAAACCACTGCGGGATCACGTGTCGCCTGTACTGGCGGGACCTGAGTCGTACCGCCACAACCCGAGATCCACACGATCTGGATCGTCAGCGCGACCCTCCAAACGAACAGCGGTCCTGTCCACTCAGTCCGACACCCCATGATCCTGGCGGTCAAGACGCACCTCCCTCTTGCGTAAACTCTTCAGCCTCTTCTTCGACGATTTCGACATCGCGAGGCTGCGCCGGCGTCTGTCGCGTAAACCCAGGAAGCGCTCTGAGCTCGGCCGCCAAAGGATACTCACGTGGTTCGAGCCGATTCAACTCCTGCTCACATTGGCGGGAGAAACGACTGAACCAGCGCACATTGGTGGAGGTTCTGATGCAGAACTCGAACTTATCGACAGCCTGTCGCACCAGCGGCTCGGACCGTTCATCCAGAGCCCCGTAGTAAATGTCTCGAAGCTCAGGATCGTTTTCGATTTCGCGAGGGATTGGCGCATCGCGGAACTCATCAACAAATGAGCGATACATCTCGCCGATGCGCGCAGCGGCGGCGATCATCCTGGAAGGCACCTCAAGTTCGGCGATCTTGTTGTATTCCTGTTCTGCTTCCTGGAGCGCTTGGGTTTTGGACTGCACCCAACGCACGAAGTCGTTTTGCGCCCACCGATTGACGCCTTCAAGAGACCTAGCCCCACGAAAACTGGGAAACTCGATCTGCTTAAAACGCTGATATCGGTACTCCGCGAGATGAAACAGCGCCTCCGACGTCGCGTCTCGCGCCTCGAGCAGGTAGCGAGACCGGGCCACGTCGCCGTCCGCAACCTGGGCGATGGCTTCAGCGGCCCCTCCGCGCCACGCTCGAACCGCATCCTCAAACGGAACGCGCGCCAGGCGGAAATCCTCCTGCTTCCAGTGCGCTTTGCCGACCATAACATAGGCCCGAATGATTTGGTGCGGCAACGCCGTGCGCCTGTACCGCCTCAGGTAGTTCTCATAGTGACGTACGACCTGTCTCCAGTTCTGCTCTCGTTCGTAAAGCGTGCCGATGGAGAACTGCACCTGTGAGGTCTCGCGGGGCATCCGCCTTCCGTAGTTGCGCGTGAAGAGCTCCGCGTCAGCGACTGCTTGCTCTCGGTGATCGGCGCCCAATCCCATACGGAAAAACAGCGCATTTTGAAGCGCATCCTGAGCCACCGCACAGGTCCCAGCACTTCGCTCTTCATCGGTGCATTCCGATCCCTGTTCGCCGGGAAAGCGTTCAGCAAATTGCTCATAGTACTGAGCGGCTCGTTCATAGTCAGCCAGCGCATGAAAGTTTGCTCCGATGAGGTAGATCGCGCGCTTGGCCCACTCGCTTTCTGGAAAACGATCGACCAGCACTCGGCGCACTTGGATCGCCCGACCCAAAAGTCGAGCAGCCTCAAAGTTTATCGCCGCGTTGTAGAGCACTTCGTCTAGACGACCACATTCGCCAAACTGACGAAAAATGCGTACGTAGGTTGAGGCAGCCTCCTTAAACTCTTCATTGGCTTCGTAGGCCTCCGCTTCTTTTCTGAGGACATCGCAGCGAAGCTGCTCTAGGACTTCGCAAAGTTCGACGTGTTCATCGTACGCGATCTCAGAGTCGCAATAATTGCCCCAAAGCGGATCGATGGAGTCGCCGATTTCGAGGATGCATTGAGTTCGGGGCTCCTCAACCTGGCTACCAAGTACATTCAACGAATCCAAATAGAGGTTGGCGGCGTATACCGAAAGCTCACTATCGGGATGATTGAACGCGATGTCTTTGAAGAGCACAGCGGCTTCTTCAAATCGATTTGCTTCATAGAAAATCCGAGCTCGGCGATACTTTATAGTGGGCAAATCTTCACTGTCTGGAACGAAGCAAACGTAACGCCGAAACGCGTCGAGCATGCCGTGCTCAAGCTGAGTGAACTCTCGCGATGCCAAGCGAACCGCGCCCTCCTCTGACGCTGCCCGAGGTCGCGATCGCCGGCCAGAGGCACGCATGGAATCCTCATCACGCTCTGCAACCGTTCGCTCACGACCGGAATACTGCTGCTGGTAGAGATTGTTGTAACAGAGCACCGCCGCATAGGCGGCGTCTGAGGTATATTCGCCGGCCGGATCCAATTCGACGACGCGATCAAATGCGGGTCCGCACTGACCCCAGTCCTCCATCTTCCAAAGAAGTTCGGCTAGGTAGTAGGAAACCTTGTATTCGGTCGGCCAATCCTGCCGAGCGATCATCGGAAACTCCATCGCTTCCATGTCGGGAAACTTTTCGACAACGATGCGGTACAACTCGGTGGCAAGTCGCATGGTTGCAAGATCATTGGTGCCTGGCTGATCGTCCACGCCAATGGCCTCTCGGTGCCAAGCCGTGGCCAACCAAACCAGTATCGTAGCCGTCTCTTGTTTGCACTCAGCGAGGGCGTCTGAATCCGAAGTACGCTCGCGGTAGGTCTCGTAGAGATCGACCATCCGCTGTATCTCACGAACCTGCTGTGCTTTCGGAGAGGACGAGATCACAGCGTTGGTGACTCTGGTTTGCCAGTAGCAAACGCGCTCAGATGCCACGTTTTCCGCGATCAGTCTCTGGTAGACGGAGATCGTTTCTAGCCATCGACCGGTATCAAAATAAAGCTCTGCCAGACGCTCGAGCATCTCCATGGCTTGGCCGCGATCTGTCGCGTAGCGCTGAAAAAACGGGAGTGCTCGATCGGCTGCGCCGGTCATGGCGTAGGGCAAAACGAGCTCCCGCCTCGCTTGGCGCGCAAGATTTACCGCATCGGCCGCTGATGGGTTCTGATTGGCAAATTCGATAGTATCGACAAATGCCTGCAGCGACGCGCGAAAGTCTTCAAGGTTGTATTGAACCCAGGCCTGCTTATAGAGCGCATAGCCATAGACCGGATTGCGCTCCGGCGGAAACTCGATGACCTTGTCGTAGAACTGAGCCGCGGCCTCCATATCGCCGTCTCCAAAGTAGAACTCAGCGAAGGACAGATAGGCATTTGGCACAAACCGGCTTTCGGGAAAACCTCGAATAAGCCGGTGATATACCTGCCTTGCCTGCTCGAACTGACGCATCTCATCAAGACTGAAGGCGAGAGAGAAGAGCACTTCGTCCATCCGAGCGTAGTTGGGATGATCTTGGACCAAGGTCGCGTATGTGCGAACTGCATCCTGGCGAATCGTGTCTAGGTTTTCTGACGCCTGGCTTTGTTGTTCTCTCTTTTGCCGACATTGATTCGCATTTTGCTCAACGCTGCATGCTTGAAATATCGGCTCATCAAACGCTCGAACTCTGGCATTGAGGACCGTTTGCATCTCAAAGTAGGTCTCAGCCAAACGGAGCAGAATATCTGGACGTTGTGGATTGTCCGTGCGTGTATTCTGCACCAACCTCCGAAGAATCTGCACTTCGCGTTGCAATAAATCCCAAGCGCGAGACTCCGATCGCTCTCGATTTCTTCGCGTAGACACATCTAGCTCGAAGCCCGGCGCGCTCTGACGCTCTGTCGGTTCTTCGCTCTGACGTTGTGCTGTGCGGAGTCTCGAAACCGGAGCTCCGCTCGATGGGGGCACACCGCTGCCGCTCCGACTTGGAGCGTTGGCCGGGCAGTCTGCCAGCTCTTGCTGTAACGCCCCTGGAACACACATGCGTGAGGACACCGCAAAAAGCGGCATTTCCTGCGCCGTCAGACTGAGAGGCGTGGCTATGATCAGCGTGCAAAGAGCGATTCGCCTAGAACGCCCTCTGCCCTTCCCTAACGTTCGCATCGGTCTCCCTATCTTCCGCATCGATTGGTGACTTGCTGACGATAAAATCCGAGCTCATCTCGCCAGTACTCCCCACGGAACGGCCAAAGCTGGTGTTCTTCGTCTACTTCCACATCGCCACCGCCTGAACGTTGTGCGTCGGTCATTTGCTGCTGTGTCTGCTGGTCTAGATTGCCTCGCTCGGCCGTAGCGATTTCAAGCTCGATCGTATCGATCTGGTTCATCAAATCCTGCAGCTCTTCGATGAGCCGTTGGTATCGTCCACGAGCCAAATTTCCGGTTTGATCGATGGCGAATGACTGAGCCACCGCGATGTCCTGTAGGATTCTTGATCCAAGTGAGCTGTTTTGAAACTCGTCTGGGGCTCGGTCCAGAAGTGCTTGTTCCGCATTCAAAAGACGTACGTATTCCAGATTGCGGAGCACTTCGCGATCGGAGAGGGCACTCGCGACAATGCCCAGAATCTCCTCAGAGAGTGATGCGGTACCCCCTTGAACTTCTTTAAGGAACTCGAAGAACGCGACATTGTCTTCAAACTGCGCAAGCGTAGTTTGAAGGTCGTTTTGAACCGGATCATAACGCTCGTGAAACTGAGCCACGACTGCGGCGGCATTGTCGAACTGGCAGTTCACGAAAAACGTGACTGATTTTAGTACCATCGCTTCTGGGTAGTAGGACTCCGAAAAGTAGGGCGAAAATAAAGTGTGAATATTCCCGAGTGAGCGACTGTACTCGTCTGCGAGGAAGAAAGCCCAAGACGATTCGAACAGTGCATCCAGCCAGTATTCGCTACCCTGATCCACGGCGCTCCAGGCTTCTACCGCCTGTCCCAGCAAACGACCATCGATCTCCCGGTCTCCGTTCGAGTCTGTTCGGTTTGCCGCGGTGTAGTACACGCGCGCCAAGGAGATCCATGCCAGATTTCGCATGCGTTCCTCATCGTCCAGCCCAGATACTCGCCCTTCGTCGATCTTGTCGATGATCTTACGAAATGCGGCAATAGCCGGTCGCGCCTGGCGTAGACGAACGTGACTCACGCCCATGAAAAACTGGGCTTTGACGTAGTATTTGGAGGCGCTTGAAACACGGTCGAACAGCTCGATAGCCGGCCGGAACTCGTATTGCTGGTAGCGAAAACGACCCATCAAGTAGAGAAGTTGGTTGTAGAGTCCAACGCTGCCGCCAGCATTGAACTGCTCGAGCTCTTCTACTCCGTAACGACCGACTTTTTCGATGATGCCTGCAGGCTCAGGCAGCTCTGTCGCGAGCTGTGCAAGCCACTGAAGTGTCGATCCGAACCACAGATGCCCGGCACCAAGCGCACCTATTTCGTCAAAAATTGCGAGTGCAGACTGATAGTAGCCCAGGTGATAAAGCGTTTTGCCGAGAAAGAACTGGGATTTCTGAACATTAGCAGCAGCATCCGCCGTCTCCCCTTCGACAACCCGCTGAAACTGAACCGCCGCCTCTTGGTAGCGCGTTTGCTGATAGAGCCTTAACGCATTGGCGAGAGCTTCTGAGGGCGGTCCGCTGGCGGGCGGCGCAGGAGGCTGTCCCGTATCCTCTACTGAGAAGGTCATGTCCTGTGCGACTGCCGGCATCGCGGTGAGCACCGAAACAATCATAAGCAACAGGGTCGTGGGCGAACGCCTTTGCGTCATCGCGATGCTCCTCATCTTGGCTGGCTTTAGCGCTGGGCCGCTGGCTTCAAAAACCTGTAAAAATTCGAGAAGTTGAAAGGCTTAGCGGCTGAATGTTACGAGCGCCGACTATCTACTGTCAAGAGCCCTTCCAGCAGCGCGGTGGAACGAAACCGTCCCTGCAGCAGCCGTACATTTTCAAGGACGGCAGCGCCCGTCGAGACCGTGAGATCATCGAGCCTGCCAAACTTGACACTTCAACCTCGCACCAAGTAGCGTTAGAGCATTCTTTGATGACCCGCATCCAGCGACGTTTACGCCGCAAACTACTCGGACCATGAACCCGACTGACTGCGACCTCCACGCTCGCTTCAAGACCGCACTAGCATCGATCCGCTCAGACGTAGACGCATTGTTCTTTGCGACCACGGCGCTGCGCTTACACAAAGAATATAGGCAACCGGCGGGAAGAGAAGCGGGTCAACCACGTACTAATTTAGATCGCAGCGCTGCAGGAGCTGGTGCAACGCAGAAGCAAAGTTTTATTTCTTACTGCGATCGCCGATGCACTTACGATGCCCAAACTCGAGTGCCCCAAATTCAAACGCCTAGACTTCAAATGCCCCAAGCTCGAAGGTCAGGTGCTCGAACCGATGTAATGTACGTCATCGCTCCTGCACCGCACCGTCTGCGTTTACCGAGCAAGGCGCAAGGCAGATACTTCCGGCGAGAATCTTGAGACGACAAACGCATTCCACAGGAGACACTCGTATGGCTCGTAGCACCTTCTTCCCAGGATCTGACACTCGGTCCGCGGGGAACCGGATTGGATCAGCATGGTCCGTGCTCTGCGCTGTGGGGGCTCTTGTGTGCATCACGGGATGCGAGACACCTGCCGTGGGAGATCCTTGCGAGCCGGAGGCCATTCCTGTCGATAGCGCCGGAAACCGAGGTTTTGATTCCACAGAGGCCTATCTAGAAACGAGTTCAGTCCAGTGCAGAACCCGAGTTTGTATGGTCTACAGACTCAATGGTCTCCCCTTTGAGCCAGGAAGCGAAGAATGCTCTGACTCGAACGAAGCGTGCAATAGCGCAGAAACAATTGAGCAAAAGGTCTACTGCACCTGCCGATGCGATACTGCTGAAGGGGTGAGCGGAGAAACCTGTTCTTGCCCGAGCGGCTATCGCTGCGTTCCGGTACTCGACAGTGAAGGAGCGGGCGGCGGTATCCGAGGAAGCTATTGCTGCGACCAAGACGATCCCGACTGTGAAGCGGCATTCATCCAGTCCCGCAACGCAGATGAGTCGTGACGACTCGGACCGCTAGAGCGAAATATCAAGCCCGCAGTCGTGCAAAAATCGGCTCCCAGGGAGAGGATTTGGTCGCAACCTATCTACGGGGCCGCGGCTATCACATCGTAGGTAGAAACGTGCGCGTGAAGCGCTGGGAGCTCGATATCATCGCGCGCGGATCGGGAGTCATCGCAGTATGTGAGGTGCGCACTCGGACGAACGCCAAACTCGTCCATCCCGCAAAAACATTTGACAGGTCGAAGCAGCACAAAATACGTCAGGCTGCTCTGCACTGGTATGGAACTCAAAAGGGTCTGCGGGCTCGACTGCGTATCGATGCTGCTGCCGTGGTCCTCGAAGGTCCGAACGGCCCTCAAGTAGAGTACTACGAGGGTGCATTCTGAGGGAGGGTGCACTCTGAGGGAGGGTGCATTCTGAGGTCTCGTCGCCACCGAGTTGTTCACTGGGCATCGCAGGTCTAGTCGTCCAGAGTCGCCCGCATCCGATCCCGAACCTCGATGATCCGCTCAAGGTCCTCGTCGGTCATACCCTTATCTCGAACGGTTTGAATTGCCTCGGTCAGGGCATCCACTTCGTCCTGCTGTCGCTCCCTAAGAGAGACCACCATATTCGAAAACGCTTCGAACAGGCTCTGTAGCTCATCGCCTCGGCGTAAATGGCCTCTCACCGTCAGTTTTCCTTCGATTACTTCGTTGATGAGCCTCTCGATCTTATAGGCAGGCCCCACAACCCTGTGCGTGACCAGGATGCCCATGATTCCCAATAGGAGGCAGAGGATAGTAATGAAGCCCACAACCCCATACAGGATTCGTTGATCGTATTCCTGCATGTCTTGGACCGTACCCATCTCGAGTTCGTCGGTCACATCCAGCATGCTGTACTGAAGCACAAGCATCTCGGAAACCGACTTCGACTCTTTGTAGGCGAAGAAACCCATCACCGAGCCTACAACCATCGTAACCAGCACTACTGCTCCGGTGTATTTCAGCTGGAAGCGGGGCTTGAGCAAGTAGTTACGCAAGCGACGCTGGGGAGGCCGAGTCGTTCGGTATGTCGTTTCAACTTCGGACACCATTGCGGATCCTCCTCTATCCTTTGACCGGGCGCCATCCTACGCCGCTTTCGCGATCGCCTTCAACGATAACGCACCGAATCCCGGGCTCAACGACCCGCACTCACCATCATGGCACTCGGCAGACGGCGAAGGGCACCGCGAATCGCTCCTTCCATAGCGAGTTTTCTCGCAAAATCCCCGGTGCCACCCGGAACCGTCGCTCGGCCACTCACCATCGCACGCATGTCTCTTTCCGGATATGTGTTCAATATTACCGATACGCTAGCGCGAGTACCTTCGCTCGATTCGTCAATACTGACGACCGAGGAATCAATAAAGTAACCGGTAAGACCGTTCCGACGAAGCGCGCGACGGACCTGGGCATTCGATTCTCCTGGGGGCGCTACCACTACTTCGTCCATCTCGGCCAACTGTGCTTCTATGTAGATGCGCGCTTCTTGAAGCGTCGTTGAATCGAGGGAGGCGATCTTTGTGCCCGGAGTTCCTACCCCCACATAGTATCGTGCTGCGCGTCGGTTGGAGCTGTCGATTCGAGAGTCTTCTATGCCTGTTGAGTTGGAGCGAATCTGCTCCAACGAGCGAAGGGCTCGAATGACAGCAGAGCGCGCACCGGCATCGGGATCTCGCCTCCGTGCGCGAAGCGCCGTCACTGCAGAAACCGCAGCGAGTCGCTCGAGTGAGGTTGCAGCAGAGCCACGCACCGAAGGGTGTGGGTCACGCAGGGCAGCTGTGAGTGCACGAACGGCGACATCAGAGCGTTCCACGGTTCCAAGCGCGAGCGCAGCCTGAGCTCGAACTCGAAAGTTGTTCGAACTTTGAAGCAAATTGAGCATATAGTGTTGTCGTTCCGTCTGGGCTGCGACGACCGAAATGCAGAGGCACGCACTTAGACTGGCGCCGATAAACACCAAGAATCGTCGTGCGCTAAAGCCCAGGTCCCTCACCCACATCTCCCGGAATCAATATCTTCGCTTGCCCCGGATGCTGTTCAAAAGCCCGTTTTGGTAGACAGACTCATACCGAAGGGGAGCCTGATGATTATCGCAGAAACACGCATCGCACGCGGCTATTTTCGCATGCGATCCAAAAATTACATAAGCAGAGGCCTCGGCGTGGCCTGTCCGTGCGGGTGAGGAATAGACCAAAACCACCTGTAAATGCGTCGATGGTATGCCTCGTGACGTTTGTCTTCGGCATCACGCTTGGCGGAGGCATGGTTCAGTCTCAGACCACGCTACGGGTACGCGCAGAGACGCGAATCGAGCTCAGCGTAGACTCGAATCCTGGAGCCACCGTCGTGTCGGGCATTTTGCGCGACGATAGCGGAACACCGCTCAGCACTCGTCGAATCGTGGTCTCCACCGACACCGGGAGCGACAGCTGGCACAAGCACCTTGCCGCCTATACGGATTCCCAAGGAACCTTCAGGGTCTCTCTCCCGCCGCACCAACCGAGGAGATTCAGGATACGCGCCCGCTTCGACGGTGGTGACGGCTACGGACCCGTCGAAGCGATCCGAGATATCGACCCGCATCGGGCCAACGTGAGCCTTCGACTCGTACTCGCACATCAGGGCCGCTTCGATCTCGACGCCAGAGCGCATGCGATCGATATCGTCGCGCGGTCAAAGACAGGGGGACGAGGCATTCCCATCGAGCTCTTCGATGAACTATCACGCCCACTCGCCCGAGCGACCACCGACCAACATGGAACAGCGAGCATCCGTCTAGCCTCGCGGCTGCTTGGACAGCCTGGCGCAGGAAAGCTCGTGGCGATAGCTCGCCCGGGCAAATATCACGAGGGAGCGCGATCCGAATCGCCGATCATCCGCTACAGGCGGACTGTCCTCACCCTGCAAACCCGTGCCGTCCGTATGGGCCAGCCCATCGTAGCCGGCGGTCAACTTTCCGATAGCGTTGGCCCCCTGCCCGAGCGAGCTGTTGGACTCTTCTTGGACGATACACATCTTGCTACAGCGCTCACGGATGCGAACGGCCAGTTCTCTTTGGAGGTCGGCTCAGGAGAATGGCAGCACCAGGCACGTGGTCTACTTCAGGCGCGTTTTACCAGCGACGATCCAGGCAGAAGTTCCGCGCTATCGACCCCGATCGAGCTTCATCCCGGAACTCAGGGTAGCGACTCGTTTTGGATCTGGCTTTGGCCTTCAGCCGCGCTGTTCGCACTGCTGGCCCTAGGCCGTCGTCAAACCAAAACCGCAGTTCTCGACAAACCACACGCGACACGGTCTCCCAAAACAGAATCGGAGAGATCGGCCACTGTAGTCCCCAGGCCAAAACGCTATGAACTGAGCCTCCGAGTCGTCGACCACTGGGACGACCGATGCATCGATGAGGCTAGAGCCCTCTTGACAGCACCAGACGGTAGCGAAGTAGACGTGCCCCTAGGGGAGCAGCATAGCTTCTGCTCACCTCCCCTCGAAGAAGGCGACTACTCCCTGCAGGTACGAGCCCGCGGGTACATGCCAACGCAGGCCGAACTTCACATCCCGCATCGGGGAGAATGGTCAGAAGCAAAGATTCGGCTACGCAGCCTTCGTGAGCACGCATTGATTCCGTTTCAGAAACTGATCATGGGGTTGCTTCATGAACAGCAATCCTGGGCAACGCTCACAAATCGGGAGTTGGTAAGGCGTTGCGATTCCAGCAGGGTTCCGCTGGAGCAACTGAAAAAATTGGCAGAGGCAGTGGAAGAAGCGTGCTACGCCCCCGAAGTTCCTAGTCTTCGAGACGTGCAGATCATTCGGCTAAGGTCGGAAGCGCTAGCCAAAGAGAGGCCAACCACAGAAATGCCGGTTACAGACACTCCGGCCTGAGAGCTAGACCAACCGCGTTGACGCAATCCGAACCATCTAACTATAGTACTGCCCGGCGTGGCAGTGCTGCGCAAGAGGAACCATGGAATTCTGGACAGCCCTCGTCCTCTTAGCGGGCCTCGGTGTTCTGGTATTGTTCTTTCGTTGGAAGAGCAGTCTTGATGAACGCTCATCGACGAAAAATTTAATCGGCCCGAACCAACCATCCGGTACCAAAGAGCACGTCGAAACAAGCGCAGCGCGTTCGGTCGAAACAAGCGCAGCGCGCTCGGTCGAAACAAGCGCAGCGCGCTCGGTCGAAACAAGCGCAGCGCGCTCGGCACCAACGGTCGAAACCTTAACCGCACCTGGGCCTGCACCCGATGCGAGTTCGGAGGATATCGAGTCTGGATCTGCTCCGACTGAAGCGGCCTCACCGCAGCTGTCGGCTTCGAAACTTGAGGTCGCACCCGAGCATGCACCCTCAACAGAGGAGGGAACATCGACCGCCAACGCAACTACGGAGGAAGAGGTTCGGGCGCTTCGCAAGGGACTGTCCGCGACAAGAGGTGGCTTCGTTGCACGACTCGCAAAGCTCTTCAGTAAAAGGGATGAACTTGCACCAGCGCTGCTCGACGAAATCGAAGAGGTACTGATCACTGCAGATGTCGGAGTTCAAACCACGCAAAGCATCCTCGAGCAGCTTAAAAACAAAGTAGCTTCCGGCGAGCTGAAGCATCATGAGGAGATCTGGGACGCAATTCGAGTCGAGGCAGCGAAGATTTTAGAGACATCAGAAAAAGCCTCGAGCTCCGAGAACAAACCTAAGATCATCCTAGTCATCGGCGTGAACGGCGCGGGGAAGACCACCACTATCGGAAAGTTGGCGAGCCAGTTTTCCGATCGAGGGCAGGACGTGATCCTCGCCGCTGGCGACACCTTCCGTGCGGCTGCAGTGCTTCAGCTTGATGTGTGGGGTAGGCGCGTGGGCTGTACCGTAGTGAAAGGTAAAGATCGCGCAGATCCTTCCGCAGTGATTTACGAGGCCATCAAACAGGGAATCGAGCGTCAAGCCGACGTGGTGATCGCGGACACTGCAGGGCGGCTCCACACAAAAGACAACCTAATGGAAGAACTAAAGAAAGTGCTCCGTTCCTCCGAAAAGGCCGCCGGACGCCCGGTGGACGAGATCTTTCTTGTGCTGGATTCTACGACCGGACAAAACGCGATTCGCCAAGCTGAGCTGTTCAAGCAGGCACTACCCGTCTCCGGCATCGTCCTCACGAAGCTCGATGGAACCGCTAAGGGAGGCGTGATACTGGGCATTGTGGAAACCCATAAGATACCGGTCCGCTATATCGGAATCGGAGAGCGCATTGAAGATCTCAAGGCCTTCCAAACCGAAAGCTTTGTGGACGCTCTGTTCCAGTCACCAGAAGATACCGGGGCTCAGGATTGATCGAGCACTTTCGGCCGTGATATAGTGCCTCCCGCAGCAAGGCACGGGGAATTGACGATATATTTCGACTGCTTACGTACTGTTCGTCAGAACGGACCAGCGGCCGATCGAATCCTTTATGAGGTTAGGATGAAGAACTTTTCGTTCGCAGTATGGGCTCTTGTCATCGAGTCGCTCATACACGCTCCCATGACATCTGCACAGGACATGTCGTTTGACCTCGAGGAAACAGAGGAAGAAACCCCAGCAGAAACCGACGAGAACGGGTTCCTTGGTCCTGATGGCGATGCCTTGGAACCCGGCAGTGACATCATCGGCGATCTTGCGCTCAGCGATGACGAGCTCAACGCGAGAATGGATTCCGAACCACGCGACACCACCACGGTGGAAGAGGAGATTTACGCGGTCCAACAAATCTTCGCCCTTCGGCTTAACCGTTTGGAGGTCGCACCATCGTTCGCATTCACGCTCAACGATCCTTACGTGCGTAGACGCGCGCTAGGCCTGGGGCTCAATTACTGGTGGTCTAACGTACTCGCGATCGGTTTTAATTTCCTTTGGTACGATCTTGAGGGATTCCAGAGTGAATCCGATCTGAATTTTTTCGTGCGACGGTCTGCCCGACTGGCTGTACCGATAACGGAATGGCAACTCGGTGCACACATGAACTTCACCTATGTGCCTCTCTACGGAAAGTTCATGGCATTCAACAAATGGATATTTCAATGGGATGCTTACGTGATCGGAGGGGTCGGTTTTCAACGAACACGCCCGATCGCTATTATCGACCCTGAGATTCGAACCTTCGATTATGAAATGCGACTCGCATTTAACGTGGGTATCGGTCTGCGCATTTTCCTATCTCGGTTTCTCACCGTGTTTGCTGAGTTTCGTGACTACCTCTACCTCGAACGATTTGAGAGTCTCGACGTAGCACTCGGCGAGGCAAGGAACGACAAGAGTACATGGCTCGCCGACAGCAGTGAGCTAGTCAACAACGTTACCGTCCAAATCGGTATCACGTTGTTCTTCCCTTTCTCTTTTGAGTACAAACTGCCCAAGTGAGCCCCCGGAGAGCAACGATGAATCCAGCGCGTCGAATCCTATTTTCAATCGTCCTGCTCGGCATGCTGAGTCTCGGGATGACGCATGCAAGCCCTCTCGCAGCGCAAGAAGTGCAGATTACGGGCCCACTTGCCGGAGCACCGGCATGTCGAAGCTGCCGAATCTACCGGCGTGGGCGCATCTCGCTTACTCCGATGGTGGGTTTTTCTCTGAGGGATGAATACAATCGCTCAGTATTCACCGGAGGAAGTGCCGAATATCATGTCCTCGACTGGTTGGGCTTTGGGGCATTCTTCATGTACAGCCCGGTGCAATTGGCAACCAGCCTTACCGACGAAGTCGAAAGTCAGGGGGTGACTACCGATAGGAATCGTCTCAGCTTGCCCTCCAGCGACAATTTCTCTGATCAGATCGGTTCTATCGACTTCATCATTGCACCTCAAGTGCTGTTCATTCCTCTGCGAGGAAAACTTGCACTATTCCAGAGAATATTCGTTGACACAGATTTTTATATCCATCTTGGTTTGAGCATCGTCGGACTTACAGAGAGAGCCCATACCGAGGCTGGCATATGTGATGAGGCAACGGATGCATGTCTCGCCAGTCAAAGCGCTCGCTCAAGCCGTGTCACGATGAATGCAACATTCGGCGCAGGGATCAGACTCTACATCAATGACTTTATCGCGATCAACGCAGAATGGCGTGGCTTGC
The DNA here is from genome assembly GCA_039030515.1 of Myxococcota bacterium. Lineage (GTDB taxonomy): Bacteria > Myxococcota_A > Polyangia > Polyangiales > Houyiibacteriaceae > JBCCEA01. Next base: position 90,781 of record JBCCEA010000010.1, on the reverse strand, counting down.
CCTTCGCATGGAATACATCGGGCACTGACGAGAGTGGCTCTGAAGATGGAGATTTTCCGGATGGAGTCATCGACTCTGACGATCGCATTTCACACTTCAACCAAATGGTCTCCCTGGGGGTGTCGATCTATCTTCCAAGCTCTGCTGCAGTGAGCAATTGAGCTGTTTCGATGATGCGGCATTCACCGCGCGACGTTCGAGCGAGCCGCAGACCTGTTGCGGTGAGTGTCTGTAACGATCTAGACAGCACCTCCTCTACTGATCTTGCCGGACGTGCTGACGTGATAACCGCTGGGAATGTTTTCTCGCACCGCAGCGATCACACTGTCCGGTACGGCCCAATTGGAATCGATAAATCCATCGAGTAGTTTGACCCGCAGTCGAAGACTATCGTCTTGCCCTAGCCGAGCAAAGAGCTCTTTGCTCGCGGTTTCAGCATTAGGCTGGGCGAGCAGCGTGCCCACCGCGTGGAATCTCGCTGTCTCGTTTACGTCCTCAAGAAATGGCAACACGGCAGATGCGATGCGCGGGTCGGAGTGTTCTTCCAATATTCCCAGCACTTGAATCTTGCGATCCGGATCACGTTCGTACTCCGTGCTCATATCCGACAAGAGACCAAGCAGTATTCCTACCAGCTCTTCTTCAGATACAAGCTGCTCCAGACATTTCAATGGCCACGCAATAGACGGGTCACGCCGGAGCGCATGTACAACGGAAGGCACGGCATCTTCCCCTACGGCGACGACAGCCTGAAACGCGGCGTCTTTTTCCTCTTGGTCGGTGATGCTGGGATCTACCCGAAAGGTAAATCGACGAAGCAACGCTTCCACTGCCTCAGGGGAACCTAGAGAAGACAGCGCCCGGATACTGTCCCATCGGTCGACGTTTTGCGCCCGCCGATTCGCGACCCTCGCACCGTGTTTTTTTAGAATACGAGCCTCGCGCCCTTTGGGACCAAATCTGTCAAACAAACCCACGAAGACCTCATTTCAAAGCGGCAGGAATAGGCTTTGACATGAATCGTATTGGCGCAGATGCAAGCACCTCAACTCGTCCTAAGAAACTACCGCAGCAATACGGGCTTAAGAATGACTTGATTGCCCTGACGTGCGACCTGAAAACGAACGGAAGCCACTCCATGCCTCTTGGCGAGTGCCTTAGCATTGGCTTCCAATCGCTTGATGAAGCGCTCCTGGGGTATGTTGGATACGTCTTCACCGGCAGCCTGCTTTGCCGCCACGTATTCGCCGAAAACCCGATTGTAGTAGACTTCCGCAGGCTCGGCCGCCAGCGTAGCGCTTAGCGCCGGGTCGTCCAAAGGCGCGTTTGGGCTCGCAGGAGAAGGTTTCTCGGCCTTTTCCCCTCCATCCTGAAACGCAGCGCCCTGCCAGTTTCCCGCAGGATCGACCGACGGCATACCACGAGAGGAGACTCTGCCGTTCTCATCCTCTTCGGAGACTCCGGTGAATAGGTTGACCAACTGGTTGATCCGATAGGCCAAGCCCCCAAACTCTGAGCTCTTGATGTCGATACGCCGATCGGTATTGCCGTTAATGATGGCGAGCACCGCGTCCTCGATCTCCTCCATAGGTCTTAGGAACTGTGTTCCCGTAATGAATCCGTAAACGACCACAACCAGTGCCCCGAGCGCAGTCATCAGCAGTATCATATTCGACAATGAAGAGAGCCCCATCGCTTGAGTTCGGTTGGAAAGAACTGCGTACCCTACCGGCGTAGAGGGAGCGGCCGGCAAACGAGCCAACATGACCACGTATTGCTGCCCTCGGAGGTCGACCCGGAAGGCGTTGCTACGTTCACCGCGCAACGCCTCCTCTACCGCACGGCCATGGTTATCGGATAGAAGCGTCCAAAATGGTGCACTGTCTCCGTTAAGCGACCAGCTGTAGACACGGTCATGAGTGACGAAAGCGACCTCGGACTCGAGCACGTGACTTATCTTTTGTGCCATCCCATTGGACAGATCGTATCCCACGAGAAGCACCCCAAGCAGACCCCCCTGCTCGCTTCGAACCGGCGCCGTCGCGATGTGCATGACCTTGTTCTCATCGTGTTTGAGCCAAACGTCGTGGCGTGACCGACCGTCCTCGAGAACCCCGGCCACAGCCGGAACTTGGCCGACAATGGACACGTCGTGCATCGCATTGACGTCTTTGTTTCTTGCGACCACTTTCCCGCGTTCGTCGGTCACCAGAACGATGTCTGGAGGACCCTGAAAACCTCTTGCCGGATCCCGAAACCAAGCCGCAATGGACTCACACTGCTGATAGACCCTTTGCGCGCGGTTTCGCGGATCGGACGTATTGAGGGTAGATTTGAGTTCTCGAGTTGCAGCTCTGTCGACCGTATCCCTGACAAAATCGCTTGCAAGCAATCGAAGAGAGCGATCCAGCAGATCTTGATCGTTGTCGATACGCGCATCGACCTGGCGCCCTAACTCATCACTCAGTCTCATTCCAACGTAGAGGTACGAGACGAGTCCGACGGTTAAGAGCGTTACCAAATTGCCGGCGATAATCTTCAGCCGCATGCTGCCGTCTCTCCCATTAGATTAGATGTTCGGAGGGCGTGCACCGCGCGTTCTGACTGAGCCCCAAAGAAATGCGAAAGAAGGAATCTCCTTATTCGCAAGGAACACACCCCATAGGCTCGATGGGAGAAATCAGCTCTTAGAGCCCGTCTAAAAGCAACCCTCCGAGACGTTTTCGAGTATCACCGTGAGTGGCTTCCGGTCAAGCCCGTACCGCATTTGGAGCGAGCCATATCCTCGCTACACTTACATCTAAGCGACAAACGAAGCCTGTCCGGTTCGGATAGATCATCTCCGATTCTCAAACGGCCGATCTGGAGCGCCGCTTCGGCACGACCGAACTTAAGTCAGAGCGGCCATGCAGCTGCGCGTTGACCTTGAGAGCAACGCCTGCGGCACGTGCAAACAACCGAAAGCGGGCATCTTTCTCCTACGTTGACTATGGTTCGAGAACGGATGGCGAAGGCATTTGAGATTTGGTGCGACTCTTCAGACCTGGCAATCGAGTGTGAAAACGTTGCCAGCTCGGTCGGACTTCTGGTGGAACCGCACTACGCCGCTTCTCCCGTAGAGGAGGCAGTAGCGTCGAGAGCGCCGGAACGCCATATCGCATTCGCCCTCACCCTTGCTCCCGAGATTGAGCATCTCATCAACCTCTCCAAGTCCCACCCCATCTCGCTTCTTGCGATCCTCAAATCCGACCGAACGAGTTTAACGCTCCGCGATTTGGCGCGCGATCTAGGTCTCGTCGCAGTCGATGAAATAAGGCCGCTTATCGCTGCAGTAGGCCTTAGGGTTGTGGGTGCCGAAAAACCGTGGAGCGGCTCCATTCGTCACGTACACCCAGCACAGAGGATACGGCTACAGCCGTACATCGTAGGCAATCAAGAGAAACTTCGGTACCAATCAGCGCAATCGAGCTTCGTCGTCGCTGAACGTGAGAGGCGATCGTCTTGCCTCGGAGAGGCTCGTGATGTGGCAATTGCGATCGATGCGTTTTACCAATCTCACGCAGGCCGAACACATAGGCGCCCCGGTAGACCTCAAGTAGAGGGAGTGAACCTCGAGGTGGTCGCGGACGTACTCTTTGGACCGGAACGTGCGCTCTCTGACCCGGCGAGCAAGCAAGCGCTATCCGCTTACGATCTTCCATTTCCCAACGAGGAACTATGCACCAGTCCTTCACGCGCCGCGGCCGAGGCTACGCGCATCGGATTTCCAGTGCGCATCGCCTTGGCTTCGCCAGATTTGCGCATCTGGGATCATCCAGAGCTCGCTGCCGACGGGGTCGACAATGCTGCTCGCGTTAGAGACGTGTATCGCCAAATCACTGCGCTGGCCAAGGCTAGAACGCCAGGAGCCAGAATCTTAGGGGTGACCGTCAGCGCTACATCGCCAGCCCACGCCCTTTTGTGGCTCAAAGCGCGCGCCCTAAACACCGGGGAAGTTCACATGAGTCTCGGCTTTAGCGATCCTCACGGAATCGCAACCGAGGATCGGCTCGAGACCGTACTACCAGCTTCAGTGGAGCAATTGGAATGCACGCTGAGTCGGCTGCAGGGAAACTCGCTGTTGAGTGCAGAGCGCTACCGTGACCAGCAAGACTCTATTTCCAACATTCACGACGTGCTGCTCAGGCTGACCGCATTTACTCAAGATTTCGACGACAAAGTTCGTTCGGTCGAGGTCGATCCAGTGGCGCTTCTCGTTGGAGGCGGGATCGAGTTACGCGAGGTGTGCATTGAAGTCGGTGATGCATATGAGCGTACGATTCACGGCACCGTAGATATCGATAGCGGCGATTGAGCGCCCATGGTCAGAGGCACCATAGAACATGACAAGCTCGATCCTGATCGATAACATAGTGGATCGACGGGTAGACGTGTTTCCCCATCCATATCGAGTGAGCGATGACTCGAATCCGCAGGACGCAAAGCCCCGACGACTACGGTTAAACGTCGAATCAGTCGAACATCAGACTGGATGGGGAATGTCTCAAACCTATTCTGCTGCAGCAGGTGCGCCAGGTTCTATTCCTGGCTGAATACCACGAACCTGAGTGGTTTCCGCCTCTGTACTAAAGGGTGGAAGTCCTAGGAGCGCCCAGAAGGCAAACACCAAGCACACGCCACCACCTACAATCGCGCCCTTAACTATCGGACTCGCGTCAGACCAGAACGACATTCCGTTGCCTCCTTGCGCCGTTTCGCTTTAGTAGACTAGGGAATTGGAACTGCGAGGGTCAAATTATTAATGAGTCGGAGCCATTAATGAACCTTTGAGGACTTGAACGGTTCCCGGACCGTAATCCACACGCCTCCTCGCGATTCGGTCGCCACGCCGCGGCCTCTCCGAACCGTGATATTCGCAAACCGCGTGCACGATTGCCTTTCCGGACATGTGCCTCACAGACATCGGTCGAATTAGCCGACCTAGTTTACGACCCCTGCATCCTGAGTCGACTGCGCAGAAACTGACCGGTATGGGAACCTTCGTGCTGAGCCACTTCTTGAGGCGTGCCAGCACAAATCACAGTACCACCGCGGTCGCCAGCCTCCGGCCCCAGGTCGATCACCCAATCTGCGTTCTTGATTACCTCCAAGTGATGCTCCACTACGACTACGGTGTGACCGGCATCCACCAGTTGGTGCACTATGCCGACCAGAAGTTCCACGTCCGCCAAATGAAGGCCGGCAGTGGGTTCGTCGAGGACATAAAGAGTGGGATCGTTCGTCTTGCGCCCCAGTTCTTTTGCGAGCTTTAGACGCTGACTCTCTCCTCCCGAAAGGGTGGTCGCACTGCGCCCCAGTTCTAGGTAGCCGAGTCCGACCGAAACCAAAGCATCAAGAGGCCGAACCAAAGAGGGCACTCGCTCGAAAATTGGACGGGCCGCGAGCGCGTCGAGTGCAAGTATGTCGGCGATGCTGTGACCGCGATACCGCACCTCGAGAGTTTCGCGGTTGTATCTTGATCCGCCACACGTATCGCAACGAACATAAACGTCTGGGAGAAAGTGCATCTGAACGCGCACCACGCCCTCACCGAGGCACTGCTCGCAGCGCCCTCCCTTTACATTAAAACTAAATCGTCCAGCTTTGTATCCTCTCTGCTTCGCATCGGGGAGGCTGGCGAACAGGCGACGAAGCTGGTCAAAAAACCCCATAAACGTGGCTGGGCTGCTGCGTGGCGTACGCCCTATGGGGTCTTGGGTCACTTCAATGATTTTTTTTATCGACTCCAAGCCTTTGACTGAATCCGATATTGAAGAAAGAGGCTTCCCAGAGGTCACGGAGCGGACGGCTGGCACAAGCGTATTCATGACCAGAGACGACTTTCCACTACCGCTCACTCCGGTGACGCAGGTCAGACAGCCGATCGGAATGCGGACGTTCACCTCACGTAAATTGTGGGTTGACGCCGAAACGATCTGGATATGTTCTTTGGCTACGCGAAGCTGCTCGGGTACGGCAATAGACCGCCTTCCCGCAAGAAAATCACCCGTGGGCGAGCCGACAGAAGCTGCCACATCCTTGGGCACACCTTGAGCCACGATTCGCCCGCCTTCACTTCCCGCTCCGGGACCCATATCCACGATGTGGTCGGCGGCCCGAATGGCAGTTTCATCGTGCTCTACAACCAAGACCGTATTGCCTCGGTCTCGCAATCGCAGCAGCGTTTGCCACAATCGTTGCATATCGCGTGGATGTAGCCCCGCGGAAGGCTCATCGAGCACGTAGAGGGCGCCCACAAAGGAGGCCCCGATTTGAGTAGCAAGACGCACCCGTTGACTCTCCCCACTTGAAAGCGAGGCGATCGACCGGTCGAGCGACAAGTAGCCTACCCCGACGTCCTCCAAAAACCGCAACCGATCGGCAAGTTCCCTAACGATACGTTCAGCGATCTGTGCACGAATGCCATTCAAGGAAAGAGATCCGAGGAACTCTAGAAGCTCGCGCAAGGAGAGACGACAAGCGGCGGCGATTGTCATCCCCTGAACCCGAACCGACTGGGCAGCAACCCCAAGCCGGCTCCCGTGACAAACGCTGCATTCTGTCCAAACGCTGTACTGACCCAACTCAGCTTCCAAGTACTCAAATACCTCCTCTTCACCGGCTCCTTCTCGTCGCTTCTTCTGTTCGTAATCCCTGAGCCGGCGATGAAGGCCCGGAAGCACCCCCTCAAAACGCGGATTCCCATGGAGCACCAGTGCGCGCTCATCTGCAGAGAGTTGATTGAAGGGCTGATCCAGATTGACCTTAATCGACGCCTCCATCGACTTCAGCATCTGCTTATAGAAGGAGCCGCTGGGGGTGCCCCAGGGAACCACAGCTCCCGCGGCAAGCGAGCGTGATTCGTCGGGTATTACGGACTCGATGCAGAACTCGCGACGACGTCCAAGCCCGGCACAAGCGTCGCATGCGCCGAGGCGGTCGTTAAATGAAAACAGTCTGGGCGAGAGCTCTGGCAGTACGGGGCCATGTTCCGCACACGCATAGCCTTCTGAGTAAATTTGGGAATCACCTTCGCGAAAGGCCACTTTGCAGCGACCCTGGGATTGCGCGTACGCAAGCTCCACTGCCTCGGTCAAGCGTCGACGCGCTCCATCAGACACCGACAATCGGTCGATCACCACTTCCAGCTCATGCCGAGATGACGCTCCCAAATGGACATCTCGACCGAGGTCACGTACGCAGCCATCGATCAGAACGCGTACAAACCCCTCTTTTCGCAACCGCTTCAGATCAGACTTAATCTCTTGCTGATTTCGACTTCCAAGGGGCGCAAGCACAGAAAATCTCTGACCTGCGGTCTGAGTGAGCACTTCTTCGGCCACTTGCTGAGGCGAAAACGAACGAACCTCCCTGCCGCAGGTGGGACAAAACGCTTGGCCTACCCTTGCATACAGTAGCCTGAGGTAGTCGTACACCTCGGTCGCCGTGCCCACCGTCGACCTTGGACTTCTGCCCGGCACCTGCTGACGAACACAGATGGCGGGCGATAGACCCTCGATGAGATCGACATCCGGACGGGGCAGGCGATCGAGAAACTGCCTCGCAAAACTGCTAAGGGCTTCGATATACCTCCGCTGACTTTCTGCGTAAATAGTGTGAAATACAAGGGAGGATTTACCCGACCCACTGGGCCCCGTAACCACCGAAAGACGATTGCGAGGCAGCGCAACGGTAATGTCCGCTAGGTTGTGGGTGCGTGCGCCACGAATCGTAAGCTTGCTCGGAGCGTCGGTCATCCTCGGCCCGTAGTCCCAAGCTCGGTTCGTCCCGATGCGATCATGACTTGGTGGGACACCGATCCAGGGTAAGGCGTTGGGCTAGAGCCAGCGCTGCCTTCATTCCATCGGCTTCGGCCGTTCCGTTGGCTGCAGCCTCGTACGCGACACCGTGGTCCACGCTTGTGCGCACAAAGGGCAGTCCCCAGGTCACGTTTACGGCAGATCCCCAATCGAGAAGCTTGCTCGCAATGGTCGCCTGATCGTGCATCATGGCCACAACGCCGTCGAGACGACCGGCCGCGGCAGCGCGAAATACGGACTCGGATGGAGATGGACCGCGAAGAATCACCTCCGCCTCAGGTCCAGAAAACAAGGGCTCGTCACGGAGACCTTCAAGCGCAGGCTCGATGACTTCGAGTTCCTCACTGCCAAAAAGACCGTGTTCCCCTGCATGGGGATTCAATCCCGCCACCTCCACAACGAGTGATTTGAAAGACTCGAGGTTTGATGGACCGCATTCAGCATCGATACGTAACAACGACAACACCTCGGACAGGTGCCGCACCGTCCGCTGCACTTTATCTGCGGTAATGGAGCCTGGGAGCGACGAGATCGCAAGATGCGTCGTGACCAGCGCGACCCGCAAACGAGGTCCCAGGAACATCATCGTCACCGAATCTGGAGGCTGGAGGGCAGCACGTGCCAAATGTTCGGTTTGCCCGGTGAACGGAGTGCCCGCCAGCTCGATCGCACGCTTGCTCGTCGGCCCGGTAACCAGCGCCCGAGCATGACCTTGGGTGACAGATTCGATAGCGGCGTTCAGCATGTCCAGCTGTGCCTTTCCTCCGGACACCGTGGGAGACCGAGCCAGCACCATGGAATCGCTCCAGTCGGAAACATGCACGAGACCGATGTCTCCTAGTGGCAGAGCATTTGCCGAATCCGAAGTGAGGGCATGAACCCGGCAAGAGGTCTTCTTTTGCCGCAGCATATCCTTGAGCCGCTCTCCGTCACCGAAAAGAACGATACGGTCGTCAGCTCCGCACTCGATAGCCGCCTGTACAGCGACCTCGGGACCGACTCCTGCGGGGTCGCCCACTGAAACAGCGAGTGGCTTCATGGAACCTTGATCTTGTAACCGACGCCACGCACCGTTTTTAGGCTCGAAAGCGACGGACCGAGCTTCGATCGAAGTCGCCGCACATGAATATCAACGGTTCTGCTACCTCCGTAGTAGTCCACCCCCCAAACCCGTTCAAGTAGCTGGTGACGTGTAAAAACGCGCCCTCTATTTTGACACAGGAAACGCAAAAGCTCGAACTCTTGGTGGGTCAACTCCACGGGACGATCATCCACAACCACTTCATGTGCCGCGAGATCGATGCAAAGCGCTCCCATCTTCAGGAGTTCTTCACCATCAAATTCGCTTCTCTTCCAATCCGCCCTTCGAATTCTCATGTAGAGCTCGGTCGGCACGTAGGGCACTAGGACGAAATCATCGAATCCATCCCCAGGAGTCAGCCGAGGCAGTGCCGGTACGGAAACAGAGATGAGGGCAGGCACTTGTGTGAGTGCGGGTGAGGCGCGCAATCGCTGTAGTGCGGCCCTACCAGCGTCTACTTCTTCCACTGCTTCGATGAGCATCATGTTCGGTGGAGTCTTGCTAAGACGTGATTCATCTAGGGGGTCCCAGAGATCCGCTGACTCAACCCGACAGCCCAAACCGGTAAGACATGCCACGGCTCCTGTAGGCCGGCCCAGCTGCGCTTTTGGCCCAACGACCAGAATCCACATTCCTCAGTGTGCCCCAGACTGATGCGACGCATCACGGCGCTTTAGCGAATACCATTCAGAGCCGAGCATCTTGTGAGTCTTCGACGTTGGAACTGGCCCTCTCACAGAGCCGATCTTTAGCATTTGGACCGCGAGCATCCTGGGGAATTGACCCCGGTACGCATGGATATACATCAGGTCCCACCTGCCGCAAACCGCGGCTTGACCCTTCAGGACACTCATGTATCAGTTTCTTTTTTTATTCCTGTAACGAGAACCCAGGCGCTGAGGAAGTCGTGGAAACCAAACGCTGGCAACTTTCCGTACGAGAGCTAGGCGCTACCGAAACCATCGCTGAGACTACGATTTCAGCGAAAAACTGGATGGACGCCCTGCGGCTGGGACGCGATCAGCTCGGTGAGCACGGAGATATTCCGAAAGGAGCGAGCTGCGCCATCGCTCCCAATGGCGACGTGACGGTCCACGATCCTTTGGAGCGACGGACCTATTTGCTCGAGCCGTCAAAGGAATTTGAGACTCCCGACGCCGTCCAGCAGGACGCGTTTGCGTCCTCCGCAGGCGAATCCTCTTCGAGTTCAGATGAAGACGCTCAGAAGTCGAGCGAGGACGCACCACCGGATTTCGGCGTAAGCGATTCTGCGCCGCCCGGTGAAGACTTGGTGTCCGACGATGAGAACGATTCCAGGCGGTCCGCTACGGACATTTCAGATGAGACCCAAAAGAGCGATGCCACTCTGAAACTCGTTGGAAATGCGGCCAGCATGCGCGCCGTAGCTTCGGATAAATCGACCCCAGACACCGAACATCAGACGAGGCAGCTGAATACCGCGACCGACAAGAACGCCTCGGATGACTCCTTCAGCCACGAGGACACCCTCGACCACGGCAGGATGGATCGGGATAGACTACCGGAACACCTCAAACTCATCGGCTCACGCGACGTCGAGCCGGATACCGAAAATCCACTGCTCTATCGAGAGCGTGTATATGCACTGGAACCCTCAAAACAGTCCGAAGCAGAGTCTTTGCTGAGAGATAGGTTCCAACATCTCAAGTCGGAAGTGGCGGAACGTTCACACGGAAAATTGTTCAATTTAGCCCTATTTGACCATGTTTGGGATGTCTCCCCGGACCGTCCTCCTTTGGTCACGCTTCAGTGGAAAGACTGGTTGGACGAGCCGGTGCTCACATTTCCGGCGCGACGTACTACCCCCAAAGACCTTGGTGAATCTCGCAAAAACACTCTGGGAACAGACCCAGAGGAAATGGACACACGCCTTGCAGATGCTTTCGAGGCGTGCCGGGATCTTCTCTTCCTGGATACGCCGATCGAAGGCTTCCAGTTCGTTCAAAGACTGCTAACGGAACTCACTCCGTGCGAGGCGTTTTGTGCAAGTCTTTACGACATCGATCTCGACGCGTTCCGCGTTGTTGTCGTGACCGGCCATGCAGCAGAGCAGAGGCAGGCCACGACGATTCCAGCGATACGAGGTATGTTGGGTGAAGTCACAAGGAGCCAGGAATCGATCGTTCGAGTCGACGATTGCGCAAAGAGCTCGGTGTTCGATCCTGAAATAGATGGCCTTGCGGATTTAGAGATCCAAGGCCTGATTTATGGACCGCTCGTGCGACACGGACAGCTACTGGGTATGCTCCAACTCCTCAACCGAACCTCGGAATCCAAGAAATTTACCAAGGAAGATGAGGAGATTGTCGCCTACGTCGCGCGTCAACTTTCAAGATTTCTCCTGGACCTCAGGATGCGACGCAGCGACTAGGACTCGGCAGTACCGAGAATCTCGCATCACGCAAGATGAAGCACGGCTCCGGATTCGATACGGCGCAGACCGCAGGGATGCCCTCAAGGATGTTCCGCCAACAGCTGCCTCAATAGGCCCTCTATCTGATCTTCATCGTGTGCCTCAAACCCCTTGTGGACATAACGAACGATACCTCTTCGATCCACAAAGTAGGTGGTCGGCATACGGGGTGGATTGTAGCGAGAGACGGCCCACCCGTCGGAGTCGTGAACCAGCGGAAAAGCAGCTCCTGTCTTCAGAGCAAAACGACGTGCGCTCTGCATCGACCTGTCGACACTAATTCCTACGACTACGAATCCTTGGTCCCGGTAGCCGTCGTAGAGACGCTGTAGAAACGGGATTGCGTCTGCACACGGTGTGCACCAAGAGGCCCAGAAATCGATCATGAGCACCTTGCCGCGAAGCAAGCCAAGCTGAATTTGATCTCCCTCGAAACTCGGCAAGCCGATCTCTGGGGCTGGAGTACCCACTTCAGTACCCGCCGCTGAGTTCAAGGAAACGCTGCCAATGGCTATCGCTACCAAAAGGAAGCACGAGACATGTACTCCCTTGGTGCAAAGGCGTGCCGCTTTTGCTCGCGGTCGAGACTCCGAGACGTGAACCCCAAGAGACGAATCGCAAGGAGGACTCGCGTTGGCCCTCGGAGGCACACCGTGGACCATGTTCGTCATCTCGAAACCTTCCGACCTCAGTCTTTCAAGACTCGCTGTAACTCACCAGCTGATCCTTGACGACGCTTTCGTTGATTCCTGAGCGGATGTACTCACGGAGACAATCGGCAACGGTTACCATTAGGTCGTCAACTCCGTCATCTTCGATCAATCGAGAGAGCAAAGCTCGCGCTTCGCGACTGTCATCCTCTCGGAGATATTGCCGTACCTGTTCGATAGTGATACCTCCCTCGAAATCGAGATAGGCGTGTTCGATCAGATAGCGGGCAAGCTCGTTCACGCGGTTTCCTCCAGTAGCAGCAGTTGGGCTCCTATTTAGTCCGCGCACCGGTCGACTTTCAAGGTGAATTGGCGACCATTGTTCCCATTCGCACCAACATTTCTGTAGGAATGCTCAGGCCTTGGGCGAACTTCCGTTCGATGGGCAACCGCCTTCGCGCTTCTTACTGCCAAACAACGTCGAGAGTTTCTTTGCGTAATCGAGGGCGTGGCGCTCCACGCTCTGCAATATCGCGTCGACCTCCGAAGGATCGAGATCCTCTACGGATCGTTCGCTTAGCAGTACTATTTCGCGATCGACGATTCCAAATGCAGCGCCCATTGCGGAATCGGCGTTTCTCTCGAGAAGGTAGCGACAGAGTTCTTCAGGTTCCTCCGGCAACGAGCTCACGACGGAGGTCACTCGAATCTGTCCCGTCGATCGCTCCGTAGAAGGCGCCGGATCAAGCGCTGGATGGGAAACGGTTATGATCACTTCTAGCTCGATCTCACGGCAACCGTTCTCAGACCGTCCCGCATCCAAAGCAAAACAAAAACTCCCCGCAGCCGATTCAACGCTACATCGCTCGGGTATTTTGCCTCGGGCACGTAGGGCCTGCTCCACCAAAGCGACGGCCCGCTGAACATCCCGCTGAACTTGATCCTCAAACAACACCCTCGAAAGCATACTCCAAGGGCGTCGTGCCGGATATTCTAACGTATTAAAGAATGCGAACGCCCCCCATCAGGAGGGCGTTCGGCCAGAGGATCCGTAAGCCGGGTTCTGTACTGAGGACCGTCTCCAGTTCCTCAGAAACGGCCATTCATCTGCGACGCACGTCACCGAACGCCTGTTGCGACCCTACCCGGAAGCTCGGACGGGCCGTCCTCAATCGCTTCTCTATTTGGTCTTGCTCCGAGTGGGGTTTACCCTGCGACTCTCGTTACCGAGAGCCCGGTGAGCTCTTACCTCGCCGTTTCACCCTTACCGCGGGACGCGATGCCCCGAGGCGGTTTTTTTTCTGTGGCACTTTCCTTGGGGTCGCCCCCACCAGGTGTTACCTGGCACTCTGCCCTGTGGAGCCCGGACTTTCCTCCCGCTTCGCGAGCGACCGTTTGTATCTTTCTGGCGGGGCGAGCTTGTGCTCCTCTTACGACAACTGCAAGTCAAACCGTGGAGCCCAAACGTTCCTCGTGCTTCATGGTCGGCCGTCGAACATCTCCAGTGAACCGAACCTGCGATACCTGAACGCCAGGCCACTCAAAAGTTGACCACCATGGAGTCACCGTTACGGTGGCGTCTGTGGCATCAAGGCACCTAGTCGTCGCAAGCTTCTCCTTGCTTCAGCTTCTGAACTGCACCGATCCGGAATCGAGGAACGCATCGAGCAGACCCGAGCAAGAACCCGTGCAACCATCGCCACAGCGCCCGCACTCCCCCTCCTCTCAAACCGCAACACCACGAACACCGAACACCTCAGCGCCCCCTACCGCTTCATCCGCACCCTTAGGTAGCGATGAACATCTCCACGTGCCTTCCGGCATCGTTCGCGCGGGCACCCGACCTGGCATACCGGAACGAAGGCCGCGTTTTGAGGCGGATCTCGTCGAAATTGAGGTACCTGCCTTTTTCATCGACCGACTGCCCTACCCCAACGATCCGTCGAAAAGCCCAAAAACCCGCGTGAACTACATCGAAGCCGCAAAGCTCTGCAGTGAATCTGGCAAGCGACTCTGCACAGAGCTCGAGTGGGAGCGAGCCTGCAAAGGGGACACGGAGCAACAGTTTCCGTCAGGAGACTCTTTCGATCGAAGCACGTGTATCGAGCGACCCCGCCGTTGCCTTTCACCTTTCTCAGTCGCGCACATGGGTATCGTGGCAAGAGAGTGGACTTCCAGCCCAGCCAATCGTGGGATGCCAGAAACCGCACGCATCGCTCGAGGTGGCCACCGCAACGCACCGGACTCGCAACATCGTTGCGGTTCTCGTCGCGCATTTCCCGAGGATGCCAGTAGCGATCGGCTGGGATTTCGCTGCTGCAGCGGCTCCGCTCCCGCCCTGGAATATCCGACGGAGCCGCTCCCTCGATCAGTTCATCACCCCGTTCAAGCAGATGTGTCTCGCTTAAGACAAATCCTGAACTCTGTTCCTGAACTAAAATCTTACGCAGACGAGTTTTACCCGTACAGCAGTACCGACATGGATCGAGCTTTGGCCCGAGGAAACCGGGCAAGAGATTCCCTTGGTGGATGGGAACTCCTGGACGACCGTCTTTTGAAATGGTTCCCGGTACCGGGAGCACAATCCTGGGTGCTGGCCGGACGGTCAGGGGGTTCTGGCCTCATCGCGGTAGTGCACCCCCTGCCCGATGGCCGACTAGTTCACGGAGCCAGTTTTGTACTCGATCAAGACGAGAGCGCTGTCGCGATCGCCTTTGCAAGGGGCTACGACCAGGAACTGCATTGGAGTAGCTGCTGGGGATGTGGAGGCGAGGGCGGTACGATAGAGTATCGCTCGGATGCGGGACGTTTTGTAGTGACCCAACGCTAGAGATGCGCTCGGCCTGCGCAGGCGACGAGGACGACGAATACCGCTTTAGATACCCGAGGGAGCTCGCGAACAGACATGAAGTGATCGAATATTTCTGTTGAAGCTTTCCGGCATCGCATGTCTAAGATGGCTTATGCCGGAAACAGAAGAAGAGCACACCACAACGAAATCACACGATAAAGCGACACCCGAACCGAACTGGGAGGACGCCGGCCAAGAACTGAGGAGCGCCCTAAATCATTTCGCGAGTGCAGCGTCCATGGCGTTCGACCGGGCCACAAAGGACCCAGCACTCCGCAACGCAACCTCCGAAGCAGAGCGCGCGGTTCGCAAAATCGGAGCCACCGCCGAACCGATGGCTCGACACGTGATCGAAGAAATCACGAAACTCGGCAAACGCGTCGGCAGCCGAATCCCATCACGCCGCCGAACCGAACGTTCCGAGGACTGAAGACGTAAAGGCCGAGACCAATCCAACCGCAGGCCGGTCACGGGTCTTCTCGTGAAAGACCGTGAAGTCCTGAAAAGCCCAATAGCCCAATCTCTCGTTACACGGAGCCCCCTCGCACGGAGCCGGATTCGTCGTCAATGAACAGGTAAGCTCGCCCGGCATGCACCCCGTACGGCCTGCTCAGGCGACATAGTCGCGAAGTCGCGACAGGTCTCCGATGCCGCTAAGCTTGCTCAGACCCGCCGTTTCCACCTGGCGCACTCGCTCGCGCGTCAGATTCATAATCTCGCCTACTTCTTCAAGGGTGATACCACCTCTATCGGCGACGTCGAGAGCGCAAGTTTCATTCATTTCCCATACTTCCAAATCAGGAAAGTTGATCTTGATCGAACCTCTGACCGGATGAACATCGATGTACAGGTGATACTTACAGGATACGTAGGGACAAGGCCGCTCCATATTGAGGCAGTCCTCTCGACGCCGAGGTTTCCAGTAGTCCATCTCTGGATACAGAACCCGACCACGATTCAGCTCCGCCTTGCTCAGACGTCGGATAGAGATGGTGCGTGCTCGCGTACGATTGCGGCGGGAATGGTGTTCCTCATCGTCAGGAATCTCGGTTTCTTCCCGTTCAAGGGCCAGGGCCAAAGACCCATCCGTTCGAACCCCAATTTCGTCCTCATCTCGCTCTTCCTGCACAGCTCCCCTCCCTCTTCTAATTTAAATTCATTAAAACAAGTGCTTAGATCGCAGCGCGCTCCATCCGTGCTTGCATAGTGAGCCGCCTCTCGACGCCGCGTAGAGTGTCCAGGAGTCGATCTCCCACTCCTCGCGCCTCGTCCAGTGCTTGCGCCAGAGATGGATCTGCGGACGATCGCAGCTCGCGCTCCGCGATCGCAGCCTCGATGGCTCCATAAACTCGAATAAGCTGGCGACCGAGCGCTTCGATATCTCCGCGCATGAACAGGAATTCCCTTTGAATTTCATCTATCGTGTATCCCTGCTGCATGAGACGTCGAATGAGATACAGCTGACGCACTGCAGAAGTTGGATAAAGACCCTGCGATCCGCGATGCTTACCCTTTCGTCCAACGCGCACGCTACGTGGGAGAAGACCTAACTGGACGTATTTACGGAATGTCGCCTCGGTAAAGCGCTCTCCCTTGGCGCTGAAGAGTTCGACAATTTGCTGCACCGTAAGACCATCTGGATAGTTGAGTTCTAACTCTTCAAATTCGACCTCAGACCAGTTGTTACGTAGTCTATGAGGTTCGACCTTACATGGTCGTCTAATTCTTTTGGATAGAGTCATTTCAGTTGATGCATCTGAATATATTCTACTAAAAATAATTTGGTCAAAAGTTTTTTTCAAGATACTAAAATTACAGAGATAAAGACCTATTTGCGCCGGTAAAAAAGCCGAGAACAGCTCAAACATCCATATCTCAGCATCGAAAGCGATCGCCTATGGTTCACATCGATCTTGGCGCGGGATGTCGCAAAGCTGCCGAGCGGCAGCTACGAGCGGACGGCTGCGAGGGGTTCTCGTTCCTAAGGCTCTTGGGGCGACTCCTTGAGCGACGCATTCCACCCAAGGCGAATCCGGAGGCGCCTTTGCGCCTAGAATCGGGAGGACTAAGCGTGGGCGGAAGTCACCTTGCGAGTAGCGCTATCAAGCGAAATTCCTTTGGAATCAACGCGCTGCCTATTGACGAAGTTCCTCGGAGTGGGTAACCGTCGCTTGTGGAAACGCAGCAAAATCACGAGGCCGTTCTGGGAGGCAACCGTTTGTTCTGGTCGGAGTGCGGTGAAGGCCCTCCCCTCCTGCTCGTTCACGGATTCTTGGTGAATCACAAGGAATGGGGGAGCGTGCTTCCCCTACTTTCGCCTCATTTCAGGTGTATCGCCCCTGATTTGCTGGGATTCGGTAGAAGCGACAAGCCCCTTGACAGCTTCGATTACACCCGCGCGAGTTTTGCCCACACGCTCCACCTACTCCTCAACCACCTCAAGCTTGAGCAGGTCGATATCTGCGGTCACTCCATGGGCGGTAGCATCGCGATTCAATACGCAGCGCAGCACCCCAGCCGGGTTCGGAAGCTCAGCCTAATCGACAGCGCATGCTACCCCTTTTCAATCCCGCTAAAAGGGCGCTTACCTCTGATGCCCGTGATCGGTCCCTTCTTGTTCAAACACCTCTACCGTCGTCCGATCTTCCGCGACTACTTTAAGCGCGAAGTCTGGAGCGACCATCCAAATATCGATGAGCGAAGCGTGGACGAATACTACGAGGAGTTCACCCCCCCTCTCTCCCGAGAGGCAGCCTATCGCTGCCTAAAGGCCACGATATCCATGGATTCACTGGTTCCCCTTATCCCGATGGTTCGTGCAGAAACAGCGGTGATCTGGGGAGAAGAAGACCGTATTTTCCCCTTGGAGCTTGGCCAAAGGCTGTCTCGTGAAATCCCCAACGCAACGCTGACCGTACTGGATCGGTGCGGCCATGCCCCAAACGAGGAGCGACCTCAGGAAACCGCAAACGTGATCAAGAAACATCACATGGGGGAGTCATCGCCGAAGCTTAAGGGACAACGAGCGGCGAATATCGATCATGCGACGAGCGAGAGCCCCTCAGCCTGAACTCGAGTGAGGTCAGCGACCCCGACCATCGACCCGAATACAAGTTGATTCCCTATGCACATGATGGATCCGCGAAGCTGGCGGCGATTCCGAAACAATCCGGCGGCGATGCTCGGAGCTGTTTTGGTGTCGATCGTGACCGCCATAGGACTGTTCGGCCCGATGGTCGCGCCCCATGATCACACGCGACAACAGCGCGAACGTTTGCTTACGGAGCGAGGCACTCCGGCGGAGCCCCTAACGGTCGACGGGCACCCACTCGGCGCTGATCCTCTTGGGCGAGACGAGCTCTCACGACTACTTCACGGAGGCGCGACTTCTCTACTCGTCGCGGTTTCCGCGACGGGCCTCGCCACGGCGCTTGGACTCCTGATCGGAATCACCTCCGGGTATCTTGGTGGCGTGTTCGACCTTATCGTCATGCGTCTGATCGACATCCTACTCTCCATGCCTTTTCTCCTGATCGCTATCGCGATACGCGCGGTGATCGAAGAGCCAGGCCTGTGGACGCTCGCCTCACTTCTCGGCGGACTCTCCTGGACTACGTTGGCCCGAGTAACCCGGGCGAAAACTCAGCAGATTCGGGAGCTTGATTTTGTGCATGCGGCCCGGGCGCTCGGCATGTCGCGGGCGAGAATCCTCGTCCGACACGTGTTACCGAACGTGCTCGCGCCGGCACTGATCCTGAGCACCACGCTCATCGCCAATATGATCATGGCGGAGTCCGCGATGTCGTATCTGGGTCTTGGTGTCGAGGAGCCCGAAGCCAGTTGGGGAACGATGCTGAGGGAAGGTCAGGAAATCATGACATTCGCACCACGCTTGATGATCTATCCGAGCGTCCTGCTCATCATCACGGTGTTCGGCTTTAACCTTTTGGGCGAAGGACTGCGCGATGCACTTGACCCGAAAGATTTCTAGCCGAGCGTGGAGCCACCGTTTCAACGCATCGACTTGTGTACGCTCGTTTGTTTCGATGCCGAGAGAGTCTGTGAGACATGCGCCGTAGTTCGATCAAGCACTCGAAAACGAGTCTGGTCCCCATCGCGATAATCGCCTGCATCGTCACCGCTTGCTTCTATGCGCTGGCCCACATTTCTCTCATACCGAATGCGCCGAGGTATCAAGGCAGCGGCCACAGCACTCCGAAATATGGCGGCACGTTCACTTTTCATCACGAGTCCAACGTAAGAGGGCTGGACCCCCACGTGTCCTTTGATGAACTCTCGAGCACGGCGATTCGACTCATCTTTGACGGACTACTCGACTACGATGGGGATGCTCGCCTAGTGCCGAGCTTGGCCACAGCGCTACCCGATGTTTCGGCAGACGGCATGTGCTTCACGTTCCGGTTGCGGCCAGGCATACGTTTCCACAACCAGGAGGAACTGACAGCCCACTCGGTCCGATGGTCGATGGAGCATATGCTGCACAGGAATACACACTCTCCTGGATTTCCCTTCTACAAGGCCATCGTTGGTGCGGAGGACTTTCATAGTGGAGATGCGGAACATGTCGAAGGAATCGAAGTTTTGGACCGACACACGATCCGATTCCGCCTCCGGGAGCCGGACCAGACGTTTCTGAACGCGATGGCCATGCCGTTTGCATACCCGGTACCTCAGGAGATGTACGCCGAGGGACGAGACCCTCGCAAAACACCGATCGGCACCGGCCCCTTCCGATTGCTGCACTGGGAGCGAGGAGTCCGCCTTATTTTCGAAAGGAATACCGAGTACTGGAACGAGGGGAAACCCTACGTGGATCGGATGATATTCTTGGAGAACCTAGGTCGAAACTTGGCGGTAACCCGTTTCCTCAATGGAGATCTCGACACAGCGCATCGATTCTCTGTCGCACACTATCATTTGTTCAAGAGCGGAGATTTCTCCGGCTGGCATCCATTTATGCATGAATACCCAAAGATCACACTCTGGGGATTCGCCATGAATACGGAGCTGCCTCCGTTCGACAACATGCACATTCGAAGAGCGGTCGCATTTGCGATCGATCGAGAGGCCTGGTCACGTGCGCGCGGAGGACGCATCAGTCCCCACGGACAGCCTATTCCGCCTCAGCTGATGGGCTTTGATCCGGATCTTGAGCACGCTCAGAGATTTGATTTGGAGCAAGCGCGAACAGAGATGCGCCTCGCCGGCCATCCAGTAGTTCAGACCGCTGAAGGCTGGCGAGCCGAAGGAATCGCGCCGATCACGGTGTGGATGGGAGAAAGCCCCGGGGCCCGACAGCTTTCAGCGCTTCTCAAACAGGACCTATCCGCGATCGGTCTTGAAGTGAAGGCGCGCCACGTGTCTTTTTCACTCTACTTGCAACAAACTGGAACTCGAGGAACAGCGCAAATGGCGTTCAGTGGATGGAGCATGGATTTTCCAGATCCGGACAACTTTCTCTTTCTCTGGCATTCAGGTTCGATAGCGGAAACGAACTCGAACAACCGCTCCTTCTACAGCAACGCGGCGGTGGATCAGCTCTTGGACGAGGCGCGAGCGGAGCGAGACACGTCTCGCAGAGAAAAGCTCTACCGAAAGGCCTCCAATATTCTTGCTCGAGAGGCTCCTTGGGCATTTACATTCGTCGACCGAAGCTTGGAAGCCTGGCAACCTTATGTACGCAACTATCGACCTCACCCTGTTTGGTCGGCCAACTATCGCGATGTATGGCTCGATTTACCCCTTCGCCCATTCAAATCTGCAACCGATTCATCCACGAAATCCCAGAAACAAAAGACGCACGCTCCTAAGGATCGAGCCAGTTGACGCGAGCCTAGGGCGCCCGACTCCCATGCTGAAAACCCTGAACTCCTAAACCCCATGATAAATTTTATCATTCAGCGTGCATTATGGTCGATATTTGTGGTGTTCATGGTGCTCACTGCCGTCTTCTTTTTGATGTTCGGAATCGGACAGCCGGCCGCAGTCCAATTGGGTCCCAACGCAACCCCTGCAAAAATAGAAGAGTTTGAAGCTCGATATGGACTCGATAGGCCTATCGCAGAGCAGTTCGCCGCCTACCTGGGAGCGAGGCCTTGTCTGCGTGTTGGGTCGAGGAATTACGATGGTGGACGTGGCTATTGCGGGCTCTTGCAAGGTGATCTGGGAGAGTCGCTCACGCATCAGGACGACGTGGCCGCAGTGATAGCGCTTCGCCTACCTCGCACACTATTGCTCAGCAGTCTTGCCTTGTTGTTTGAGTTGGTGATCGGAGTATTTGCGGGAGCCCTTGCCGCAGTTTGTCGAAACACTTGGATCGACACTGGAATCATAGGCTCAGCGCTTCTGGGAATCAGCCTACCGACTTTCGTCACAGGCCCATTATTTCTGCTCATTTTATGCGCGAACCTGGGTTGGTTTCCGGTAGGCGGTTATGGAAACACGGCTCTAGAGCACCTCCATCATGCGATATTGCCTGCTTTTGCTCTTGCAGTCGTCGGCGCAGCCACCTACACGCGAATCATGCGAAGCGAAATGGTGGAAACCCTAAACGCAGACTACGTGCGCACCGCACGTGCGAAAGGAATTGGGGAACTGCAGATCATTGTCTCGCACGCGATGCGTAACGCCCTACTCCCCATCGTCACTCTACTCGGTCTTCAAACGGCCTTTCTCGTTACCGGCGCCATCATTACGGAGCATATCTTTGCGTGGCCCGGCATGGGAAGCCTGGCCATAGAGGCGATCGCAAGTCTTGATATCTACATGGTCACCGCCGTGGTGTTGATTACGTCGATCACCGTCCAAGCAGGCAATCTCATCGCAGATATCGCCGTTGCGCGTCTTGACCCGAGAATCCGACTTCGACGCTAGGGCGCAATTTGCATGCATAGCGCGAACTTCTCGTCTGTCATTTCAGTGGCTAGGTCCACAACAGCCCAAGCGCACACCCTCTGAAGAACACGAGACGTGACCCACGGGCCAGTCATCGATCCGTGTTCGCTCGGCCCAGCTCAGCGGCAAAAAGTAACTAGTGCAGCAGCAGAGAGTAACTAGTGCAGCAGCAGAAAGTACAATGCGCCGCCCCAAAGACCTCGAATCACCCAGCGAAAGTTCACCGGGTGGTTTACTTTTAGACGATGCCAAACGATGGCAAGTGCCGTCATCGATCCGAGCAAGAGAGACGCATACAGCGACGCGTTCCATAAGCCGGTATCGTGGGAATGGACACTTTTCAAACCAAGCCATAGTGGGGATCCATAAAGAATGGCGAGATGCGCCGCGTAGATAACCAGCGTTTCCTGTCCCACTATTTGCATACCGCGAATGGCCGGCCCAGCTGTACGTCCGAGCGGCTCCAAGAAGCACATCGCCGAAAACACCAACAGAACTCCGCCTATACGCGTACCGAAAAAAAATGGGCTGGTTTTCCAGAAGTTGTGTTCACCAAACGGATTGAATCCGGCGTCGCTTAGAAACCAAGATAAAGAAAGTATCCCGAGACCCACTACCGCAAATCGGACGCCAACATTCTTTGGTAGGTCGACATCCCGCGTAACCCAGTCTGCCGCAAGCACTCCTGCGGCGATGAATCCCGCCCAGGGAAACAGGGGAAAAATGGAGCCCGTAGAATCGTTGATGTATGCCGCGATGGGTGCAGCAAAAAACACATCCGCGGGAAAACGCCAAACCATCGGAGCCGCGATGGAGAGCAACAGCAAAGCCCCCCAGGTCAATGACACAAACCTTTTTCGGGTGCGTGCCAAAGGAATCGCCAGCTGAAGCAAGATCAGAGTCACTCCGATACACTGCAAAGCGTTCGATCTCGTAATCTCCTGAAATTCATCCAAACTCCTCGGATAGAACGCAAACCACAGACTCATCTGCGGCAACTGAAGCAAATAGCCAATCCCGATAACCACGAAGTACTTGCGGACTCGTTGCGCGACGACTCGGTTCCAAACAGCGTGTTTCTCCAAGCGACGAAGGGTGGTAAATCCAAAGGCAATCCCAGCAGTAAAGAAAAAAATAGGTGCCGTAAATCCGTGTACGTATCTATGGTAGGTGTACCAACCCTCCGCTCGAACAGCGTCGTCCAGAACCACAGTGAACAGATGACCCTGCACCATCAGCACCACGGCCAAAAATTTGAGCAGGTCGAGCGCAAACCAGCGCTTGGTGGCTGCGGCTGCGACGCCGGGAGTGCCAAACTGCTGCCAAAAGCGCTCCGCGCGAGGAAACCATGAGGTTACTTTGTTTTTTCTTGACTCGAGCTCTGGACCCAATCCGATTGGTGATGTCATGCGTGAACCCTATTCATCCCTTTTGCGCCGCTGGATTCGTTCGCAGCTGATGACTCGGCGCATCCCTTTGACCGACCCACAGCCAGGAATCAAACGCCGCCGCCAAAAAGAGCCTGATACTGGCGCAAATCCAGAGAAAACGCGAATCCAAGGGAATACGCGAACAGATTCCTTTGCGGCGAACCACCCGAGCCCCGACCAGACGTAAAATCCAGCGTCTCCATCGAACAACGGAGCGAACCAAGAAAACGAAGGCACCCAGTGGTTCAATCCGTGGACATACTGGCTCGGATGCCTCATCGTATTGTAAACAGAAAGACCCCTTACCGTCACAAACAAGACACAAGGCGCATTCTGCAGAGCGCCTGCGCCAAACTCATGGAGCTCGATGCACGCTTTTCCACAAAAAGACCATCAAATACCAATGGATGCATCGAATCTGAGCGCCAGCTCTAGGCAAGAATCTACCCCTGAAGTTTCGAGAGATCTGAGTTCTCCGAGTCTGTACCTGAATCGCGAGCTCACCTGGCTTTCGTTTAATCGACGCGTTCTCAGTGAGGCGCAAGATCGAGAGCATCGATTGCTGGAGCGCCTGAAGTTCCTCGCGATCACGGCTTCCAACCTCGATGAGTTCTTCATGAAGCGCATCGGCGGCCTCAAACAGCAGCTTGCGGACGATGTCGCTCACATAAGCGTCGATGGACGCACTCCGGCTGAGCAGATCGAAGAGTGCCTCAGGGAAATAGACGATTTTGAAGCACGACAGCAAACTCTGCTGCGTCGTCTCATTGAAGAGCTCAGTCACGAACACGTTCGCGTGCTTCGTTATAAGGAACTCTCAGACGAAGAGAAAACCTCGCTACGCGCCTACTACCTCGACAATGTATTTCCGCTCGTCACGCCACACGCGATGAGTCCCGCCCATCCATTTCCTTTCATATCGAATCTCTCGATCAACCTGCTGGTGACCCTTCGTCACCCGGGGGATGACGAAACCTCTCTTGCTCGAGTCAAGGTACCCCTCGGGGGGGACATATCTCGAATCGTTAAGATACGCGCATCCAAGTCTCAGGATCCCCTCAGGGAACACTCCATCGTATTTCTGGAAGACGTAGTCGCCAACAACCTCGATCTTCTATTTCCCAATATGATCCTCGAGGCATGCGAAACATTCCGAGTCATCCGAAATGCAAATACAGAGACAGACGAAGAGGATGCGGACGACCTGCTTGTGATGATTCAATCCGAACTTCGCCACCGCAAGGTCGCCCCCATCGTGCGACTCGAAGTTGCCGAAGGAATGTCCGACGCGCATCGTGCGATGCTCGCTGAAGAACTCAATCTTGACACATATGCCGACGTAAAGGCGGTCAAGGGAATGCTCGGCCTACGGGATCTCATGGATCTCGCTGCCCTTGGCATCCCCGAATTACGTGATCCTCCGCACCATCCGGTGGGTCACTCGAAACTGCGAGATGCGAGAAGTGTTTGCCAGGCCATTCGAGAACATGGCCCAATCTTTTTGCATCATCCATACGAGTCGTTCGACGGTTCCGTCATGCGCATGCTCTCTGAAGCAGCGGAGGATCCAAAAGTCCGAGCGATTAAGATGACCCTGTACCGAAGCACGCACGAGGTGATACGGACGCTCCTAGAGGCGGCACGAAACGGCAAACAAGTTACTGTCGTCGTTGAGCTCAAAGCACGCTTCGATGAAGCGCGCAACATTCGTTGGGTCCAGCATCTAGAAGAGCACGGCATCAACGTGACCTACGGAGTCGTCGGGCTCAAGACTCACAGTAAGCTCCTCTTGATCATCCGTCGCGACGCAGACGGCCTAAGACGCTACTGTCATATCGGTACGGGGAACTATCATCCAGCCAACGCAAAGCTCTATAGCGACTTTGGCCTCCTCACCGCCGACCCTATCGTCGGTAGGGACATGACTGAGCTCTTCAATTACCTCACCACGGGATACGAACCCAATCGCAACTATCGCAAACTGCTTGTCGCTCCGACGGGCCTTAAGAGTGCGCTCATTCAAAAGATAGAACGCGAAGCTGAAAAGGCGCTACTGGGCAAACGCGGGCATATTCAGTTCAAGATCAATGCGCTGGAGGATCGGGATGTCGTCGAAGCACTGTACCGGGCCTCTCAGGCCGGGGTGCACATCGATCTAATCGTTCGAGATACCTGTCGCCTACGTCCAGAACTCCGAGGCGTATCCGACCACATACGTGTCATCAGCATCGTCGGACGCTTCCTGGAGCATGCACGTTGCTACTATTTTCTTAACGGAGGAAACGAGGAGTACTACATCGGCTCCGCGGATGCGATGTATCGAAACCTGGAGAGCCGCGTGGAAGCACTGGTTCCCATCGAAAGCGAAGATGCTCGCGATGAACTACGCTTTGTGTTGAATGTCCAATGTTCCGATGAACAGAACGCCTGGGACATGCATGACGACGGGACCTACACCAAACGCAAAGGCGTTTCGCAGCGAAACTGCCATGAACGCCTGATCCGTCATGCCAAGGAAAAGCTACCGTCGATCAAATAACGGTCATGGTTCGGAACGCTTGCGCTTGGGACGCAGAGGATAAATGGTCCTGCCGGAATCAAAACGCGGATTGAGAACCTCGAGGTAGTCGAGCTTGATGGCCTTGCGCGAACCACTGGGCAACCGAAGGATCACGCTGCCGCCTTCAGTTTCCCGATCGACGCGACACAGTCCAAACTGCTGATGCTCTACCCAGTCCCCTCGCTCTGGCACCCTATCCTCCAACGGCTCGACCTTAGGCCTCGGACGACCCGAAACGGGATCCGGTACAAAAGCCGGTACGGACGCCTCCGCAGCCTGTTTTCTGAGCGATTTTTTTCGACCCCGTCGCGCCGGAATCTCGATAGAGGCGGGAGACGACGCTTGTTCCAAAGCGTTTGAAGCAGCCGCGACCGCTCCCCATCCGACCGGCATGGCAGAATCCGCATTCGAAGCATCAAGCTCTTGTCGACTTGGCTGAGCGCGGGACTTCAGCGCTTCTGAGGGGGTACCTTTGATTGCACGCCGGGAAACAGCAGACGCGTGTTCTGCGCCAACGGTGCTGGAATCTATCTCTATTCCGGATGATGCCCCCCAAAGAGCAAGTCCCGTGTCCTCGTCTTCGCAACGCTCGAGGCTGATGTCGTCGAACGCCTGAATGTACAGCTCACAAGCGAACACGACTCCTTCAACCAAATGTCCCCCCAGCACCTCAACCCCGTTGTCGGTCTCCCGAGACAGGCTGACGTGAATGTGCGGGAATACCTCATCATCACGCAGACTAAGGTTGCCGCCGAGATTAAGAATCTCCATGGCGCCTTCGAACACCCGTCCGGGCAGGTAGTTCTTCTCCACTTGATCGTACTGGGTGAGGGCGACCCGCTCGAACGCCCCGATCCCACGTACCCAGCCCGACTGAATATCGTGCTGGGCGGCAAAATTAGAGAGCGACTCCAAGAGACTCTCGCCTCGTTCTATGCGTACGACGAAGCGCCGAATCCTTCTCGTTTCAAATACAACCATTGTCGCGCTCTGATACCACCTCGCCAAGCCGTGCTCAACGCGGTATGGATTTCATCTCAACGCGGTAGGGGTCCGTACGATGGCGAAGCATGTTTACATCGAAAGTCTTGGAGATCATGTCGGCGAGGACGTCCGGATAAGGGGCTGGCTCTACAACCGCCGGGGTAGTAAGAAACTTCAATTTCTTGAAGTACGTGACGGCTCAGGAATCACGCAAGCGATCGTCTCCAAGGGCGATGTGGACTCGTCGGTATTTGAGCGCGCGGCACATCTTTCTCAGGAGACCTCTATCGAGCTCGTCGGCCAAGTGCGTGTTCACCCCAAAGAGAAGGACTCGTTTGAAATTGGGGTGCAACATCTTTCGGTGGTTGCGGAACCAACCAGTGCATACCCGATCACGCCCAAGGAACATGGAACCGAGTTCCTCATGGACCACCGACATCTTTGGCTCAGAAGCAAGAGACAACACGCGATCATGCGGATTCGGGCAGAGATCGTTGCGGCAATCCGCGGGTATCTTGATGATCACGGGTTTACCCTAATCGACGCTCCAATCTTCACGCCAAATGCATGTGAGGGCACGTCCACTCTCTTCGAAACGGACTACCATGGCGACTCCGCCTACTTGACTCAAAGTGGGCAGCTGTACAACGAGGCTGCAGCTGCGGCCTTTGGTAAAGTCTATTGTTTCGGACCTACGTTCCGCGCAGAAAAAAGCAAGACCAGGCGACATCTATGTGAGTTCTGGATGGTCGAACCCGAGGTGGCCTATCTCGACTTACGGGGAAACATAGATCTGGCAGAGGAACTTTTGGTTCATATCGCAAGTCGTGTTCTTTCTCGCAGAGAGAAGGAACTTCGAGTACTCGAGCGCGATCTAAGTAAACTCCAAACAATCCAGAAGCCATTTCCAAGAATCCGCTACGAAGAGGCACTCCATATCCTGGAACAGGCAGGAAACAAAACAGGCTTTGGTGAGGATTTTGGTGGAGACGAAGAAACCATCTTAAGCGACCACTTCGATCGACCGGTAGTAGTAACTCACTACCCCAAGGACCTGAAAGCCTTCTACTTTAAGCTCGACTCGGAAGATCCCACTCGGGCGCTTTGCATGGATATATTGGCGCCGGAGGGATACGGTGAGATCGTCGGAGGGGGACAGCGCGAAGACAGTTTGAGTCGTCTAGAACATGCGCTTGCCGAGCACGCACTGCCTTCCGAGGCCTTTGACTGGTATCTCGACCTGAGAAGGCACGGCAGTTTTCCCCATTCGGGCTTCGGGTTGGGGATTGAGCGCACCGTCGCGTGGCTTTGTGGACTTAAGCACGTGCGCGAAACGATCCCTTTTCCACGAATGCTCAATCGACTGTCGCCCTAGCGCTCCGCAGCGTCTTCGTCTGTAGCATGAAGCCGAACGCCTCAATCCACATCGAGCTTCAATCCACATCGACTGGCCGAAACAAAAGAAGACTATATTGCAACGCACTGGCGATCGCCGGAATGAGGCTCAGGTAGAGCAACCACAGACCCACAGTGTTCATATCGACCTCAACTCGAGTGAACAAAAAGTCTAGCTGATACGGATGATGCATTATCAGCGCAAAAAGCGCTACCATCTGCAGCGCGGTTTTATCCTTACCGCTACGACGCGAGGCGACGATGACCCCCTCCCCCATGGCAAGAACGCGAAGGCTGCTCACCCAAAATTCTCGAGAGAAAATCAAGATCGAAGCGACGACTCCTTGCAGAGGAACCCGGCCCATCCAGATTAGAAAGACGAGCACGCTGACAACCAGGAGTTTGTCTGCGAGCGGATCGAGAAGTCTGCCAAGCAAAGTGATCAGACCATTTCTCCTAGCCAGCCATCCGTCGAGAAAATCACTGACCGCCGCCAACGTATATACGAGTGCGGCGTACACATTGGAACGAGGCGTGCCAGAAAAGACCAGGGTGAGCACCACGGGTATCAGAGCGATCCTAAGAAGGGTGATAAGGTTAGGTAGGTTGATCGCCCCTTCTCGCATGCTCCAGGACTGTACTGAAGACTTCTTCACTTCGACAGCTCATGACATCTTCACCCGACCGGCGTCAACACCATTGCAGCGCGCATCAGTCGGTTTGTAGTTCCTCAGCCTGCAAAGCCCGATCAAAAAAGGATCGATCCGGCACCGCGAGGGCCCAGCGTCTCGATAACAACATCCGGAGCAACCCGATACTTAGACCGAGCCCGATACTCAGACCGAGAGAGTCATGCGGGAGCAGACACCCTGCTTGGCAGGGCTCAGCTCCTCGTGGCACGCTAAATTTGATGTCTAATCGCGCGAAGGACTATAGGAATCTCCGACATATATCCCGCCGGAAACGGACCTTGCTCCGATGAATCCCTCTTCGCCATCCTCCCCGAGAGAGGGAGAGTCCTCACGTAGGACCTTTCAAACCAAGCTGATTCACGGAGTGATATTCAGCAGCCTACTTGGTGGACTCGTATTTGCGGGGCTTGCGCTCTACGGAGACATCCAACTTATGCGGCAACACATGCTTCAGTTCGAAGCACCTGCATTTCTATGCGCACTCGGATTGTCTAGCCTCAATTACGGCGTGCGCTTCCTGCGATGGGAGCTCTACCTTCGTCACATCACAGTATTTATTTCAATCCGCTCGAGCGTACTGATTTTTCTCTCTGGCTTTTTAATGAGTGTGACACCCGGCAAGCTCGGGGAACTATTAAAGTCTGCCCTCCTACTGCAAGTGCATCAGGTGCCCGTGGAGCGTACAGCTCCCGTTGTCCTCGCAGAGCGCGTGACAGATCTTATCGCACTGCTGCTCTTGGCTGCGGTCGGCGGATTCGCGTTCCAGTGGGGCTTGAGCATCTTGATCGGCGGTCTAATCCTCGCAGTAGCGTTGATTCTCTTGTGCACCTTCCCAGCACTAGGCGATCGGCTCCTGAGCATTTTGAGCCGTATCGAAAAAGTCCGTGCGGTCGTTCCACGACTCCGACATGCCTACGAAACGCTCCATCGACTGACGGCTCCGAGAGCGCTGATTCCTGCAACCGCCCTATCCACACTTGCCTGGGTCTTGGAATGCGTCGCGCTCCATCAGATTGCGCGTGGGTTTACGGAACTTCAAATCGATCTTCCTGCCGCAATATTCGCATACGCCATACCGACGATCGCCGGAGCAGTGGCTCTAATGCCCGGAGGCCTTGGGGTCACCGAGGCAACGATGACCGGAGCTCTTTTTTTTGTAGCCGACAACGCGATCGACCCTGCAATCGCTGTTTCGGTAACGCTGATGGTCCGTCTGACAACTCTGTGGTGGGCCGTGCTGTTGGGATCTATCGCCCTACCTCTGCTGCGATTCAGCTCTCCCAGATAATCGAGAACTGTCGGAGAACCAAGGACCGGTTCAGAAAACCAAGTTTGGCCAGATAACCGGGCAACTAGCTAGGGAAATACGCAAAAGAGTCGATGTTGCTCCGCTCGCTCCCAATAACAACCAACCCAGACGGATTAGGGAGTATTTCGTGGATCAGGGGTTCCGTAAGACGGGATCGGGTCAGGCTGTGGTGTGTCCAGACGCTGATGAGGTCGCAATCCAGCCAAATCTCCGAGGACATTTCCCTCCGCATCGGCGAACACAGCCTCTCGACCGAACACCGTATGCACGTAAAACTCTGCGTCGGAAACGGAGGAGTCCATACGGTTTGGCTTGCGTGCGAGAGCAACCTGTTTGATCGACTCCCATCGGTCGCGAAAATCGAGAACGGCTCCGCGGGCGATCTCACCCACTTCTAGCTGCTCCGCTCGAATCCACATACCCAACACGGACCGACCCGGGCCCACAACCGCCACCGGCTTCGGGCCAGGAATTCTTCGATGCTCGATGGATCCATCGGGACGGCGCCAGGTCATCGTTGCGGGTTCGGTTCTGAGTTCATAACGCCGAATATCCGCATGAGCCTCTGGATCAGAGTCTACCGGCAGCGTCATACGTTTCCACGCCCACAAAGGCCGAAATGCGAGATCGTACACTATCTCGACATCACTGGTGGCAAGCGGCCATTCCTGTCGAACGACCAGCACATAGCGGCACGACTCCCTCATCAAACGATAATATTCAACGATGGCAGCATCTCGCATGAGCGGTCCGGACCGCAGGTGCCCCGAGGCGAGGATTGTGGCAGTTGGCTCTTCAGACCCGCAGTCGGGATAGGGAAGTACCTCTACTTCCTCGACGGGGACGCTTTTACGACAACCATCGCACCCGAGGAAGTTCAAACAAAGTAGCCACAGAAATAGAGTTCCCAGCGAATCCGCACGACTCCTCATTACCGATGTCTGCACTGAGGTTGGCCGCCTAGTACAGAACGACGACGCATATGGAATACTTTGAACGTCAACCATCGGAGGTTTGCACACAGATTGGACAAGCGAGGGTATATCTTAGGGCTCGTTGGAGCTATCGGGCTCTGACTCTTCGCGTTTCGTATTCTGCTCGCTCGAGGGAGCCTCTGCTGCATTTAGGTCAGGTGAATCATCCTGCGTCTCGGTCCCACCCGTACCGTCCACTTGAGCATCATCCACCTCAGCGTCACCCACGTCTTCCGCGACTGCCGGTTTGTCGCTGGAGCCATCACGTGCCTCCTGCCAAGCGAACCAAGAGCAAGGCCATGGGGGTTCCCCGCCGGCCGGCCAGGTTCCTTCTGAGCAGCCATCCGCCGACAATTTGAACGCACTGAGACGACCTCCGGCCCCGAGCCCTCCTTGGGCCGAAAATCCACTGGAACGGTCTACCCATGAACCCGACCACGGGTCGACAGAACCTCGATTGCTGGTGTCGTTCATCGTATAGGCCAGAAAGATACCGCCGAAGGCCAATGAACCTAAGAAAAGAAGTACGTTGAACTTGGTCTCATACTTCATGTGCATAAAGTAGAACACAACCAAACTCGCCTTCACTGTCGCTATCAGTATGGCCACGATCAGATTGGCTGCACCCAAGCGAACATTGTACACCGCTACCGTGAGCAGCGTGAGTAGGAGCAGTGTTCCCAGGATACCTGCGTAAATCTTTGTGTCCGTAACATGCGCATGCACGTAGTAATCGTCGTGGTGTGCTTTTTGGCTCATGAGGATCCCGTAGTCGAACGATCAGTGCTCAGTCGATAAGGTAGAGAAGAGGAAAGAGGTAGATCCAAATAAGATCGACCAGGTGCCAATAGAGGGCAGCTAAGTCCACCGGAGTGAAGAATTCAGGACTGAATTCGCCTCGAACGTTGCGGACAAGCATCCAAATAAACACGAAAATGCCTATCAACACGTGGATTCCGTGGACTCCGGTCATCATGAAGTAGATGCCGAAGAAGGAGCGAATTTCTGGAGGAGGAGCGGATAGGCTCAAATGATTTACAGATTGCATGGCATGGGAAATTTCCTCCATGCCTTCTGGACTGGGCGCGAAGTATTCTCCGGGGGCAAACCCGACATGAAATTTATGCGCGTATTCAAAGTACTTGATGACCATGAACCCAAGCGCAAACAAGATGGTGAGCACGATCCACATGCTGGTCTGGTTTTGTGTGCCTTTTTGCGCGCTGCGAACCGACATCGCGGCCGTGAAGCTGGAAAGCAAAAGGACACACGTATTGATGCCCCCCATCTTCCAGTCCAAGAGATGAGATGCTACCGAGAACGCCTCCGGATACCAGGAACGAAAGATCCCGTAGGCGACAAACAGGCCGCTAAAGAAGAGCACCTCTTGCGAGAGAAAAGCCCACATCCCGAGCTTTGCAGCACTAAACTGCTGAACCGGCGTGTGGAAGTGATGCTGAAGATACGCCGGACCTTGATGCTCATGTGTCTCTGTTGACATCGAGTTAAGCCTTGGCTTCGCTTACGGTAAAGTCTCCAGGAAATCCCTCGAAGAGCTCTTCGTCAGAAGCGAGATGATAGTCGTAGGGCCCTCGCGTCATGAAAGGGTCTTCGGCAAAGTTGTGTGGATGGGGCGGGCTGGTGGTCATCCATTCATAACCCGCGGATCCCCATGGATTTGGAGGAGCCTTAACCCCGTTGCGGAGGGACAACAAAAACATCACCAGCATAACCACAAAACCAACACCGAGAATGTAGGAACCCAGCGAAGAAAAGCCGTGCAGTGTCGCATACTGGTCGAGGTAGTCGTAATACCGACGAGGCATACCCTGAGACCCGAGGATAAACTGCAGAAAAAACGTTTGGTTAAATCCCCAAAACACCAGTGCCCACGAAACGATCGCCAATCGTTCGTTGTACATACGTCCAGTCATCTTAGGCCACCAGTAGTGAAGACCGCCGATGAATCCGAAAACCGTTCCTCCGACCATGACGTAGTGAAAGTGGGCGACTACGAAATAGGTATCGTGGAGGTGAATATCGGTAGAGAGCGTTCCTAAGAACAGACCTGTAAGGCCTCCGATGGTGAAGAGTGCGATAAACGAAAGCGCATACAGCATTGGAGACGCCAGCCGGATAGAACCTTTGTACAGAGTAGCAGTCCAGTTAAAGACCTTCACGCCGGAAGGAATCGCTACCAGGAAGGTAAGCGCCGAAAAAATCATCGTCGCGTATTCACTCATCCCGGACGTAAACATATGATGACCCCAGACTAAGAATCCGAGTAAAGCCAGCGACACAGAACTCATGGCCACAAACATGTAACCAAAGATCGCTCGTTGACTAAACGTGGCGATCAGCTCATTGACTACGGCCATTCCCGGAAGGATCATGATGTACACCGCGGGGTGTGAGTAGAACCAGAAGAAATGCTGAAAAAGAACCGGATCTCCACCCAACTCAGGGTCAAAGATCCCGATGCCTAGAGTGGCTTCCATCGTCAGGAGCAGTAGCGTAATGGCCAATACCGGAGTTGCTAAAACCTGAATGACCGCAGTGGCATACATGCCCCAGATGAATAGGGGAAGTCGCTTCCAATGCAGGCCAGGCGCTCGCATTTTGTGCACCGTAGCGATGAAGTTGAGTCCCGTGAGAATCGATGAAAATCCAAGAACAAAGACGGCCAGCGTCATCCAGACGACTGCTCCGTCTGCCGCACGTGAACTGTATGGGGTGTAGAAGGTCCATCCCGTATCGACGTCACCGATGGTAATCGCTACCAGCGCCATGATGGTTCCCGCAACATAGATATAGAAACTGGCGAGATTTAGACGAGGGAATGCTACATCTTTCGTTCCAAGCATGATGGGAAGAAAGAAATTACCGAGTGCGGCCGGGATACTCGGAATGATGAACAGGAACACCATGATCGCGCCGTGAAGCGTGAACATCTTGTTGTAGGTGTGAGCCTCCATGATGGTGTGCCCAGGCGCAGCGAGCTCGGTGCGCACAAGAAGTGCAAATACGCCGCCTGCCAGGAACGCCACCAGTATCGCCACGAGGTACATGATGCCGATGCGCTTGTGATCGAGCGTAATCAACCAGGACACCAGGCCCTTCTGATGGTTGAGGTAGTTTTCTTCTTCTCCAGCGGGCGCCGAAGATGGGTGCGTGATTGCTTCCGCCGTCATGTCTTCATTCCTCCAGCGACTTGATATAGGCGATGATCGCATCGAGTTGATTGTCGCTGAGCCTGAAAGGCGGCATCGCGATGTTGTTGTAGCCTTGTACTATTTTTGCCTGTGGCCGAAGAATCGACTCGCGAATGTAGTTCTCATCGGCGATCACTACCGAACCGTCCATCATCACGCCCTCGCGACCCCAAAGGCCGTTGAAGCTTGGAGCACTTACACCGTTGTGGCAGGTGTAACAGGCATAGCCCGGATTGTGAAAGATCGAGTCGCCCCAACAAACCATCCGATCGTCGCCTTCACGTCCTTCACATTCGGCCGGAGGCGGCGGCCCTTCTGCGCAAAAGTTTTCATATTCATCGGGAGACACCACGGTAATTTTCGCCATCATGGCCGAGTGTCCAGCGTTGTTCTCTCCAGAACCCACTGGAGCACCGCAGTACTCTGTGCAGAAAACCTGATACTCACCCTCCTGCGTCGCTTCAAACCACAGGGTGCTGTACATGCCGGGAACCACATCACGCTTTACTCGAAACTCTGGAATGTAAAAACTATGCAGCACGTCTGTGGAATTCATGATCAGCTTGATGGGTTCACCCACGGGCACGGTGAGGTTGCCGGTCTCCACGATGCCTTCGCAGTTTGTAAACTCCCATTTCCATTGCGAACCCATGACTCGTATCTCTCGAGAGTCCGTAGGAGCCACAACGCCCTGCATATATCCCGTGAATCCCCAATCAAATAAGAACCAAAGTAAGATAAGCGGGCTGAACGTCCAAAGTACCTCGAGCGGCGTATTGTGACCCGTCGGAGCCGCCCGTTCATTGCCGGGACGCCGTCGATAACGGATCACGAAATACATCATGACCCCTATGATCAGGACGAATGAAACCACACTCATCCAGTAGATAAAGTAATAAAGCCAGTCGACCTCTGGCGCCATTGTGGAGCGGGCCGGAGGCATTTGAATGGTTCCGTTTGGATCTCCTCCACACGAAGCCAAAGCCATCGTCACGAGCGTCAGTGTGCTCAACGTAGCTTTTTTCAAGCGACCGAGCGAAACAGGGACCAAGTTGCTGGCCAAAGGCGCCTCCCTAACTGCTACGCTCTGAGACGTTCTTGAGAACATTTTGTCTGTCTTTGCCAAAGACTCAGCCATATTCTGCACGATTCGATTGTTCATCACGACCCGACCTATCCTGCAGCACCGCATTCTACATCCTCGGTCTGCGAAGAAGGACTCTCACTTTTCTTTCGGCGTAACTCACGTCGCCACAAGAAAAGCAGAAAAAAACCAAGTATCCCTGCGGTGAGCGCGCCGCCTACCTTCATAATCCGTGTGGCCATCAGCGCATAGCCCCCCTCTTCCGCACTATACGAATAGCAGTACATGATGATCTGCTCTGTCGTGGTGATCGAACGCCCTTCGGACGCTTCGAGGAGTGCCAAGCGAATATCTCTACCGCGAAACGCGATACCGTAGAGATAGCGTGCCAGTGTTGCCTCGGGGGTCAGGAACATGATCACCGCGGGATGGGCATACTGCTCGGTTTGTTCTTGCTTGAAATAGCGCACGCCCGCTGCCTTGGTCGCGGCGTCGATCGAGGACTGCTCACCCACGAGAAAATGCCAGCCTGTGCCCTCACCGCCGTATCGCCTTAGCATCTCCACTCGTTTTTCTTTTGCGGCTTCAACCGTATCGTTTGGATCGATACTGATGGTGACGATTTCATACTCGTTTCCCGGCTGCCAAGGCCCGCTAGAGATACCGTCGGCAGTAGCTCCCAACACCAGAGAGCAGAGCTGAGGGCAGCTGTAGTACGCAAAAAGCAAAAGCACGGGCCTACTGCCGTCAAAGTAATCGCTGAGGTGAACCGCACGTCCATCGTGGTCGGTAAAAGGCAAGTTCGTGGGAAGCTGCTCTTCGAGATGTTCGTCTACCCCGATTTGGTCGAGCCCTGGGAGCTCGAAAACAGGCTCGTGACGCTCACCTCGGCGCTGCGCGCTAAGACTAGAGCTGGAACCGATAACGAGAGCTATCGTCGAAACCACTGCCGCCCAGCGTAAGATCTTGGTTGGGAGCCTCTTGCTCATGGCCCTGCGGGTGCTGCCCGTTCATTTCTTGGGCGCGCCATCGACCCGAGGGTGGTCTCTTCAGTATCGTCGACCTCATTGCGCTTTGCCGCCGTGTCGATGGCAGTGGAGTCGTTTACGCTATCCGCACTCGAACTTAAAGTGCCGGTTACGGAAAGGGGTAGTCGCTCCCAGCCTTGAGCTGCTCCCAGGTCGTTACCACTACGAGGCTCGACGATCGGAGCCGAGCTTCGACCTCTTTCAGCAAGCTGATGCATCGCACGTGATATGGGCATTGGGTCGGAAGTGAGCTGAGACAAGTGCTCTCGCTCCATCTCACGTCTTGCCTGCCACGGGTCAACTAGACCTGGATCACGCAGCTGAATAGATACTCTGTTCTGAGCGGCCGACGAAAATGGGGTTTCCCCAAGCGGGAGTCCTCGGTTGATGGCGAGGTCATACTGCTTGTCCGCTTCGATCTTGAAGTAGCTTTCAAAACCAAATGCTAACGCAGCAAGCGTGACGAGGCTCAAAACCGAGAAGAAAAGTATCAGGTTGTTCTTTGGTTCCGTCTTCTCGTAACCCATGAATCTTATTTCCTAAGTCGTCTGCACGTGATGGATGGAGCGAGTCAGCCGTGGGTCACCTACGGGAACCAGCGGAAATTGACCCATTCGATAAAATACATATGCGAGATAAATCCCTAAGGCTGCCAGCAACGCTCCGACGTCCATCCAGTGAAGATCGAGCGCTCCATAGTTGGGTAGAATGAACCAGTACATGTCTACTGCATGCATAAAGAGCATCCAGACGCACGCGAACGCTAGCGTCGATAGGTTTCTTTTAGGGACACGTGAAACCAAGAAAATAAATGGAAATATAAAATGACCCGCCATGAGGAATATGGACACAAGCTTCCATCCCTGGGAGTCCCATCTTAGGTGATAGTAGGTCGCCTCTTCGGGGATTCCTGCGTACCAGATAAGGAGGAACTGACTAAACCCGATGTAGGCCCAAAAGCAGGTGAAACCGAACATCATTTTGCCTAAATCGTGAAAATGTTCGACGTTCACCGCGCGACCCAAGTATCCCGCGCGAACCAGACCGAGGGCCAGGAGTATCACGGCAGCAAACATGGAAACGACGCATCCGGCAAAAATGTACACCCCAAAAATGGTCGAATACCAGGCGGGCTCGAGCGCCATCGCCCAATCGAACGCCGCGAACGTAAGCGTAAGCGCGAAGGCTGCGCCCGAGGCCGGGGCAAACCGCTTCATTTTGAGGGTCAACCCCAGATCTCGAGACCGATCCTGCTGCGTCGACCAACGGAAATAGAGTAGCGAGATGAACGTCCAGATGAAGAAATACGCCGCTGCACGAATCAACCAGAACGGCAAATTCAGGTAGGCCGTCTTCTTTTGGAGGATCTCGTGATGAAGTGCTTGTTCGTACACCGTGTGGTGTTCACCATCGCTGTGCCCATCTTCGTGAACAGCATGTGAATCAACCGAAGCAGAGCCTCCGCCGAGGTGCGCAGTTTGGGCATGGGCGATCCCCCCTACCAGTGCACCGAGTGAGGAGGGTGCATCGTGCGCCTGGCCCGCAGTTTTGGAGGCATCCTCGACCCCGAGAGGAGCTCGGGACCCATGCGGTTTGCCGCCATGCGTATGATCGCTCGAGTGGTCGTGTCCGCCGTCGCTACCATGATGTTCATCGTCATGATGCCCGTGACCCGCAGAGGCGTCGATCCACTCACCCCAAAGGAAGTGCATGTTTGCTAGATTTGGCAAAAAAAGAACAGCCAAAAGCGGTACGCCGAGCATCAAGAATTCAGCCGTTCGCCGCACGGATGTTCCCCAGTCAGCACCGGTCACATGCTGTGCGATCACGTAGAACAAAGAGCCGAGGGCGACGGTCGCCACGTAGAAGAACGCAAACAACCATGAGAAGGCGAAGCGTTCGGGGTCCATAACCCATCCGAGCGCGGAGACTAGGACTCCGAAAGCACCAAAAGCCGCAGGGACCTTCCACGCGTTGGCCCACCGGCTTTGCGCCGGTATTCGGTATGGCTCTTGGCCGATCGACTCAGTGCTCATTGAACTACCTCTCGAGCGTCTGTTTCCCTGGGTGGTCTTGCAAGGCGCGCCGTGGCCCTCGAAGCCTGACTCAACTGCAAGGCGCGTACATAACTCGCTATGGCCCATCGGTCGCGCACGCTTATCGCGTGTCGGTAGGCGGGCATCTTTCGGATTCCATTGCTGATCGTCGCAAAGAGCTGCCCATCCGGCATCGTTCGAATGCGTTCGTCGTGAAGCGTGGGTGGGCTCAGTGCTGCTGCCCCAAGCTGAACTGCGCGACGGGCAACCATTCCGTCGCCATGTCCTGAAGCGCCGTGACAGGGGGCGCAAGATATGTTGTAGCGTTCCTGACCTCGTTCCAAGAATGCTGTTCGTCCAGATTGGCCGGACGGCATCACCGAGCGGGGCACGTAGAGCAACCAGCCATCATCCTCAGGAGTGCGCCCTGTTTGCACGCTGAGGTCAACTTCCATTTCTACGGCCACCGTACCCTCGGGAGGTGAGCGCATCGTTCGTCCATCCTTAAAGAACGCGCTTTCTTCCTGCGGATCATAACGTGGCTGATCGTGCATATTGCGGATGGGCACGACAGGTTCTTGTTCTGTCATCTGGCCTCGACAACCAAGCGCGACCAGTGAACCAAGAACGACCAAGACATACACGCGCTGGGTCAAAGCACTTCCTCCTCAACCAGCTCGACAAAACTGGGTCTTGTGCCTTCGAGGAGCGAGCGTGTTTTTACTACATCGAACTGCTTGTCCGCGGCTTCAATGGAAATGAAAAAACGGTCGTCAGAGGCGGAGGCAAAGCGGTCTGAGTAAAAAACCGGATGATGATGCCGAGGTAGGCGGCATATGTGAAACAAGCCAAATACGGTTGCAAGACCCGTAAATAAGATACCAAGCTCGAACACGATCGGACCCATCGACGGCAACGCTCCAGGTTCCTTGCCGCCGACGATGATCGGATAGTCCACCGCATTCATCCAGTACATCATCAAGACGGCGCTTCCCACTCCAAGCATCGAGGCCAAAAAGGAAATCACCCCGATCTTCGTTGGCCTCAGACCCATCGCCTCATCCATGCCATGGACGGGGTAAGGCGTATGGCAATCCCACTTTTCGTAGCCTGCATCCCGAACGGATTCTGCAGCATGCATGAGCGCTTCCGGACTCTCGTATTCTGCGAGCCAGAGTGCTGGGCGACAGAGTGACGGGCGACGCTGCACCGACTCTGTAGAAGCGTCGTCGTCTCGCACCATGTTCTCGGCGGAGTCGAACGCGGAGGGTTGAGCTTCTTGATGGTCCGCTTGGTCGGCGCGCTCCGGACCTGCTTCGGAACTTGAAGACACGGTAGAGAGATCATTGACCGATTCTCCGTCGAGGTTGCCTTCTCCTTTAGCTGTGTTTTTCTCGTCGTCCGAGCTCATTGCCCATATTTCCTTGTCATTAATTTCGACTTACTCGGCAGGGACAGGTGCAGCGATAAGAGCGCCATGTTCGTGTTCGCCACCAGAGTGATGTGGATGCGCGTCAGGAAGCGCTGCCTTCACTTCGGCTATGGCGATCATGGGAATCCACCTTATGAAGAGTAGAAAGAGGGTCATGAAAAGACCGAAAGTGCCGAGGTAGAGAGAGATATCAACCGGAGTGGGAGTGAACATACCCCAAGAGCTCGGTAGATAGTCACGGTGGAGCGAAGTGACGATAATCACGAAGCGTTCGAACCACATGCCGATATTGATGAATATCGTCGCCACAAACATCACCGGGATGTTGGAACGCATTTTTCTAAACCAAAATATCTGTGGCACCAAAACGTTGCAGGTGATCATGCTCCAATAGGCCCACCAATAGGGACCGGTTGCACGATTTAGAAACGCAAACAGCTCGTAGTCGTTGCCCGAGTACCAAGCGATAAAGAATTCCATCGCGTAGGCGTATCCGACCATACAGGCCGTCGCGAGCATGAACTTACTCATGAAGTCCAGATGCTTCAGGGTGACAATAGAATGCATTTGAAACACTGCTCGGCAGATCAAAAGCAGGGTCATCACCAGAGCAAAACCGCTAAACACCGCTCCCGCGACGAAGTAGGGAGGAAATATTGTCGTGTGCCAACCAGGGAGCACAGAGGTTGCAAAGTCGAACGAGACGACCGAGTGCACAGAGAGCACGAGAGGTGTCGAGATACCTGCCAAAATGAGATATGCCCGCTCGTAATGCTGCCAGTGCCGGTGGCTCCCTCGCCAACCCAGCGCGAAGAACCCATACGCCAGACGTCGTATTGGGGTTTTGCTTCTGTCGCGCAGCGTAGCGAAATCGGGAATAAGGCCGACAAACCAAAAGAGCAGCGAGATGATAAAATAGGTGCTGACTGCAAAGACGTCCCACATAAGGGGACTCTTAAAGTTGGGCCACATCAGCATCTGATTGGGTATGGGGAACAGATAGTAGTCAAACCAGGGACGGCCGGTGTGAAGTGCCGGATACAAGCCAGCACACATGACCGCGAAGATCGTCATCGCTTCGGCAAAACGATTGATACTGGTTCTCCACTTTTGCCTAAAGAGGTAGAGAATGGCGCTGATCAGGGTTCCGGCGTGACCAATCCCGATCCACCAGACGAAGTTGGTGATGTCCCAGGCCCAGTAGGCAGGAGCATTGTTGCCCCAAACACCTACGCCCTCGGTCACCAGATAGCCGATGGATGCAAACAACACCCCAACCAAAAAGAGTGAAGGAATAAACAGCAGCCACCAACCACGTGGTGCCTTGGTCTCCGTCACTCTCGCAACGGTTTCCGTGATGTCATTGAGCTTTGTGCCCTCAGGGAG
The DNA here is from genome assembly GCA_039030515.1 of Myxococcota bacterium. GTDB lineage: Bacteria > Myxococcota_A > Polyangia > Polyangiales > Houyiibacteriaceae > JBCCEA01. The sequence continues at coordinate 49,451 of JBCCEA010000010.1, read as the reverse complement.
CAGAGGGCGCTCGCCGATTTCATAGATTAGATTGCTGGTAGTCATCCTTCAGCCTCCTGCTCGACATGCACGAACATGGCAGGGTTTGGATTCCGTATTTGTCCCAAGTATCGGGTTCTCGGCTGAGCACCCACTTCCGCCAACAGGCGATATTGGCGGTCCAAAGATGCCAGCTTAGAAACTCGGCTACCGGGATCGTTCAGGTCGCCGAATACAATGCTCTGCGAAGGGCATGTTTGCGCGCACGCAGGGGTCACATCGCCATCACGAATGGATCTTTTCTCACGACGCGCAGCGATACGCGCTTCTTCGATTCGCTGCACGCAGTAACTGCATTTCTCGATAACCCCGCGCATACGGACGGTGACATTTGGATTGAACTGCATCTTTCGCAGTTCAGGAAGTTCACCATGAAGATCTTCTGAATCGTGCCAGTCGAGATAGTTAAATCGCCGTACTTTATAGGGGCAGTTGTTGGCGCAGTATCGAGTACCGACGCAGCGATTGTACGCCATGTCATTGAGTCCCTCGGGACTGTGCACAGTGGCATTCACAGGGCATACATTTTCGCAAGGCGCTTCCTCGCAGTGCTGACAGCCAACCGGCTGCAGCGCGACGACGGGATCGTCTTCGTCTGTGCCCACGTAGTAACGGTCGATGCGGAGCCAGTGCATCTCGCGGCCCCGCGCGACCTCCCTCTTGCCAACACAGGGAATATTGTTTTCAGCCTGACACGCGATGACACACGCATTGCAACCGCTGCATGAAGTGAGGTCGACCGTCATGCCCCACTTGTATCCTTTGCTGTAGTCGACCTCATTCCATAGAGGTTTGGGCGTAAACTCGACAGCTCGATACTGGGCGAAGTCCGGGGTTTCCTTGTATACGGGCAGTCCATGCAGCGCGTGTCCCTTGGGGGCATCCACTGCATCCAAGGTTGCGTCGATGACTACCGGCCGACCCGCCATCGTCTGAGTCACCTGCGTCTGGACCAAATCGTGGTGCGCGCTCGTGGTCGTGACGCGAACCCCGTCCCCAAACTCAAACCCCGCCAGCGTTCGCAAGGGATTCACGTCAAAACCCACGTTTGTGCCGTAGACGCCAGCGGCAGTACGGCCCCATCCGAGACGCAAGGTTAAGGTCCACTCTGCCTGACCTGGCTGGATGAAGATTGGAAGCTCTATACCCTCTGCGCCATCGCACGACAGGGAAATTTGATCTCCATTGGACAGTCCAAGTTCTCGGGCAGCTGCAGGAGAAATCAGTGCGGCGTTGTCCCAAACCAGCTTTGTGATCGGGTCGGGAAGCTCCTGAAGCCACACATTGTTCGCAAAGCGCCCATCGAGCAGTTTCGGATCGGCAGAGAATAGAACCTCGAAATTCTCTCTACCCAGGGCTCTTCGCTCCCCTCTTCCTGCCGTCAACGAATCCGCAATCGATGCGATTTGAAGCCCCATCGCTCGGCGTAACGGCTGACGACTGCCGGGAACAACCCCGCCATGCAGCGCTCGCCGCCACCGTGACTCCTCCACCTCAGAATTCGCGTCGAGCTGGAAGGTGCGTCGGACCACCTCGTGGCCGCTCCAAGGCTCTTCTCCGAGGAGCTGTGCGAGCACCTCGATCTCACTAAGCCCTCCGAAGAGCGGATCGATAAGCGGTTGTTGGACGGTTCGAGTTCCGTCTTCTGCCTGAAGATCACCCCACGTTTCCAAAAAATGAGCTTGAGGAAGATGCCAGTCAGCGAAGCTCGTGGTCTCGTTCCGATGCGTCGAAAGATGCAACACGTTCACGTTCTGCTGAGCCAAAGCGGCAGACACCTCGGCATCGCAAGGAGCGTCGTATGCGGGATTGCCTCCGAGCAGAAGCACATCACGCACGACACCGCTTCGCAGATCGGCAGTAAACTCGGCAATACTTTGCGCCGGATCGGACCACTTATCTGAACCTAGAACCGGAGCAAATCCGACCGTGCGGCCTTGATTGCCCAAGGAGGCATTAAGAAAATGTGCCAACGCATGTACTCGCGCCGGCTGCCTGTGGCCGACGAGGATCGGACACGAACCTCGATTTTGAGCGAGATCTTGAGCGAGTACGCGCAGCCAGGATGCATCAAATCCTTCTGACGAGACGCGACTGATCGCCCGGGCTAAGGGCTCACGCAACGAGAGGCCGTGACGCTCGGCAAGCTCTTTCACCAAGGCGACGAGCAAGCGCTCGACATCCCGCGCTGCGGCTCTGAGACGATGATCCGCCTTCATCCCTGTCACCGACAGGGTTGGCTCGACTACATACAAGCGGTTCATCGTGTCGCGCGTTGAGCGCACGTGTCGACCCTGGGAAAAGGCTCGGGAGTTTCGGACCGATGAAGTCTCCTCACCGAGGAAGTCTGCGTCGAGCGATAGGATCACCTTCGCCGGATTGAGATTGTAGACGGGCCGCAAACGGCTGCCAAAGGCGACTTCAGCGCCTTCGATCACATTCCAATCGGAGACCGCATCATACTGATAAAATTTCATCTCCGGAAAGCGCTGCAGCAGTGCCTCTCGAAGTCTCCAGTACGACGGAGACAAACTAGTACCACTGAGCACCCGGAGGCCACGTCCACGATCGCGCAACGCTGAGGCAGATACCGATCGTATATAGGCTTCAACTTCAGCAGCCTCACAGTCGGCCATCGAAACATCGGTCTTCTTGGCCGCTTTTTGGGATCGATCCGAATCATACAGATCGAGAATGGAGGACTGCTCGAAAAGCCCTGTGGCTCCGAGACTCATCGGATGATTTGGGTTGCCGTCTACTTTCGTTGGGCGGCCCTCGTGAGTCGTCACCAGCAAACCAAGCACGCCGGATCCCGAGGCCACAGCAGTGGCGTAGTGCATTGGAACACCGGGGACCACGTATTCAGGCTGAACGGAGTAAGGCAGGATTTTTTCTTTGGGTCGTCGAATACACCCCGCTGCCCCCGCAGCTGCGGTAAGACCCGTGGCCTGCAAAAAACTCCGACGTTTGACCAGCATCGAAGCGTTTACGAAACCGGCGGGAGCGCCCTCCTCGGTCGCGAGCGAGCGCTCGCCCGTATGGGATCTAGAACTACTTCGCTTTGTATAAGGTTCGATGGTGGTATCACCGAAGGAAGCGTCGTTCCGATTCGCCTCGTCAGAGTCCACCAGACGTTTTTCATCGAGCGAACTCCAGAGCATCGGCAACTTATTTCGTTGCGCAACCGACGACTCAACTCGCAACTCGCTAGCGCTTTTCGGCTTCATGTCAGAACTCATCGGTGGCATCCCGAGCAATGCTGAGGGGGGTTGACCTCGATGGACGCGACGTAATGTTCATCGGGCGTCCACTCCATATTGGTTACCTGGTCTAGAGGGCGAAGATTGGGCTCGGGGTTTCGGTGACATTCGAGACACCAACCCATGCCGAGCGGCTCCGAAACCCTGACGACCTCCATCTGATCCACTCTTCCGTGACAGGAAACGCAGCCGACTCCGACCGCTACGTGCGCACTATGATTGAAGTACGCGTGATCAGGAATCTTGTGAACGCGGACCCATTCAACAGGGTCACCCGAATCGAAGCTCTGGCGAACAGGCTCGAGCAGCGCAGACTCCGCGTGAACCACGTTGTGACACCCCATGCAGGTCTGCGTGGGCGGAACATTCGCCTCGTGGGATTGTTCCACGCTCGAGTGGCAGTAGCGACAATCGATCCCGAGTTCACCTGCGTGCAAACGGTGACTGTAGGGAACGGGCTGCTCAGGAGCGTAGCCCACCTGAAGATTCTTTGGGGAAGCGTAGTACCAAAATCCAAAAACTACGGCCACGCCTGCTCCCGAAGAGAGCACGCCGAGGACGACGGGTAATAGATTCAGCTGGCGCGGGAAGATCTGCATTGCGTCTCTCGCTGTTGCCTCGACTGGCTCGAGGTCATCAGCCCTGGTTTCCGAACCGGCGTATTCCGGTCCGGGGCATACTAATGAACTTGTTTGTTCGAAAGGAGAATGTACTGAACCTCGTCCGCGTGGGTTGGGCAGTCGCGAGCGATAAGTACCACTTTGGACCGCCCTTTCTCAGAAATTATCGATCGAACTGCCGAGGGGGATACAGATAGCTTCGTATCGATTGACGATTTCGCATCGCTTGGTGCTACGAAATCAGCGCGGATAGCAACCAAGATGGCGTTGTGAAACTCAAAGGTGACGCGGATAGGGCTTTCGAGGTTTGGGCTCGAGTGCCATGCGGCCTCTGCGTTTGCCTCCCAATCGACTACCAGTTGACCCTGCTCTGTTGAGGAAGCGACGGAGCTCCCCGACGAGGATTGATGAAAGTTTTGGCGAACCTCAAGCGGGGTCATACCGAGTCGAACTCCGAGAAGACCCCGAAGTTCCGCATCGGACTCTGATCCTGCCAACTCTGCGTCACACCACAGTATGCCGAGAAGGCCGTATAGCCCGTAGGCACTCGGGATTGCGAGGCCGAGTGCTGCCAGACCATATCGTCCAGTGCACCTCGAATTCTTGCAATGGTGGGTCGGCATGGGGCTGGGGCTAGGGTCTAGTAGATAGCTGGTCAAGAGACATGGCTGTTCAAAAGATTTGCCCGGCCTAGTTACCGAGGCTTCGAGTAAGTTCGTGCGCAGGATAGATAGAGCCGTTCAGGCTGTGTTGATGATGCATCTGTGCGCGGGCTGGCGTTTGAGCGCGCCGTCTACGACTTGGGCCTCCACTCGTCAAGCGATTCGCTTCCCGCATGAACCAGCCGCATACCAGAAAACAAGGCTTTTACGCCAAGTAGGATTGTGCCTCCCCAGATCTCAAGAGATCCAATTTGCATTGAGGACGCCGATGCGCACTTGGAGACCATGCTGCTCGGGCGTCATACGGTTTGTGTCTCTTGACCCTCCGAGAGTCGGCTGCTAGCTGAGCCGCCTCTCGGGACATAGGGATCAGTAGGGAGTCGTCATGGCCGCAACACGAGTGCTGGTATCGGACAAACTTAGCCAAAGCGGCTTGGCAGCGCTTCGGGATCACGCGGAAATCCAAGTCGACTACCTACCCGAGCTGTCACCTCAGGAGCTCTTGCAGACGATCGGTGATTACGAAGGACTCGTCATCCGCAGCGGGACAAAGGTGACGGCTGACGTGATCGCGAAAGCAGTGTCGCTTCGGGTTGTTGGGCGTGCGGGCATCGGGGTAGACAACGTCGATCTGCACGCTGCCAGCAAACGAGGCATCGTGGTGATGAATACGCCTACCGGTAACGCGGTGACAACTGCGGAGCACGCTTTGTCTCTGCTTATGTCTCTAGCTCGGCGGATCCCTCAGGCTTCTGGTTTGACCCACTTAGGAAAGTGGGAAAAGAACCGATTCAAAGGCCGTGAACTCGAACACAAGACCCTCGGCATTGTCGGCCTCGGAACCATCGGTAAGATTGTAGCCGATCGAGCTCGCGGGCTTCGTATGCAGGTCATCGCTTGCGACCCAGCGATTCAAACGGACGTCGCACGGGAGCTCAGCATCGAACTGGTCACCATGGAGCAGCTGCTGCGGCGATCGGATTTCATCACAATACATGCACCTCTGGTCGAGGAAACCCGAAACCTCTTCGACGACGCTGCATTCGAGAAGGTCAAAAAAGACCTGCTCTTGGTCAACGCAGCACGCGGCGGAATCGTCGACGAATACGCACTCGCTCGCGCACTCGATTCAAAGAAGCTGGCGGGGGCGGCCCTAGACGTGTTCGAAACAGAACCGCTACCACATGAGAATCCTCTGTTGGGCCGGCCCGATGTGGTGCTCACACCTCACCTCGGAGCCTCAACCGTCGAGGCCCAAGAGCGCGTCGCAGTTGAGATCGGTCACCAGGTAGCAGACTACCTTTTAGAAGGAACCATTCGGAACGGGGTGAACGCACACTCGATCGACCGAAACACCAGCGAGAAACTCATGCCCTATCTGCGGGCATGCCGAACCCTAGGTCTGTTGGTTGGCCAGCTAGATCTCGAGGAAACCAATGAGATCCGGGTCATGTGCACTGGGGAAGCGGCTCAACTGGGAATCAAACCTATCACCAACGCTGTGGTTGCTGGCTACCTCGAAGTGCGATCTAAGGATGCAGTAAACCCGATAAGTGCTCCGTTTGAGGCTAAGGATCGAGGAATCGCGGTCGTCGAAATCGAAGAAAAAGCCCAGCGCTACGCCACCGCCGTACGTACCAGCCTCACGAGCAAAGCGGGTATTCATACCGCAACCGTGACTTTAGGCACCAGGGGCGAAACACGATTGGTGGGTCTTGAGGGCTATGAAGTCGACACCGTGCTCGAGGGAACGATGCTGATCATGCGTAATCGCGATCGCCCCGGCGTCGTGGGTGCCGTAGGAAGCCTGCTCGGTGCTCAGTCGATCAATGTATCTCGCGTCCAAGTCAGCCTGAACGAGGCGCAGGAAGAGGCGCTCGCCATTTGGAATCTTGACGCGAGCGTTCCAGAGGGCATCCTGAGCGAGTTGAGAAGCCTGGAAAACGTACGGGCCGTGGTTTCGGTATCACTCTAGAGCGCTCCCCTCTTTTCACCAGCAGCCACCTCATCAACAGCCACACCTCATCAACAGCCACAGAGCGATAAAACGCGCGGAGACACCCCGGTGAGCGTAGCGAGAGAGACGACCAGGGACCAAAACAGCGGCAACCTTCCTCTTGCTCCCCCAGTAGGGATGAGAGATTTGCTCCCCCCCGACTCGGCACAACGTGAGGCGGTGTCTGGGCGCGTGATTCGAACTTTTACCGCCCGGGGTTACGATCTCGTCACCACGCCCCCCTTTGAACATGCAGAGGTGATCGATCCAGGTCTCAAAGAAGCGGTGCGAAGAGATCTACTGCGCTTTGTGGAACCCTATAGCGGTGAGGTCGCCGTTCTCAGGCCGGATATCACACCACAGATCGCACGCATCATTGCAACGCGACTCCGTGACCGACCGGCCCCCTGGCGTCTAAGCTACCGAGGAACAGTGGTTCGACAGCGTCGGGGACGTGCGCGCAGGCATCGGCAGATCGCCCAAGTAGGCATCGAGTACGTGGGCGATTCGGACGTATCGGCCGACGCCGAAGTGGTGACCCGGGCCATCGAAGCCTGCAACGCGGTGGGACTCAACGGCTTTCGTATCGAGTTGCGACACGTCGGTGTAGGCAAGAGCGCAATTCAACACGTTCCAAAACCCATTCGTCACGAAGCCATAGCAGCGCTTGCACTCAAGGACGCTGAGCGACTCGAATCTCTACTCAAAGCGGCAGGCGTTTCTTCGGAAGAACGAAGGGCAGTCATCGATCTCACGGCACTCCACGGCGATCTAGATGTTCTAGAGCGCGCACAACAGATGAGCGGCAATGCTGAAATGCAATCCGCGGTCTGGACGCTCAAAGAACTTTGCGATCGTCTGCAGGACGTGATCACTCCAGACCGAATCGGAATCGACCTCGGAGAGACCGCGGGACAGAGCTACTACACCGGGGCGAGTTTTGTCGTACTGGCCGCGGGACCTGGAGAAGCTATCGGAGCCGGAGGTCGCTACGACGATCTCCTCTCGCGCTTCGGCTTTCCTCAGCCAGCCACAGGTTGCGGCCTCGATCTGGACAATCTCACCTGGGCGCTTGAAACCGCCGATTCAGAGCGATGGGCTCGTCCAGTTCGGCTTTTGACCGTCGATCCAGCGCTTGCATCGACAACCATGGAGCTGCGTTCACTGGGAGCCACCGTGTCCGAACTGCCGAGGCTGTCTCCGGACGAGGCCCGAGCCTACGCACGAGCATGGTCCTACGACGCCATCATCCAAAAAGTCGAAGGAGTCGAGGGAAGAGTCGAGGTGCAGCCGACAGGCGAGATGAACACAAAGCAGTTCGACTCCGGACCCACCACATCCCACGATGTGATGCTTTTCTTGAGCTCAGCAGGAAGTTCCGGCTAAACCTTAGAGGCTCAACAGGGGCGCCTTTAGGGAGTCAGGGAGTCTCCGCCTCCTCGATCCGTCAACTTGGAAAGGTCAGCATGCCAGCAGTAGTCGTGGTTGGTGCCCAGTGGGGCGACGAGGGAAAAGGCAAAGTGGTCGATTTGCTCGCTCCCTACGCAGACATGGTGGTTCGCTACGCTGGGGGCGCCAACGCGGGGCACACTCTTGTCGTGAACGGGGAGAAAGTCGTACTCCATCTGGTGCCAAGTGGCGCACTCCATCCGGGCACGTCCTGCCTGATCGGCCAAGGGACCGTCATCGACCCAGAAGTGCTCTGCACAGAGCTCGACGTGCTCGCGGCACGCGGCTTCGAGCCGTCTCGCTTTTTGGTATCGGATCGGGCCCATGTCGTACTCCCTCACCACAAGGTTCTGGACGCACTCCGAGAGTCGACCAAGGGCGACCGAGCCATCGGTACGACCCGAAGGGGCATCGGACCGTGCTACCAGGATAAATTTGCACGAAGAGGGATCCGTATGGGCGATCTGATCAGGCCGGACCGCTTTCGATCTCGAATTTACTCAAACCTTGACTCTTGGAAACCGGTGCTCAGCGGATTTGGCTCGGAGCTTCCAGACGTTGAAACGGTGATCGACGCTTATCTCAAACTGGGTGAGCGACTTAAACCACATTTTGTCGACGCCCAGGAGGTGCTCGCAAACGCCCTTGACGCCGAGAAGAAAGTACTGGCGGAAGGGGCTCAAGGCACGATGCTCGATGTCGACCATGGAACCTACCCTTTTGTCACCAGCAGCAACGCGATCGCTGGCGGTGCATGCACAGGGGCTGGTCTGCCGCCCACTCGAATTCGACGCGTTATTGGAATTACCAAGGCCTACACGACAAGGGTTGGAGGAGGCCCCTTCCCCACAGAGCTCACCGGTTCGGCGGCCGACTATCTGCAGTCCCAAGGTGCGGAGTTCGGAGCGACCACCGGCCGACCGAGACGCTGTGGCTGGCTCGACGGGGTCGCGCTGCGCTTCGCGTGCAGAGTGAACGGCCTTACCGAACTGGCCCTAACGAAACTAGACGTGCTTTCGGGACTACCGAAGTTGCATATTTGCACGCAGTACGTACTCGACGGGGAACCCCTGAGCAGACCGCCATTCGACGGACTCGATCGGGTCGTTGCCCAATATGAGGAATTCGAAGGTTGGGACGAAGATCTTTCGAACTGCAAAACCCTTCAGTCTCTTCCGGCTAGTGCCCGACGGTACATCGCGCGCATTGAGGAGTTGGCTGGATGCGAGGTAGGTACGGTAAGTGTGGGACCGGATCGGAAAAGGACTCTTGCCCTGAGCGACCCGTTCCGATAGGTCCGTAGGCGACTTCCAAAAGCGCATGACTCTCCCAGTGGGTCATGCGGAGGTTTCAGACACCCTAAGCGACTCAAACACCCTAAGCGAGTACGGCGAGCCGAGGGTGGCGCTAGCTCAGTCCTTTGACTCCAACCAGCCTCCCCCTAGCTCTAACCGGTCCCTCAGTCATGAGGTCGTGCAGCGCTGAGGTGCACTGAATCTACCGATCGACCACCGCAGCCACGAGTTCCACCTCAACATCCACTCCTCGCGGCAGGGCAGAAACCTCAACACATGCTCTTGCGGGAAACGTGGGAGCGCCGGCGAAGTAACTCGAATAGACCTCGTCAACCAAGGGAAAGTCCTCCATGGACTTCAGATATATGGTTGTCTTAAGAACGGAATCAAAGCCGGCGCCCGCAGCCTTCAACACCGCCGACAGATTCTTCATCACCCGATCGGTCTGCTGCTGGACGCCTCCTTCCACCAGCAGTCCAGTCTCGGGATCGATCGGAATCTGACCGGAACAGAACAGCAGATTCCCGTGCTGAACTGCCTGAGCGTAGGATCCGATAGCTTCGGGAGCATCTTGGGTACGAACTTCGCGTCGGGACATGCGGAGAGTTAGCGCAAAAATCACAAACGCGCTGCTCGTTCATCATGAAGGAGGCCTGCAGAGCGCGCCTCGGAGCCAGCCCGGCAAACGTTCCCGCCGAGCCATGAGAGGCGCGCTCTCTATCCGAAATTCGGAGGTCGCTTAGCGAGAAAAGCCGTGATGCCCTCCTGACATTCCGCATCATCAAAACACCGGCCAAACGAACGACTCTCGAGCTCGAGAGCTTGGTCGAGTAGCGGATAAACCCCTTTGAGCAAGGTCCGCTTCGCTACCGAAATCGCGGCTGGGCCGTTACCTGCAATCTCACGGCCGCAAGCCAACGCCGTGTCGAGCAGCGCATCTGGTTCGATCACTCGGTTCACCAAGCCAAGCCTAAGCGCTTCGTCAGCGTCGACGGTTCGTGCGGTCATGATCAATTCACGGGCGGCAGCGATCCCGATACGCCTCGGCAGTCTCTGAGTGCCTCCGAAGCCGGGAATGAGACCAAGCCTCGCCTCCGGCTGTCCGAATTTTGCCTTTTTGCTGGCGTAAATGAAATCACAAGCAAGTGCGAGTTCGCAGCCACCTCCTAGAGCGTATCCATTCACTGCAGCCAGATAGGGAAGTCTCGACTCCTCGATCGACCGAAACACGGCCTGCCCCTGAATAGAGAATTCCTCGGCTTGAGATGCCGAAAACGCGCGCATCTCTTCGATATCTGCCCCCGCAACGAATGCAGCTCCATGACCCGTGAGGACCACACAGCGAATGGATTCCTGAGACTCTAGAGCCTCCACCGTGGACGCAAGTTGAGCGAGAACTTGGCTGCTTAGCGCGTTGAGTTTTTCAGGGCGGCGTAAAACGATCAGAGCCACCGGACCGTGATGCTCCGTGCTCAAAAACGATTCGTTCACTGCCTTCTTCCCTTTTCGTCATAGGTGTAGAAACCGCGCCCGGTTTTTCTGCCGCTCCATCCGGCGGCGACGTAGTTGCGTAAAATAGCCGGAGGTCGGTACTTGTCGTCCCCGAACTCTCGATGGAGAACCTCGGCGATATACAGAACCGTATCGAGGCCGATCAAGTCGGCAAGTTCGAAGGGCCCCATCGGGTGATTGAGGCCAAGCTTGGCCGCAGTATCGATATGCTCAGCCGTCCCAAGCCCTTCTTGCAGGGCAAAGCAGGCTTCATTGAGGAACGGAATGAGCATACGATTCACGATGAATCCGGGCATATCCTTGGTGGTTACAAGCACCTTACCGAAGCGCTCTCCAAGCTTTAGCGTGGTTTGAAAAGTCGCGTCGTCGGTCTGAAGTGCGCGGACCACCTCGACCAGTTTCATCACTGGAACAGGATTCATAAAATGCATGCCGATGACCTTCGCCGGTCGCTGGGTAGCGGCTGCGAGTTTGGTCAGCGAAATAGAGGATGTATTGCTCGCAAGAATCGCATCCGCCTTCATGGCAGCGTCCGCATCCGCAAAAATACGCTCTTTGAGGGCTAGATTCTCGGTGGCCGCCTCCACGACGAAATCGGCATCGGCGAGGGATGCGTACTCCGTCGTCGGAACGAGTCGCTCGAGGAGCGCAGCGCGCGCCTTAGATTCCATCTTGCCCTTGTCGACCAGCTTCTCCAGTCTCCGGCCAATGCGCTGCCTGCCTTCGTCCGCCCGAGCAAGATTCGCATCCAGCAGGACGACTTCACATCCGGAGGCGGCGGCTACCTGTGCAATGCCGCATCCCATTTGACCCGCGCCGACAACGCCTATCTTGCGGACATCCATAACTCACTCCAGCAACTGAATTGAAAGGGAGAGGGAGTACCAGTGCCGAAGACAGTGGTCAACGCGCCCTCAGCCCATCAAGCCAATAAATTAGAGGCGCGTGCCCTACCCCAAATATTCCACCATGAGCGCGAGCGCCTCACCTCCGCCAAGGCAGATGGTAGCGACTCCGACTCGCTCCTCAGCGGCCTGCAAGGCCGACAGCAGCGTGACCAAGATCCGAGCGCCTGAAGCCCCGATAGGATGTCCGAGAGCAACGGCTCCGCCGCGTACGTTAACCCGCTGAGGGTCGAGCTCGAGCTCCCGAGTGCACGCAAGTGCGACCACTGAAAACGCTTCGTTGATCTCCCACAAACCAACCGCATCCTTCTTTCTGCCCGCTTTTTCGAGTACTTTCTTGGAGGCACCGATCGGAGCTGTCGTGAACCACTCCGGTGCTTGAGCGTGTGAGGCATATGCTACAACGCGGGCTAGCGGAGACAGACCCCGCTCTTTCACCGCGCGACCGCTTGCCAAAACTACTGCCGCAGCACCGTCGTTTATTTTGGAGGCATTCGCCGCAGTCACGCTGCCGTCTTTGGAGAACGCTGGTCTCAGACGTGGCACCTTTTCGGGCTTTGCGAGCCCAGGCTCTTCATCCACATCGACATACACTTCACCTTTTCGGCCCTGAAATTGAACCGGGACGATTTCTTCTTTCGTAGCGCCATCTTTTTGCATTTGATGCGCTCGACGATACGATTCAGTCGCAAACGCATCTTGTTCCTCTCGGGAAAATCCGAGTTCTTTCGCGCAGAGATCTCCTGCATTTCCCATGTGAAAATCATGGTAGGGATCCCACAATCCATCGTGAATCATAGAATCTACCGCCCGAGCGTGACCCATTCTGAATCCAGCTCGCGCTTTGGGCAGCAGATAGGGTGCGTTGCTCATCGATTCCATGCCGCCAGCCACGACGAGTTCAGCATCTCCGAGTAGGATGCTCTTGGTTCCCAGAATCACACTCATCAAGCCCGAACCGCACACCTTGCTCACGGTGGTCGCCGGGGTGTGGTCTTTGATGCCTGCGCTCTTCGCGGCCTGACGGGCGGGCGCCTGACCTAAACCGGCACTGAGCACGTTGCCCATCCAGGTCTCATCGACCCATCCAGCTTCCACCTCGGCTCGAGACAGTGCACCCTTGAGCGCGGCGGCACCAAGAGACACCGCATCCACCGAAGCCAGAGTGCCCTGAAAGGCACCGATAGGCGTTCGAGCCGACCCCACCAAATAAACTTCACGATCGCTCATGACTTAGCCTCCTGGACGAAACCCGTATTCCACAGGAAGAGAAGAGTGGACGCAAATGGGATTCAAGCAACCAGCGGCTTCTAACTAGGACATCCGTGGAGTCAAAACGAAAGAGCGCCGTGGGACGATATTCCACGGCGCTCTTTGTTTGTGGGCGATGCTGGATTTGAACCAGCGGCATCCACCGTGTGAAGATGGCGCTCTACCCCTGAGCTAATCGCCCGAACCCTACGTGTATTTGATAGAAAATGGCATTTTAGAGGAAGTTACGCGGTTGGATGGAAAAGGACCGCGATCAGTGCCGCTTGGTCGAAAACCATGGTTAGCAGATGTGCTGCACTCGGCAACGAGTCCTCTCGCGAAGCGGCCGTGGCTCCTGATAGATTCCCGTGCTTCTACCGGCCAAACTGAGGCGAACCATCGTCAGTAGCGAGGAACGGAATCGTCGATCTCAAGACTCCAGGCGTCTATTCCCCCGCGAAGGTTGTAGATATGACTAAATCCTGTCTGGATGTACTGATGTGCCGCAGCCAGACTTCGCCCGCCATGATGGCAGTGGAAGACCAGCACGGTATCTTTTGGCAGGCTCTCGAGATAGGCCTTTCCTTCTTCGTCCAGAAGTCGTGCGCCCGAGATAGAAGCAAGGGCACGCTCGTCCGCACTGCGCACGTCGAACACCTCCATCGCCTTGCCTGACTCGCGCCACCCAGCAAAATCATGCACTGAAAGCTCGCGAACCTTGGGCGGCTCATTCGGATTGTCGACCTTAAATCCAGAACCTTTGGCACCTTCTGCGTAGTCCACCGTGCTGCCCGTCAGTCTCCTCGCACTGGCCGGATCGACGACGATGAGCACGCGACCCAGGTCAATTTGGAAATCCGAGGGACGCGGCGTATCGAAATCCATACCGCACTGGAACATACGATCGACCTCGATGCGAACCGTCGGTCGCCCGGTGCCCTCAAAGAAGCTCTCAAACGCGCCCAGTGCGGTGTCGGTCACCTGCAGCTCCGGTGCCGAAGCTTGCTGTTCGCCAACCCCGAGCACCTTAGCCAGCTCTCCTTGTTCCATCATCTCGCTAACGATGTCGCAGCCACCGACAAACTCTCCCTTGACGTAAAGCTGGGGGATCGTCGGCCATTGACTGAAGTCTTTGATGCCCTGCCGTACTGAAGGATCGGACAAGACATCGAAGGTGGTATAGTCGGCGACGAGCTGATCGAGAATGTCGATCACGCGTGCAGAGAAACCGCAGCGGGGCGCGTTTCGGTTTCCCTTCATAAACAAGAGAACTTCGTTTTGCTCTATCAGGCCTCGAATACGCTCAGATGTGTCCATACTTCTTGTTCCTTAAGTCATTTCTCAGAGAGTACAAGCTCAAGCTAGACAGGAACCCAAAGTACGGGGCGTCGAATCCGTCGGCTTAAAACTTCGCTCCGCTGGATGTCTGCGGGACAGCGATATTTCCGTTCCACCACGCTGCAGCGCTAGGAAGACGCGAGCGAACGTAGCACGTACTGCAGGATACCCCCGTGAAGGTAATATTCCACCTCCTGCGGGGTATCGAGCCGGGTCATCACCTCAAACTCGATCTGGTCTGCACATACTTTGAGCCGCTTCTTTGGCGTCAAACCGCCTTCGATGCCGCGAATGGAGAATTGCTCCTCCCCGGTAAGCCGCAACGTTTCTCGGTTTTGCCCCTCCAGAAACTGCAGAGGCAAAACCCCCATGCCGACCAAATTACTTCGATGAATCCTTTCAAAACTTTCGACCAAAACCGCACGCACCCCGAGAAGATAGGTGCCTTTAGCCGCCCAGTCTCTCGAAGAGCCGGTGCCGTATTCTTTGCCCCCGATCACGATAAGCGGAGTCTCAAGCTCGGCGTAGCGGGTCGCCGCATCGAAGATGCTCACCTGTTCGGCTCCTGGCAGGACCCGGGTAAATCCACCTTCCGTTCCCGGGACCAGGTGATTGCGGAGTCGAATATTGGCGAACGTGCCGCGCATCATCACTTCGTGATTGCCTCGACGACTTCCGTAACTGTTAAAGTCCTCGGGCTGAACGCCATGCTCGAGCAAATACCGAGCGGCCGGACTGTCTTTGGCGATGGCTCCGGCAGGAGAGATGTGATCCGTCGTCACGGTATCTCCGAGGAGCGCCAGTACTCGGGCGCCTTCGATATTGCTGGGTGAAGGAGGCGCTCCCTTTTCTACGTGATCAAAAAACGGAGGATTTCGTATGTAGGTCGAATCCTCGCTCCATTCGAAAGTTTGGCCGCCCGGTACCTCAACGACCTGCCATTGCTCGGGACCCGTGAATACCTCGGCGTAGCGCTCCAGAAATTGCGATCGCTCGACGACGCTCCGCATGGTCTCCGTGATCTCTTGGTTGGAAGGCCAAAGCTCCTTTAGAAAGACTTCACTTCCATCTGGAGCGGTAGCGATAAGCTCATGAGCAAAGTCTATATTCATTGTGCCTGCAATCGCATACGCCACCACGAGGGGCGGCGAAGCGAGGTAGTTGCCTCTGGTATGAGGGCTTACGCGACCTTCGAAGTTTCGGTTGCCGCTGAGCACCGAAGTAACGACGAGATCCTCCCTCACAACCGCATCCGCTATCGCAGGGTCGAGGGGGCCTGAATTCCCAATGCAGGTGGTGCAGCCGTATCCGACGACGAAGAATCCAAGCTTCTCTAAATCGTCGATAAGACCAGATTTCTTCAGGTACTCAGTAACAACCTGGGAACCTGGGGCGAGGCTAGTTTTGACCCAGGGGGGCACCGAGAGCCCGTGTTCGCAAGCCTTACGTGCCACCAAACCTGCAGCCAACATCACTGCTGGATTGCTGGTATTGGTGCAGCTGGTAATCGCAGCGATCACCACGTCTCCATCGTTCAGGTCAAAAGTGCGCCCTCTGTGCTCCACTTTAGCGCGACCCGATCGAGGGCTAGGGAACCCTTCGAGCATTTGGACCCATGCCTGCTTGGAACCGGTGAGTGCAATTCGGTCCTGAGGACGCTTGGGACCGGCGATCGAGGGCTCTACGTCTCCCAAATCCAAGGAGAGCGTATCGGTGAATCGGGGCTCTGGGCTTTCCGAGTCTCGGAAAAGTCCCTGCTCCGTCAGGTAGCGTTCTACAAGATCGACAGAAGTCTCGTCTCGACCGCTAAACCGAAGATAGGACAGTGTTTCTGCATCTACCGGAAAAAATCCCATGGTGGCCCCGTACTCCGGCGCCATGTTGGCGATGGTCGCCCGATCCGGCAGCGACATCGTGTCGAGACCTTTGCCAAAAAACTCGACAAACGTTCCGACCACGCCTCTTTTTCGCAACATCTCGGTCACTCGGAGGACGACGTCTGTGGCCGTAGCCCCCTCGGGAAGCTGCCCACTCAAACGGAAACCGACGACCTGAGGCAGGAGCATCGTGATCGCCTGGCCCAGCATGGCCGCTTCAGCTTCGATACCGCCGACACCCCAACCCAGTACACCCAGACCGTTGATCATCGTGGTGTGCGAATCGGTGCCGACCAGTGAATCTGGATAGGCCAGCGTCTTGTGCTGATCCGTGCGCTGAAAAACAACCGATGCCAGGTATTCGAGGTTGACCTGATGCACGATCCCGGTACCCGGGGGCACGACCCTCATGTTCTCAAACGCGGACTGCCCCCACTTCAGAAACTGGTACCGTTCCCGGTTCCTTTCGAACTCTCTCGAGACGTTCTGCGCAAAACTTGATGCGTTTCCGTAGTGGTCCACCTGCACCGAGTGATCGATAACCAGATCGACAGGCTGCAGCGGATTGATACGAGATGGATCTCCACCAAGACGCGCAAAAGAGGCGCGCATGGCCGCCAAATCCACCACCGCGGGCACACCGGTAAAGTCCTGGAGCAAGACCCGCGACGGTCGAAACGCGATCTCGGTCGCGGGAGGGGCATGGGGGTCCCAGGAGGCAACCGCCTCGATATCGCTCGCGGTAACCGATGTTCCATCCTCGTGACGCAGCAGATTTTCCAATAAAATTCGGATGGAGTACGGCAGCGAAGAGACGTCGCCAACTCCTGCTTTGGTCAATGCATCCAGACGAAAGATGTCGTAGGGACGACCACCGAACTCGACTGTTTTACGGCTTGAGAAGCTGTCCTTCATCATGGCGAGGATGTACCACGGCGAAACGCAACAGTCATCGAAGAGGATTGCCGGCGCATCGAATAGCCTCCACCGCTGTGGACAAGGTCTTCCCTCTCAGCTAGACACAACGCCAATCTCGTCGGGCGAGGCCTCTCGAGTCACAAAACGGCGCCGTGGCCAAGTGGTAAGGCAGAGGTTTGCAAAACCTCCATTCACCGGTTCGAATCCGGTCGGCGCCTCCGTTTTCTAAGTCGCCATTCCTTCGATAAGCATAAGTGCGTTTCTACGCTGTTCGATCGAATATGCGATCTTGGTGCAAACCGCTTTTCGTGCCTCACGCAACTGGAGGAAGCGCGCGTCGTCAGGGGATTTCGGCAGAGAGTCGGTTGAATCTATCGGCGAGGAGTCGCGCTTCTTTGATGTTGTCCTCGATCGAGCAGTACGTCCACGAGCCGTAGCGACCCGTGGAATACACCCCCAGCGCCGCAAGCAGGTGCTTGTACTCTGCAACCTCACGATTGGACCGCTCCGTGATGTGCACGTACGCCGGGTCGAGAACCACGTGCGCATGCTCGAGGAGCTCTTGTCCCTTTTGGATACCTGTCGACCGAAGATCGCTCAAAACTCGTTGACGTACTTGAGAGATCTTCGAGTCATCGAGCAACTCGTTACGGGGATAGCCTACTTCCACATAGAGGCTCATCCGATCGCTATCGAAGATATTGTCATAAAAGCCCACCCGATAAAATGACAACTCACGCTGAGGAAAATAGATCCAATGCACTCCTTTAGGACCCTTTTCACTGAACCCTAAATTGAATACCAACACCTTGTTGCAGGTGAATATTGAGTCGTCGAATCTGAAGCCACACATCTTCAAAAGCGAGTCCAAAGGGGCTGAGCTGATGAGATACTCGTACTCGATCTCTCGCTTCGACGTGCGTGCCCTCCTGGCGTGTGTATCGATGGTCTCGACGGGTTCGCTCAGCAAAACTCGCTCCGGCACAACGCCCGAAAGAAGAGCGTTGACGTATTGAATCGCTCCACCCCGAGGATAGGTAAACGTGGTGTTGTAGCTCTGGTTGTCTGACTGTCGAAAGTTCGCGATGATCGAGTCGAGATCGGCGTAGGGGAAAAACCGTCCCATCGCACCGGGATCTAGATTCGAGAGTTTCGTCGCGTAGAGCTTCTCATTGTATGGAACCAAGAACTTCTCTGCGATGCTTTGCCCAAACTTCTCGTAGAGCATCGATTCAAAACTGGAGTCGGTGTCAGATCTCGACTCCTTGAAGTAGAGATCGACCAGACAGTCAATAAACTCATTTTTTGGCAGCTGATGAATGTTCTTTTGAAATGGAAAATCGATAAATCCATTCGCGTAATAGATACGACTTTCCTTTTTTATCTTTAGGACCTCTCCCGGCCCCATCCGTGAGACTAGATACTTTTCGATTTCCGGGTCTCTAAAGTGGAAAAAGTGTCCGGAATAATCCCAGACGAATCCCCCTTGCGTGATCGTCTTGCAGTATCCGCCCGGCTCAGCATCCGCCTCACAAATCAAATAGTCGGTGTCCTTCAGCCGCTCAGCGAACGACAGTCCGCTGATTCCTGCACCGATCACTAGGTATTTCGTCTTCTGAACCGGCACAATCCTACTCCTCGAGGTCCGAACAAACATCGGCCGAAACGACGACTGCCTTCATTAATCAGGCGTCTGCATGTGGGTCAACGACAAAACCGCGGCGAACCCGGACGCTGTCTTGCGCACGCTCCCCAATCGCGAGCAGGCGACCTCGCAGGTCCTTGAGGAAGAGCGGATGATCTCGCTCAGGAGGCCAGCCATGTACGCAACGCTCCTTAGAAATGATGCGACCATGTTGAGCATCGGTGGCTCCTGCCTCATTGAGACACAATACCGGAAACGAAGAGCATGCATCCTCAATCGGGATCAGACGATCGCAGAGTCTGAGTGCAAGTTCCGGATCGGATCTGGCTTTAGAAAGCGTTTCTCCAGCCACCGCTGCACTCAATCCGAAACTGCCGCTTCGAAGGCGCCGAAGCGACCTAAGATGACCTACAGTACCCAATCGGTAAGCGAGATCTCGAGCGAACGCCCGAACATAGAAACCCTTTCCGCAGTGAAGGACACACCTCAGGACCCCGGGTGATGCATCGAGCACTTCCAATGCATGAAGCTGAACTCGACGAACAGGGGCCTCAAAGTCCTCACCCATCCTCGCCAGTTTGTGTAGACGCACTCCATCTTTCTTCAGGGCACTCACCTTGGGAGCACGTTGATCCGTTTCGCCCAGAAACTCCCCGCCGGCAGCCTTTACATCATCCACCGAAATGTCCGGGTTATATTCCGCATGTCGAACCACAGTTCCGGTAGCGTCTAAGGAATCCGTCTCGGTGCCCAGCGTAAGCTCTGCCTCGTACACCTTATCCTCTGCGGTAAGGTAGGGAACCAATTTGGTAGCTTGACCGACGGCCACCACCAATACCCCGGTCGCCATCGGATCCAACGTGCCCGCATGCCCTACAGAGCTCGTATTCAGTGCTTTGCGACACCAGCGAACCACATCATGCGAGGTCGGCCCATCCGGCTTGTCGACCACCATCACTCCGCAGCGGTGGCTTTTCTGCATCACGCACCTCCCCGCGTCGAAGCTACGCCAGCCGCGCAAAAACCGAGCATAGGCACCTTATCGAGATCGACCGGACTTACCGGTGCCTCGGACCGAACGCCGCGTGCACACATAGAGCGTACGAAGATTGGGCACAGATATTTGGAGCATTTCACAGCTCGATCGACTTCACGTCTGCGCTCTGAGGACTGTCGCGACCTCCCGTCGTACCCAATCGAGAGAAGACGGGAGATCCTCGTCTGTTGTAAGACCTGCAGCAGTTCGATGCCCCCCACCTCCGAGCTTCGAGGCGATCGCGGCAACATCCACCTCACCGGCAGAACGTAGGCTGATCCTGACTCGACCGTCTGCAGCTTCCCACGCCAGCGCCGCAACTTCGACCCCTTCGAGAAACCTCGCGTAGTTCACCAAACCATCGACTTCGAAGTCTTCCGCATGCGTGGTTTCAAGCATCACTCGGTCGACACAAAGCGTAGCCAACGTTCCGTTGAGGTGGGTCTCAAGCGTGTTCAGCATCATCGCGACGAGGCGCATCTTGGACATCGACCAGCATTCGAAGAGTTGACTGGCAACCTTCCAGGGCTCGACGCCCGAATCGACCATATCTGCGCAAAGACGCATCACGTTTGCGGTGGTCGATGCATATCGAAATCCGCCGGTATCTGCGACGATGGCTGCGTAGAGCGGCTCATTGGCTGCCGACGGAAGAGGCGCGACACCCAGAGCTTGAGCAAAAGCGATGACCACCTCAGCTGTCGCACACGCTTGCGCATCGCGGATGACAAAGTCTCCGAAATCGTCGAAAAAAGCGTGATGATCGATGACGACCGTCGGCCCCGCCACCGCAGGGTCGGGATAACCCTCCGGGAGCAGAGCAGGCGAGGCGGTATCCGTGACAAAGGTTCCATCAAATCGAACGCCCGGGGGCAACGACTCGACGATCGCCCCCTCTTGAGCGAGAAAACGAACCGGTTTGGGCAGGCGCTCCGGCATCCAAACCGTCACGGTTTTTCCCAAATATCTGAGAACCTCGGAAAGACCCAGAGCGGAACCGAGCGCATCGGCATCTGGACGCCGATGACAGGTCACCAGAAAACGATTTCCCTCACGCACGAGATGTAGGGCGTGATTTAGGCCAAGATCTTGAGACGCCACATCGCCACGAACATCCGCGAGCAGGGCGTCTACTCGAGCGGCCTCATCGATGACGTCATCCCAATGAAATTGAAGCTCAGGAACGCGTCGCAAACGCAGTCGGGTTCCCAGCTCTCTACGAAGGAAACTGCGGGCCCGCTCCATCGCGGTCAAAGCCGCCGTTCGCTGCTTTTGATTTGAATCCGTATCGAGCAACCGAACGTAGACCCGAGCGATTCCCAGATCGTCCGTAACCCGCACGCTCGACACGATGACATCTTTTGCAGATGGTGAGCGGACAGCGCCGCGCAAGAGGAGTTCACTCAATTCAACTCGGACACGTTCCGCTACTCGAGCGGAACGTTTTACATCACTCGCCCCCATCGATGTCCTTCCAAAACGCATCGCCCCGTGACCGTTGTCGCGAGGCCAGGCTCCGACCGTGAACCGGATCGTCATCTCCAGACGTCACCAATTCGGTGCTCTGATCGTAAACCACAGCCAAACCCTGCGCATCGATGAACTCGATAACTGAGGCCAACATGCGGTCCGCATGACGACGATCGTTGCTGACCACCGAAACACCTATCTGGACACTACGTTTACTATCCAAGTCGCCGACCTCGGCGATAGACGCATTGAAACGATTTTGAGCTCGATCTATCAGCCGACGTACGATGCCGCGTTTTTCCTTGAGCGACGCGATTTCATCAAGCCGCAGGGTGATACGCCCGATTCCAACAACCATGCCCGACATCGCTTGCCGCCTGAGGTTAGCACTTCCCCATAGCTGGCTTAATCCAGGGTCGCAGCAACCTCTTCAACCTCGTAGCACTCGATCACGTCGCTCTCTTTGATATCGTTGAATCCGGCAAGTGAAATCCCGCATTCATAGCCGTATGCCACATCCTTGACGTCGTCTTTGAATCGTCTAAGCGCTGCAATATCGCCCTGCCAGATCTGGATGGAGTCACGTATGACGCGAGCCTTACCGCCCCGAATGATCTTGCCGTCGATCACGTAGCAACCGGCCACTGTGCCCACCTTAGGAATGCCGAAGGTCTGACGAACTTGAGCCTTGCCGGTGTCGCGTTCCACAAGGTTGGGCGCAAGGAGTCCCGCCATGGCGGATTTGACCTCATCGACCGCCTCATAGATCACGCTGTACTTTCGAACTTCAACGCTTTCCTTCTTTGCCGTCGCCCCAGCCTTGCCCGTGGGGCGAACGTTGAACCCGATAATGATCGCATTGGAGGCACTGGCCAACATCACGTCGTTCTCCGTGATTCCACCGACGCCGGTGTGGATCACGTGAACCTTGACTTTCTCTGTCGAAAGCTCGAGAAGCGCCTTGATGATCGCTTCGATCGAACCTTGTACGTCCGCTTTCACAACCAGTTTGAGCTCTTGAACATCTCCGTTCTGCATCTTGGCGTGGAACTGATCGAGACTCACCGCCGCGGTAGTGCTACCCGGACCCATCTCCTGCTTCCGAGCCTCGGCAACTTCCTGTGCTTTCTTGGCATCGGTAACCTTGTAGATAAGGTCTCCTGCAGAAGGCATCTCGTTCAAACCGAGCACCTCTACCGGAGTAGCCGGTCCAGCAGCCTTCACTTGCTTCCCGCGGTCGTCGGTCATGGCACGGACGCGACCGAACGCACCACCAGCCACCACATGGTCTCCGGCATTAAGCATTCCGTTTCGAATCAGGACATTCGCCACGGGACCACGTCCCTTATCCAAGTAGGCTTCGAGGACCACACCTTCGGCAGGAATCTTGGAGTTTGCCATCAACTCGAGAAGCTCAGCCTGAAGTGAAATGGCTTGAAGAAGTTCCGGGAGGCCTTCGCCGCTCAATGCGCTGCAGTGAATGTACTGCGTATCGCCACCCCACTCTTCCGGAGTGAGCCCGATCGCGGCTAGCTCGTTCTTGACCGTGTCGGGGTTGGCGTCTGGCTTGTCGATCTTATTCACCGCTACCACCATCGGCACGTTAGCGGCTTTGCAGTGGTTTACAGCCTCCCGAGTCTGAGGCATGACTCCATCGTCTGCCGCCACCACAAGTATGACGACGTCCGTTGCCTGCGCTCCTCGGGCACGCATCGAGGTAAATGCCGCGTGTCCAGGCGTGTCGAGGAACACGACCGGTCCCATCGAAGTCGTCACGACGTACGCACCGATGTGTTGGGTAATACCGCCCGCTTCTCCAGATGCGATCTTGGTCTTGCGAATCTTGTCGAGCAGTGAGGTCTTGCCGTGATCGACATGCCCCATGACGGTCACGATGGGCGAACGAGTTTCACGATCTTTCTCTTCATCTTCGAACAAGCCACGTGCATCTCCGACGATTTCGTCGTCGCTCCGAGCCAAGTTCTCCACTTCATAGCCGAATTCGCTGGCCAGAATCTTTGCGGTATCGACATCGAGCGAACTGTTGATGTGGACACCACCCATACCGAGCTGCATCAACTTCATGAGCACCTGAGTCGCCTTAAGGCTCATGCGGGCTGCCAATTGCTGAAGCTGTATTTGATCCTGGATTCGGATAACGCGCTTCTGTGCGCTCGGTACTGTAATCTCGGTCTGCTTGCCCTTTTTATGACTGATCTTCTTCTTGACCGGACGTCCACCGGTTCGACCTGGGCGTCCAAGATGCGCAGGTCTCAACTCTCTACGCCGGGCGCCTGTACTTCGTGCCGCATGTTCGGCGACGATTTTCTTGCGCGCACTATCGGAGAGTGGTTTTGCTCCGGTGTTGATGGTCTTGCCTCGCGCCACGACACCTGGAGGCAAGTTTGCGTGTCCCAAGCGCTCCGCCAGCGGAGGTGGCTCACTCGGTGATCGGTCACCGCCCGCCTTTGCGTCGCTGGGAATCGCGCCCTCAGCTCCAGGCTCGAAAGCGTGAGAAGCGTCCACACCGTTTGCCTTTGAAGGAGACATCTGCGCCGCTGCGTATGCCTCCTCGGCACCGACAGACTCCGTTCCGCTTGAGCCACCAGCCTCCGAGGACTCAAACCGAGCGTCGTTTTTGAACTGCGTTGCCGGCTGCCCTGGGATGGCACCTGGTCGCTCGGCGGTCGAAGACTCCTGGCTCGAAGAAGAATCCACGCTACCGGAGGCTTCGCGCTTTGATGCGTTTGCAGAATCCAGAGCCGAGTGCGGGGCGGATCGCATGCCAGAACTGCCGGAAGAAACCGGTGCCCGAACTACCCCGACTCGATCAGAGCCGCGTGGGCTACCCAAGGCCTGCTCTACGCTCGAACGTGAACCGCGCTCTGGCTCTCGGCGGAACACACCGTCGGAGCGTCTACCAGACGGCGCATGGCCAGCATTTGCACCGTTCGCCGGGTCTTCCATCCTTACGCGGCCATCTTGCAGCGCTGCGGCGGACACATCGGAACCCGAACCACCATTGCCGGAGTGGGAGTTCCGCAATTTCCCGGTAGCTTCCAGCTGAACTTCCGGCGCGCGAGTGACCACGCTTCGGCGACGCACGACCGTGGGTCGGATCCGCTCTTCGACCAGGTCGATACCTCTCTCCTGATCCAAAGCGCGGCGAATGCGATCCACCTCGGTCGATTCGAGCACGCTCATGTGGTTTCGCACTTGGATGCCGAGCGCGGCGATCTTCTGCACGAGCTCGCGATTGGGTAGGCCCAGATCTCGCGCAACCTCGTAGACTCGTACCTTGCTCATCCGTCCTCCGAGAGTGCGGCAACCATATCGACGGTCCGCGACACTTCCTTTGCGATTTTGTCATCCAAAATCGCGGCAACCCCAACAGTCTTACGCCCCAGAACTCTACCGAGTTCTGCTTTTGAATAGCCGGGCAACTTGATCACTGGCAGAGAAATACGCTCTGCTTGTCGAATCAGCTTTGCCCTACATCCTGCAGCATCTGCAGCGAAAATCAGTGCTTCTGCTGTCCTTCGCCCCAGTGAATCATCCACGCGACTCGTTCCAATAGCCAGCTGATCTCCACCGTTCGCCGAATTCAACAAACCTCCAAGCCGACGTTTGACGGCCTTGAACAGAAGGTCGCAAAGGATCGAGGCCCGTACTTCAACCACTTCTGGGCTGAGACCGTTTCTTAAACCGAGATCACCACACCTGCGGCCTGTCAGACGGTCATGAGGCGCTCTATCTCTAGAGCTGCAGAAGTCTGAGTCCCGAGCACCTGAATCAAGACCGACATCTGAGCTAAACGGCGCTCTAGAGTCACGGCCGAGTGATCCTGGCCTCACCGCGAATGCGCCCTGGCCGACCGCAAGCTCAATACAGGTTGGGTTTGGGTGTAGGTACACTCCATATCCTCCCAAACTGTCGCGCAGATCTGGTGCAAAAAAGGGCTCACTGCCTCCGAAGGCAAAGCGCACCAGCGATCCGAGTTTCCCTGCGGGTGCCGACTGAAAGCATCCCACGCAAGTCTGGTTCTTGCCGTTTCGTCTTTGTAGCTCCACCACGTTCCGCACCTCGGGCTCAGCCCTGCTCCCGATCAGTATTCGCACGTCCCTCAACCTCTGCAGCTGGGTCATCTGCATGCATCGCGACGCGGCCTTCCGACTCGGGACCATGACTCGAGAGAGACGACTCATCAAACGATGCCTCGCTCTTTTCTTTAGCCAAAGCGTCTGAAGTGGTCTTTGGGTCTTCCTTGGAGTCCGAAGGTGGCTGATCCGTTGACACCTCACCCGGAGGCAGACTTTCGGACAAGCCGCTTTCTGCTTGGGTTCGGCTTCGCTCTTCTCGTCCGATCGCCCCCGAGGAGCGACTCTCGGACTGCTTGGCCCTGATAGCCGCATGTATCGAAGGCCAGTCTTCCTGCAAGAACGTTTCCACAGATTGCTTCACCTCTTTGGCCCGATGACTGTCTAGTCCCGTCCTAATGGCAAATCGATCGAGATCCTGCTCTCGATCGATGGAGGCCACAGAGCCGTACCCCACCTGTTCGAGCAGGTCGACAGTGCGTTCGTTGATACTTGCCACCAGCAGAAGTTTCTCGCGCTCATTCAAGAAGTCCCCGGTTTCCGAGGCCCGCCTGAGTCGTTCCACACGCTGCTGCTCCGCCCCTCCGGTCGCCTGCTCGAGCAGCTGAGGCAGATCTTTTGTGCTGAGTCCGTCGATAGACTCGAGATCGCGCTCGGTTACTTCGAGGAGCTCATCGAGGGTTCGAAACCCGATCTTGTAAAACTGCTTGGCGATAGTTTCGTCGACAAGCGGTACGCTCGCGAGCGCTTGAATCGCCTCTTCTTCTATCTGCTTGAATCTCGATTCGCTGATGATGTCGAGCTTCCATCCAGTGAGCTGGGAAGCGAGTCGGACGTTCTGCCCTCGACGACCGATTGCAAGAGAGAGCTTTGTGTCTGGAACCACCAGTTCCATCCCGGCAGTTGTTTCGTCCACGATGACCCGCATGACTTCCGCCGGCGCAATCGCGTTACACACGAATCGGGCAGGGTCGCGATCCCACGGAACGATGTCGATCTTCTCGCCACGCAATTCCTGTACTACCGCCTGAACCCGCGAGCCCTTCATGCCGACACAGGCTCCCACGGGATCGACATCGGAGTCTCTACTGCTCACAGCGATCTTAGAGCGCGCGCCAGGTTCACGAGCCGCAGCTACGATTCGAACGATGCCCTCGTAGATCTCAGGAACCTCTTGCTCAAAGAGCTTGACCAAGAGCCCGACGTCCGTGCGGGATAGGACGAGCTGCGGTCCACGGGCTTCACGATCGATTTCCTTCAAGAACGCGATAATGCGGTCTCCAGGACGATAACTCTCTCGGGGGGTTTGCTCTCTTGGTGGCAGGCAGGCTTCGATGCCGCGTCCGATATCGACGATCAGGTTGGAGCCCCGCTCAAACCTACGCACTACTCCACTGATGAGCTCTCCCCGGCGGTCCTTGTAGTCGTTGTAAATCCGCTCACGCTCTGCGTCGCGAACGCGCTGAATAATGACTTGCTTTGCGGTTTGTGCTGCGATCCGTCCGAACCCTCGATAGTGGTTCTTTAGTCGTAGTAGCGAGCCAAACTCACGGTCTTGTTGACGCGCCTTATCGGCGTCTTCGGGGCGGTAGAATATTTGGAAACCGAGCTCTTCCCCCGTTTCGGCATCGAGCCCGTGCCTCTTTGCGTCTTCGATAGAGATCTCGCGCTCTTCGTTATCCACGTCTCCCACGACGACCATGTACTGATAGAGATCTACCCATCCGGACTCGACATTAAATCGAGCCTCCAATTCGCGATTCGGGCCAAAAGTGCGCTTTGCCGCTGTCAAAATCGCCTGTTCTGTGGCCTCCACCAAGACCTTGGGATCGATTCCCTTCTCCTGGCTTACCTGCTCTATGACAAGTTGGAGTGAAAGCGTGCCTTGCTGCATGTCATCTCGCTTCGACGGCATCGTGCCATCCCTGATCAGAGTCCTTACTGGGACCAAAACCGATACAAAACAAAAATCGAACCCACCTAAAATCGATACAGCAGATGTGCCTTCGCGATGACGGAGAGCGGAATCTGTACTTGCTCCGCTCCGTCTTCTACGTCGACGACCGCATCTCCGTCAGTGCCGCTCACTCCGGCCAATATCCCTTCGAAGTTACGGCGACCCCCTACAGGGGCAAGTGTCCGGACGCGAATCTCCTTACCACAAAATCGCTCGTAGTCTTTGAGACGCACCAGGGGACGCTCCACTCCAGGCGAACTGACCTCGAGGCGGTAGTTTGCGGGAAGGTGCTCTTCGTGCGCATCGAGGCAGTCTGACAAGTCCCGACTCACCGCGGTGCAGTCGTCAAGCGACACCCCGCTGCCCAAAACCAGAGAATCTTGCGGCTGTTCCCGGTCGATAGTTACCTGGAACACCGCTCCACCGGGACGATGAAGCGTTCGGACCTCGACCAGCTCGACACCGTGCGCGGCGCAGATCGGGGCCGCAAGGCGTTCAATAGCGTGATTGGTGGATTTCGGAGTATTCGTCATCGTAGGCCGGGTTGTCGGCTATGTGCATCCGGTCACGACCGTCGCCGGGCCCGCACACCGCAACTGGAAAGAATTTCCGTTCGTTGGGGCGACCCGGCAAATGCTGGCGTGACGTAACACGAACCCTGGTCGAGAGCAACTTGCGGCAGCCCGTGAAACCGATGTGCCAGCATTAATTCCGTAGCCGCCTGGTCCCCGGGAAGTATTGGAAATCAACCAGGACTATCGAGCCCATTTCGGACTTGGCGTTTCTCCATGAATCCGGATACGGGTACCGCCGGGCTCTTCTAGCGGGTAGGCTCCGTGCCATCCAAGCGGCAGGTGAGGGCTCGCCCATTCGAAGAGCCATCGCGCATCGAGAGGTGACATGTTCACGCAACCGTGGCTGCGAGGACGGCCGAATAGATTATGCCAGAACGCCGAGTGAAGCGCGTAGGCGAGCTTGAAGTACATGACGTAAGGAACGTCTTCTATCGAGTAAGGACCATCTCCCACGCTATCGCCATCCATGGTGTGGGTCAGATGCTTGCTGGTCACTCGAAAGACCCCCGTCGGCGTCTCGTAGTTCTCTTCATCGCCCGGGCGATACGCGCGACCACTGGAGATCAGCGTAGCAAAAACCGGGCGTTCACCTTCGTAGGCGACCAGCGTCTGCTGGCCGAGGTCGATATCGATCCATCGCTCTCCCGGGGTCACATCTTCAAGCGGAGCGGCTTGTTCCACTCGGGTGATGTCCCGAGATCGATACAGTACGCCTTCCTGATCGACGAGGTAATTCACGCCTCGATACACGAGTTCGTCCGTGACGAAAAATCGGTGGTGATACCCCGGCTTGCCAGGGCGACGCACCACCCGTCCGTCCTGCCTCACGCGAAACCACTGCGTACGACGGGAGAGCACGAAACCTATCGGTAGTGCGCATGCAACGCATTCGATGTGTTCGGAGCCGGCACTGAGATCGCCAACGGCGGCGGGCGAGGTAGCTCCGAGAAATACGCCGTGAAATCGCTTGATGCGGACTGGCCTGAGGGCATGCACCGGTACGAAACCGTTCGCTTGGGTACGCCAGTAGCGTCGGTCCCCCGTTGCCATCGTGGTATCAAGACTGACGTAGAAGCCGGGAACCAACCAACGGTGAAGCACGCTAGAACGATCTCCATCGCCTGCGAGAGAAGCAAGCGTCAGGGGTTCCTCCTCTGGCCCAAGCGACGCCGATTCAGGCAGCTCTGATTCAGGCTGCTCTGATTCAGGCTGCTCTGATTCAAGCGACACTATGTCAGACGATATCTCGTCTAAGTTCAACGGTGGTTTGCTCGCTTGCGGCTTTGGATCCGCGACGGGCGCATCCGAGGGAGCGGGATCGATCCCCGAGATCTGAACTGCGCGATCTTCGACGGAAGAAGCGCCCTCCCTCTCTAGCAAAGTCGACGACGGATCCGAGTTCGCTGGCACGGAAGGTTCGGTGGCGACCTCGTCCGCCGCAGCTTCATCCGCAGCTCCGACTGGAGCAAGCTGTAGCTCCGCGGTGCGAGGATCTTCCTCATACTCAGCCGCCTGCTCGTCTGTCGGAAGTCGCCGAAACATCGGAGTTCGCCCGCGCAGCACACGCCCATATTCGTAGGGGAGCGGCTCCTCTCGAGAGGCCCGTCTGGAGCGACGTTCAGGCAACCGCTTGGTCGAAAAAGCGATCACATCCCGCCGACTACACACAAAGCCCCCCGTTTCGAGCTGGTACCACCCCGCCGGACAGCCCTCGGTGCTGAGCGCCCTCCCCGTCGTTGCCTCAAGCACCGAACCAGCCCGCATATAGCCCAGTTTCGATGCGCGAGGCTTGGGCTCCTCGTACACGTTCACGACGAAACGCTTAGCGAAAATCCGCTTTTTTGGCTTCTCTGACTTCCTTGAGTCAGCGTTCTTCTTGGACGGCGCTTGAGGAGATCCGTTGGAGATGCGCTTCGTGGACTCCCTCGATTCCTCACTCGGGCTCAGCTCGATTTCGGCGGGCACCCTCGCTTCTGGAGCATCTACCAATCCCTCAGGGTGCGTCCCCTCCGAGCACGAAAACGTCGACACCACGGCGAGGAGCACAACGCTGCTTGGAACCTTTGCAGAACACACGCGGCTCGGGATTTCACGTGACTGGGCGTTCGTCAAGTCACACGCTACGCGCCGAATCGCCTAACGCGATCGCCTCACACAAACCGTCCGCATCATGAACCGAAACGCAAAAGGCAACGGTCCGTTCCCTGGATCCCAAGCCGCGATATGGATTTCGATTTCGCTCGGAGTTCATGCCATCTGGGTCGCTTGGCTGACGTGGAACGCTCCGCTGGAAATGCACCTCGGTCTAGAGTTCGAGTTGCCGATCGAGATAGAACTCGGGCGCACCGAGGAGGCTCAGCCGTGGAGCCCTGCACCAACCAACCCTGCTTCGGCCGAACGCGCAGCCGCATCCGGCGTGCAAGCATTGGGAGCGAGCGCCCGCTCCCAACCGGACAACCCTTCCAAAACCGGACCTCCACTGGGCACCACCAGCAGCTTCGAAACGGGCGCAAACGATCCGGATGCGCCCGCCCCAAAAGATGCCTCTGCGATACGTCCAGCGAAGGACGACGAGAAACAGCGGAACCCCAAAGGCGCGCAAATCGCCTTGCGGCTTGATATGGAAGTGATCCGCAGGTCCCCCATTCAGGCTCATGTGCGCCGGCTTCTCGAGCGCAGCCCTGATTGGGACGCTCTGCTGTCGGGGTCGGGCATCGATCCAGTCAGCGAACTCAGCAGGCTGATGCTCGCTTCCCCAAACCTTCAACGTGCTCGATGGATGGTCTTAGGTAGCTATCGAGGCGATGCATCCTACGTTCGGAACGCCGTCGCTCGAATCGCCGCGAACCGAGGAGCGGAGGTCAAATGGAAGCGCCGCTTCGGCGTAGACACCGCTCCTTGGGTCAGCAAGGATCCCACCCCACGGGTGCTTTCCGTGTTGGCGCCGGGCTACTTCAGCATCAGCAGGCCACAAGATCTCCCCCGGGTCATCGCTTTGGCCCAGTCCCATGCAGTCCGGGCGCGCGATTGGGGTAAGCAACTGCTTTCGATGGACGCAGAGGAGGCTTGTTCCATCGAAGTCTACGGCTTGAGTCGTTTTCTAAAAGCTCTGCCCTCGGGTGGGCTATCGGGAGCGGCATTGCCCGAGCGTGGTAAGATGTCGATCATGCTGGAGCAGGAACGTGGATTTGCTGCAAAGGCGGAGTTTCATTTTTCGCAAGAGCGAGGAGCAGCGGAAGCCTCCGCGCACATTCAGAATCTGCTACCCAGAATCGCTACGCAACCGATGTTGCGGCTTATGGGCTTCTCGAAGATCGTCGAGGATCTAACTGTGATTCAGGATCGCCGCACCATTCGTGTAGAAACATCGATAGGCGTATCGCAGTCGGCATTGATCACCAGTCTGCTTCAAAACCTTTTGGTCGATACTTCTCTGTGAACGGTGCATCCCACCCCAGGGTCCGAGGTTCTCGCACAGCTACAGGAGCTGGCGCAGGGTAGGATGCAGGCGAAAAACGCTAAAGGACCAGATCTTTGAGCTTCTTCAGCGGAGTGGAACGCAACTTCTTGGAAGCGGGCACGTCGCGCACGAGAACTTCGCCAGTCGCAGGATTCCGAAACTGCTTGTTCTTCTGGGCTTTGGTCTTACGCACCTTGAGCTTTACCAGATCAGGCATGACGAACTCACCAGGACCTCTACGGCCCAATTCTCGTTTGATGACGGTTCGTAACTCTTCGAACACCGAACCAACTTGCTTCTTCGTCAAGCCTGTTTTTTCGGCGAGCTCACTCATGATCTGCGCCTTCGTCATCTTCTTGGCTGTCATGGGGGGAATACCTCCGCGGTAGAGTTTTGTACTGACGGAAGGGGCCATTCCCCGAGCCGTCCACCACCATAGTCGGCGCAATCTATGCACGCTACGGTTTGTCGTGACAAGCAGAAAAGGCTGTTTATCTAAAGCAAATCCAACCTACGGACGACTCAAGCATGCTGCCGCGCACAGACGTTCGGTTTCCTTCGTCATCACCGATTCTTCTTCAGCTGTTCGGTGGTCGTACCCGATCAGATGCAGGAGGCCGTGGGCGAGTAGCATGGTCACCTCCGAACTCAGCGATCTGCCTTGCTGTTGGGCCTGCCTGCGAGAGGTGCCGATCGAGATCGCAACGTCCCCCAAAATGGGAGACGGAAGTACCGAACACGACCCTTGCTCCTGAATGGGCGAGGTCAGGTCATGCATGGGGAAGGCCAGCACGTCGGTAGGCGCGTCGATGCCTCTAAATTCCCGATTTAGAATCCGAATTTGCGCGTCTTCGCATAGGAGAACGGAGAGTTCAGCGTGCGGCGGAACCGGCAAAATCTGCAACATCCGCAGCGCCCGCTTCCGGATCACATCGATTCGAATGGAACGTCTCTCAAGACGCTCGGTCCGGATGAGGACGGCCATGAAACGAGCATGGAAGTTCGCGAGCCATCGTCAAGTTTTGCCATCCAGTGCGCCGAACGCCGTACCGGGGTATATCCAAGGGCTATGCCCGAAGCCAACGCTAGGAGACGCAGGTCAAGAAGGTACCGCCCCAGACGTCGTCGCAATGAGGCACCTCCGCCGGACAACAGTGCGATCGAGCTTCCCCAGTCCGTTCTGATCGCAGACGTCGGGGAATGCGCCGTTCGGATCGCCCGTACCTGTCAGAGAATGGGCATGAAGGTCCTTGGACTCGATGCACCGCGGTACTGTAACGACCTGCACCACAGCGCATGTGACCAGCTGATCGAGGTGGCGGAACTCGAACCCGAGACGATCGCCATGGCTGCCGTGGCTCACGAGGCCGCTGCGCTGCACCCCGGATACGCACATGCAGGCCAAGCCGAGCTTGCCAAGGAGTGCATCAGCCGAGGCCTACCCTTTTTAGGAGGAGGGGTAGACGCCCTAAACGTGTCCACAGACTGCCTAAGAAGCCGTGAGCTCGCATGGGCGGCTCAAGTGAGGACCGTCCCCACGTTCCCCAGTCTCGTACGCACTCCGGAACAAGCCTCCGCGGCGTTCGATGCTCTGAAGGGCCCGTGTCGGTTGCGAACTCCACTCGCGACCGGCCCCGTTTCGCTTGCGACCGAGGACGCCCAAACCGCATTCCAGGAGATCGCAGAGATAGCACGAGATCGAGAAGTACCGCTTGAGTTCATCGCGGAGCAAGCCCTTGAGAGGCCACGCATTTTGGAGCTCACCTGCTTGATGGACTTCACCGGAAACGTCGCACCGCTCGTCGAGCGCGAGCACAGCCTGCACTGGGGGCATCGGCTAGTGCTATCCGAGTCACCATCACCCGCCTTGACCGTAGATAGCGAGGGACACGCGCGACGGGAAGCCCTCTACGACAGCGCCATCCGCGTGCTCCGAGGTCTCGGCGATACCGGCCTCGCCTCGGTACGCTTTCTAATCGACATCGACGGGCTGGCCTATTTCGACCAAATGGAGCTCGGACTTCCGGAGTCTTACTCGGTCACGGAACTGGTCGCCGGCATCGATCTTGTCGAATGGCAGCTCCATCTCTCCTCGGGCGGCAAGATCACCGAGGATATCGAAACCAACCAGCCGTCCGGGCATTCCGCGCAGGCCTGGATCTACGGGGGAACCCCAAGTCTTGCACAGGTCTCAGAGGTATTTTGGCCCCCTGTGCCTCAAGGTAGCGTTCGAATCGAACCCGAGACCTTCGTGGGCGATCGGTGGGAAGCAGACGAAATGAGGCTTGCACTTCGCGTGGCCACCTATGGACCGGTACGGCACCAGGCGCTCCACACGCTGGATAGAATCTTTGCCGCGCTTCGACTCACCCCCCTCGATACGAATATCGCTGCACTTCGGCGGCTCCTCGTCGATGAGTCTTTTCGCTTTGGGCAATATGATAGCTCTCTCGACATCTCTCAGTGGTTCAGGACGTCTCAGTAAAGGAGAATGCCGGCGTTCCTCTGATACTTGGCGCTCGAAGTATCCAGCCATACGTCGTCTCTCCTTCGCTTCGGGGGTGACCCTGGAACGATTTTCCGTTATGCAGTGAGTCGTGGGGGAACCGGTTCGGGATAAGGACCACTTTCGCATCGTCTACAACGAACTCAGAGGCGCAATGCCGGCGGCTCAGGCGAAAGGGATGCTGCTCGACGCCATCCGAGCGGCGGCAGCGGCAGGTAAACTCAGATGCATCGAAGTCGTGCAAGGCCCTCTCGCCGAGTTACTGCAGGATCAACTCGGTCCCCAGACGGGTATCAACGTGCTTCAAACGATCGAAGAGCGGTTGGCTCAAGCGGGTTCGAGCATCCCAGCGCCTCGTCCGAGCTATTTTCGATGGTCTTCCTCCCCTGCACCACTCGGCTCCCAGGTACCTCTCGAGACCGCACCTCCCGAGAGTCCGCTAACGGGCGGCCCTAGCCCGAGCGACGAGCACACATCTTCTGAGGATCTGGAAGAAAACACTTCGATGATTCCTCTGACGACCCGTCCGGTGCCTGTGGTTTTCGTCGGCGCATCTCCTCGGCTCGCGGACGAGACCTTTCGCAGTCTCGGCAAGAATCGTATGCGACCGATTCGAGTCTCTTCGCGTGAACAGTTGGGTGGAACCCATCCACATTACCCCTCCGTGGTCGTTATCGACGCCACCGATCCTCCGGCCTGCACCGCAACGGAGATCGTCAAGCCTACCGAGGCGATTCCATCCTTACCGCTGGTCGTGGTCTACGGCAGCGATACCGCTTTTGGTCGTTCGGTGACGAACGCACTGCAAAACACCTCGTGTAGAGCCGTCATTCTCAAAACCCAGGACGGGACCGGACCACTTTGTGATGTGGTTCGATCCCGACAGGCATCTACGGTTCCAGAAGACCGAGACAGATAGAAGGCGATTGGAATCGGGCGGCGCTTCACGTGGACGAAATGTCTCGGTTCACGTACACGGAAGCGCCCCCTCTGAAGGTGAGAGATCCTTAGACCAAACGCCTGACGACCCCGCGAGACCCGTCAGGCAAACGCAGCGCCCTTGGCATAGACGGCGCTCCTGCCGAGGGCTTCTTCGATGCGCAGCAATTGATTGTACTTTGCAACCCGATCCGAGCGACAGGCAGATCCTGTCTTGATCTGACCCGCCCCGGTAGCCACCGCCAAGTCGGCGATGAAGTGATCTTCTGTCTCTCCACTGCGGTGCGATATCACAAGCGAGTATCCATTGAGGGATCCCATCCGAATTGCGTCGAGCGTTTCCGTCACCGTGCCGATCTGGTTGGCCTTGATCAAAACCGCGTTGGCTATGCCCTCGTCGACGCCCCGCTGAATCCTCTCCACCCGGGTCACAAATAGGTCGTCGCCGACCAACTGAACTTCATCTCCCAGGCGATCTGTCAGCAACCTCCAGCTCTCCCAATCGTCCTCCGCACAACCATCCTCGATGCTCACGATGGGGAAGTTCTTGCAGTAGTCGACGTAACGCTCCACGAGCTGCTCGCCGCCCAAGTCTTTTTGGTCCATGCGGTAGATCTGACGCGTTCGATCGAAAAATTCGGTACTTGCGCAGTCAAGGGCCAGAGCGATCTCGTCGCCAAGCTTGTATCCCGCAGACTCGACCGCCTTTGAGATGAGTTCGAGAGCTTCTTCATTCGTTTCGAGTCGAGGAGCAAAGCCTCCTTCATCGCCTACCGCCGTCGTATGCCCTTTCTGCTCGAGAATCTTCTTCAAGTGGTGGAAGGTTTCGACCCCAGCACGAAGTGCATCGCGAAACGATTCAAACCCCAAGGGGACGATCATAAATTCCTGAATGTCGAGACCGCTGTCGGAGTGGACGCCGCCGTTGAGAATGTTCATGAGCGGGGTCGGCAGCACCCGAGCCTTGACGCCCCCCAGATAGCGGTAGAGAGGCTGTCCAAGCTCCAACGCTGCGGCGCGCGCAGCCGCCATGGACACACCGAGAATCGCATTGGCGCCGAGCTGCTCCTTCGCGGGAGTGCCGTCTGCCTCGCAGAGTACGCGGTCCACCTCAGCCTGGTCGAGTGCGTCGAGCCCGAGCACGGCCGGGGCGAGCTTCTCGTGGACGTTGGACACAGCGGTGGTCACTCCCTTGCCGAGATAACGTGACGCGTCTCCGTCGCGCAGTTCGAGCGCTTCGTGCTGCCCCGTGGAAGCTCCTGAAGGCACGGCGGCCCTACCCGATGCGCCGCTGCTCAGTACGGCCTCTACTTCGATCGTCGGGTTTCCTCGGGAATCCAGAATCTCCCGAGCTACCAGGCTTGTGATCTCCGACATAAAGGCCATCTACCCACGCGCAGCGCGGAAGTCAAAGAGCGGATTCGCGATCGCCGCATCCGAACCTCGGACGAGCTCGCGCATGGGTTCCTGCTAAGCTCCAACCGTGGGTTCTTTGCTGTTCATTCCTTGGTTTCGCGCCGAGGCTATCGAGATACCTCTGCCCTTTGAGCTCCCCGGCTTGGGCGAAACCTTACCGATTCAGCCGTTCGGAATTTTGGTGGCGATCGGGGTGATGGTCGGTTCGAGGCTGGCGGAGGAATTTGCAAAGCGTAACGGGATGCATCCGGCACTGATCGCCGACCTTGTGACGCACGTCGTCATCCTTGGATTCCTCTCTGGCTACCTGCTGAACGCTGTATTTTACCATCCGGAGTACATCGCCGAACTCTTTGACGGAGGCCGGTCCGGCTGTCGCTACTTCGGCCTGTCTTCTTTCGGGGGATTCTTCGGAGCCATCCTCGGTCTGTTCGTTTGGAAATGGCGCCGGGGACTGCCCGCCCTACCCTTTGCCGACGCGATTGTCTGGGCGCTACCGTTCGGATGGCTCTTTGGACGCCTGGGCTGTTTCGTCGTGCACGACCACCCCGGGGTGGTCACGGACTTCATTCTTGCTGTCGAAAACTACGAGTACGGGATGCCGCCCTTTCAACCGCGTCACGACCTCGGTTTCTACGAAGTGCTTTGGTCGCTCGGCACGATCGTCCTCTTACTCTGGCTGGCACGAAAGCCGCGACCGAGAGGATTTTATGTCGGGCTGGTACCGCTGCTCTACACCCCGGTTCGATTCGGCCTCGACTTCCTCAGGGCCAGCGTCGAAGAGGGGGGAGATGCGCGATATCTCGGCCTCACCCCCGGGCACTACGCATCGGTCATTCTCTTCCTGGTGGGCGCTGCAGTGATGACGCGCGTCTTACGCGGTCCGCAGGTCGAGGTCCCCGAGTCTGCCAGGTGGAAAGAGCCTGCCAAGTAGAGCGGTTCTACCCAGCCAACACACCGCAAAGGCGCCTCCACCCTTGCTCCCTCGACTGCAATCACCTCGGCCGGAAGGCTCAAGAGCCTGCAGAAACGGGTCGTGAATCGTAATCTTCAACGCTCGGGAATCCGAAGACCTTCAAAGACCGCTGCTGCGAAGCCGTTGCTGTTAGACTGGTCGCATGGTTCGAGCCGAGCGGGCCGCGCTTGCGGGGACGGTGGCGTCGCTCACGATCCACGGCATCGCCGCATTCGTTTTGGTGGAGCTTGCCCGCACTGGGTACGGTCAAGGCCCGCTCCGCACCTTAGACGAGACGGTGGATTTGCAGGTCTTGGTGGACTCGCAGGCGATCGGTCACCCTGTCGCACCGAGCCCTAACGACAGTGCGCTCGACCGTCTCAAGCCGGTGATCCGGCCGCCGCAGCAGGGTGATAGGCATACGTTTGAAAACATCGACGCCGTGAACCAAGGCAGAGGGGGCTCGCTCCACGGAAGCTCGGAGGTGATCTATCTCTTGCCGCACGTAGACCAGGTCACGCTGCAGGACGCTCCGCTCACCGCCCTATCCGGCGCGCAAACCTCTCGCATCCGGACTTCGGCCGTGCGGGCTAGCGCAGAGACCACGCGCCGCGCCACCCCCAACCCGGAAGACGAGACCTTTGCGGCAAGCGAAGACGGCGCGCATCGCCGGCGAGGGCGTCAGAAGGGACCGCAACCCGTAGCCGCCTCCGTGCCTTCCAGCGAGGAATTTATCGATGAGCCTATCGAAACACTTAATGAAGAGGGCATTCAAGGTCGCAAACACGGGTATGCGATGCCGGGTTCTCTAGGCGCCGAGGCCTCTAGCGACCGACCACACCGCATCGGCACGAGTCGCCCGCAGCGAGCCACATCTCGCGCGCAAGGCCACGCATCCTCACAACGCAGCGTGATGCCGCCGCGGCGCACCGCCCGACCGATCGTCGATGAAGGCGCAGCCTCGACGGTCGCCGAGCGCGCCGGGCGCACGCAGGATACGGTGGACGCAGAACTGCGCACCGAACAGCTCACCCAGCACTGGGTCGAGTCGACGAAACGCTCTGGCCAGGTGGCGGGCGAAGGGCCGGGCGGTCTCGAGACGGAGGGCACTCCAGGAACCGGCGGAGGCCGCGCGGCTGGGGGGCTTGCCAACCCACGGGCGCCTGGTTCTGGCCGTGACGGGGCGGTCGACGACCAGGTGCTGCGCTGGGTTGTGCAGCAGCGGAGCCGGATTCGACGTCATTTGCGGTTCCCTAGGCGGCGGGCGATCTCACTCGATCAGGGCACCAGCGTGTTTCGAATCGTCGTGCGGCGAGACGGCAGCCTCGCCGGCCAGCCCCGGCTGATCCGTTCAAGTGGATTCACCGACCTCGACGAGGCCGCCCTCTTGGCCATCCAGCGAAGCCTGCCTTTGAGCCCGCCTCCCGAGCAGCTCGCGCCCGGACGCGAGTCGATCCGCTTTGAAATCCCGATCGTCTATCACAACCCTATGGTCCGCTAGGCCCTTGTAGGCCGCAACGTCCGGTGACTCATGTGTGTTCTCGAGTGAACCCGCTGGCCGACCGGCACAACTCGTAATACGACCGAACCCATGCCTAAGCCTCTGTGGTTTGGATTGCTTCTTGGCCTCTCCGCCTGCCCGGAAACCGAAACCAAAGAACTCGAAACCCAAGACGCACCCGAAAAAGCGGAGCCGGTGACTGTTCCTAAAGAACTGAAATTCCCGGAGCCCGATCGGGAGCAGCCGTTGCAGGTAGCGCTTTTTGAACTCGCCGGAACGTACGCGCGAAACATGGAGCCTCATGGACCGCTGCGAACGGGACGACTCGACAGAGGCGGGCAGCAGGATTTTCAGGCGATCCTCGAACCTTACCGATGTTACAAAATCTTGGCAGTAGGATCGGCCGGGGTTCGAGACCTAGACCTGGTGCTCTTTGACCCGCTCGATGCACCGATCGTGCAAGACACCGGGACCGACGCCGAGCCGGTTTTGGGCACGGCGGAACCCATTTGCCCCTCAGAGGCAGGTAGCTTTCGCGCCCGCGTTCGGATGTTTGACGGTCAGGGCGCGTTTCTCATGCAGGTGGCGCGAACAGAGGTCAATCCCATGCTGGGGCAGTAGTAGGTCTAAGCTCTCGGCGGCATCGGCTCGGGAGGACAGGCCATCGAAGATTGGCGCAACGCAGGCAGCACCTGGGCGCGTCCTAGGGCAGCACGGCTGCAGCGTCTGTCCAGGCAAGAGGGATGCCGGCTCGCGTGCCGCCGATGGTGAGCATCGCCTCAAGCGCTAGGCGCAACGCTTTGCCGGGCGCGGCACCGAGTCCAGTTGCAGTCGTCAGGATCGAACGATGCGGTCGCGGACGATTCGACCTGGCGTACGTCTCCGAGTCAAGCGTGGCGTGCGCCCTTGAGCCCGGTGCCAGCTCGGCCCGCAGATAGTCAGTCCACCCCAAGGGACGCCTCGGTGCGATGACGACCGGCGCCTCAACCGAGACCTGTGCGAGTACTCGGGCGCGATCGATCGCTTGCGAGAACCCCCCGAGGCGGTCGACCAAACCCAAACGCTGCGCGGCCTCGCCGGACCAGATGCGGCCGCGGGCGATCGCATCCACATCGTCGATCTCCATTCCGCGGCCCTCGACGATCCGGTGCAGGAAAAGCCGATACCAAATGCGAATCTTTTCGGCGAGCAAGGTTCGTTCATCCGAAGTGAAGCCTCGATAGGTCGACTCAAGACCGGCGCGCATGCCGCGCTCCAAGAGCTCTACGCCCACCTCAAGCTTGGTCAGCAGCTCACGCACGTCGAGCTTGCCAAAAAACACCCCGATCGAACCGGTGAGGGTCGCCGGGTTTGCCCAAATCTCGTCAGCCGCCGAAGCTACGTAATAGCCCCCGCTAGCGGCCACCGCGCCCATCGACGCCACCACCGGTTTTCGCGCTCGAGCGCGCCGCACCGCCCTCCAGATCTGGTCGGACGCCAGCGCCGAGCCTCCGGAGCTATCGACGCGAAGCACGATGGCGCCGATACTGGGATCTGCGGCCATCGCTTCCAGAGCACCGACCACCGAGCGTCCGCCGCTGCTGTGGATCTCGACGATCGGCACGTCTCGGTTGAACCCGTCAACGATGCTCCCATCGACGACCACCACCCCGATCCGGCGCCCTGACGCCCATCGATGGCGAGGCCTTGCCGGCAAGCGCGCGCGAACCTGCAGCGCCTCTCCAAACTCGGCCTCCAAAGCCCTATCGAGATCGTACCAGTCGAGCAGATCGGAAACGAGGCCCGACGCCAAAGCTTCATGGGAGACGTACGGACCTCGATCGATAAGGTCCGATGCAGCAGGCACGCTACGCTGCAGATCCTGGCTTAGATCCCGCAGCCACTGTCCGTAGGTATCGTCGAAGTACGCGCGCCTTTGCTGCACCGCGGGCACACTGCTGCGGGTCCGGGTGAGCTGCTCGGGCGCACTTTTGAACGCCCCGATGCGCACAAAATCCGCCCGAACTCCCGCGCTACGCAAGACCTCACCGAGCAGCACGCGCGCAGAAGAAAGCCCGACCAGCCGGATGCCGCCGGCCGGATCGAGATAGGTTCCGCTACCCGCCGCACACGCGTAGTATTCGGCGCCGGAAGCCGCATCGAGGTAGCAATACACTGGTTTGCCCGCCCGGACGATCTGACGCACGGCGGACCGCAGCTCCTGTGCGTAGGCGGAGCCTAATCCCGAGGCGGCAAAACGGAGGATCAGTGCCGCGACGCGGGGATCACCCTCGATCTGCTCGAGGTATCTCAGGGTTCGCAGCAGACTGCGCGGCCCAAGACTCGGGATCTCCACGGTCAAAGCCACCTTGGGCGCGCGCGGGGAGGCCTGGGCGATCGAACGCAGCCCGGCCATCGCGTACCAACCCGGTTCGGTGCCCCCGTTTCGCTCGACGACCGCGCCGCCGCCTGCCGCCACATGCCCCCCCTCGATCCGCGCTCCGATCATGAAACGATGGCTGTCTCCCTGCTCGAATAGCTGGGCACCCTGCCAACTCGCCTGCACTCGCCACAAGCGACCCAACTGCAGCTCCGCGGTCGTCTGCATCCCGAGGCGGCCCTCGGTATCTACTGCGCTGTAGGTCTCAAGTGTGAGCCTACTCGTTCCAAAGGGGCGCACCGCAGTCGCCGCACCAAAAGAGCCCGGGATTCGCTCCTCGAGCCGGGTCACGTCCAAGGCCCCGTTGAGATCCCGCCCGATAAGGGCCGCCGCAAACCAGGGAACCGGGTAGTAGGCCACCGACGCGTCAAGCAGGGTCACGCGACTGCGCGCGGCATCCGGGGACCCCACAAAGCGAAGCGTCGCTCCACCCGCAATCGTCGCTCCACTCGCAAGGGACTCACGGCCGTAGGCGATCGAGACCGCCAGGCTGCCCGCATCTTGGCCGACGTCCGGACGCACGTGATGGGCTGCAGCACCAAGGGCCAACCCGAAGGGAAGCCGCGTGCCGAACCAGATCGCGTCTCCCCGCTCTTGAACGCGCTTGCTGCGGTGCGCATCTACGTGCGCGTAGTCGAGGGCCCAGCCCTGAAGCTGCACCAGGGCAGCGGGATTCAGATCGACCGCGGGCGCACCGGGAGCGAGCATCGGGCGGGGCACAGCGCCGATTCGGCCCGGGCGAACCTGCCCTAGAGCCGAGGTCGCAGGGAGGATCGCGATGAAACACAAAGCCCAAAGCGCCCGCATCGAGCAACCTGCATACCACAGCGCTCACCCGGCAGGCAAAGGAGACCCCGGCCGGGCAAACCAAAACCAGGCCGGCAACCAAAACTCAGGCCGGCAATCAAAACCCGAGCGAACAAGTTAGCCCAAGAGACATCGAAGCCGCATACGGCCCGAGCGAACAGTAGGCCGCGGAGCTCGGGAAGGATTGCGGCAGCATGCTGCTGAAGCGCTACTTGACGACGACGCGCGAGGCGGTAAGCGGCCTCAAGGCGTCCTCCATTCTTGCAGCCCGCAAGTGCATGGTGACACGCGAAACAAGAGGCGGTGGCGATGCCCGGCAGAGTGAAGATTCTCGACAACGCGCTGGTCAACAAGATCAAGGCGGGAGAGGTTGTCGAGCGACCCGCCAATGTCGT
Organism: Myxococcota bacterium; assembly: GCA_039030515.1. Classification (GTDB taxonomy): domain Bacteria; phylum Myxococcota_A; class Polyangia; order Polyangiales; family Houyiibacteriaceae; genus JBCCEA01. Next base: position 7,151 of record JBCCEA010000010.1, on the reverse strand, counting down.
CAAGGAACTGCTTGAAAACGCGTTAGACGCCGGTGCCGCCTCGATACAGGTTGAACTCGAGCAGGGCGGCACCCGCTTGATTCGGGTGACCGACGACGGGGTGGGCATGAACTCGGAGGACGCGACCCGGGCGCTCATGCGGCACGCAACGAGCAAGATCGCCCGGTTCGAAGATTTAGAGGCCCTTGAAACGCTGGGATTTCGGGGAGAAGCGCTCCCCTCCATCGCGTCGGTATCGAGATTTTCGCTGCGCACTCGGACCGCCGAGGCCCTTGCCGGCGTGGAGATTCGCGTCGACGACGAGGGGCAACCAAGAGCGCTTGAAGTGGGATGTGCGAAGGGAACCTCGGTCGAAGTCCGCGACCTTTTTTTCAACGTTCCGGTGCGCCGGAAATTCCTCAAATCGACGACCACGGAGAGCGCACACATCGGAGACATCTGCAGGCGAACGGCCCTTTCGGCTCCGGAGCTGCGGCTCACTTTGATGCGGGACGGGAAGCGCGGTGCGACCTACCTGCCTACTTCGGACTTCAGGACGCGGACCCTGGAGGTCCTCTCCATCACGGGGCCACAGGTCGTCGAAGCGGAGGTCGATGGGGTGTCGCTGGTGGCGGTGCTCAGTCCGCCGGAGCACTGTCGCTCGGGCACCAATGGGCTGCATGTCTTCGTCAACGGTCGCCCGGTGCGCGACAGGCGCCTCGCCCGCGCGGTTGCGTTCGCCTACGGCAGCGTGCTTCCGCCCGGGAAGTACCCGATCGGTGCGGTGCAGCTTCGGGTCGCCTCGAGCGATGTGGACGTCAATGTGCACCCGCAGAAATCGGAGGTGCGATTCCACAGCAGCGCGGTCTACGACTCCGTAACGCAGATGATCGCGCACTCGATGGGAACCCGAGCCTGGAGCGGTCCTGGGAAAAGCCGCACCGTGCGTGCCAAGGACGACGCTCAGGACTACTGGAACGCAAAACTCGGTCTGCAGCAGGCGCCGTGGGAACCCCGCAACTTGCCCCTTTCCGGCAGCCCCGTCGCTGGAAACGCAAGCAGCGTAAGCGAGCCTGCCGATCCATGGGATCTCAGCGGGCAAAAAGCGCAGGGATCGGCTCTATCGGAAGCGTCGATGTTCGCTGCAAAATCGGGCGGGACGCATGAGTTTCACGATTCAGGCAGGACGCCGCCGTCGGGCGCCATGGACTACGCGCACTCGAGGGCGACCCGAGCGGACAGCGCGGTGAGGGACGCGAGCCGAGGACCCGCGGGACCGGTTGCGCCGAGCCAGTCGATGTTGTCGAGCCTCCCTACGCTATGGAGTCCATCCGCTTCGCTGGGCTCCTCCGATGCACAGAATCTGCCGAATTCACAGGGTCCATCGACCTCACTGGGGCTCCCCCTCGAGCGAGGAAGCATCCTCCGGGTACTCGGACAGGTACGTAAAATGTTTCTCGTATGCGAGGAGCGCGACGGGATTTGCATCCTCGATCAGCACGCGGCCGACGAACGCATACGCTTTGATGAACTGAAGCGCTCCTACCTCGAGCGGCGGGTTGCGATGCAGCGGCTTCTGTTTCCGGAGCGGACCGAACTCAGCGAGGATGAAGCCGCCTTTGTGGAGGAACACGCAAACGCGCTACTCGAGCTGGGATTGGAAGCAGACCGGATCGGCCCATGCACGGTCAGTGTGCACGCGATTCCGGTCTTGGTACGCAACGCGCCGCCCGACCGAGTGCTCCGAGATGCGGTATCCGAGTTGATGCGTACGGGAGATCGAGCCTTTGGCGATGCAGCGGATATGATACTGGCCACCATGGCCTGCCACGGTTCCATTCGAGGAGGAGACACCTTGTCGCTGCCGGAATGCGAAGCGCTCGTGCGCAAGCTTGCCGAGGTAGAGGACTTCGGGACGCACTGTCCTCACGGGCGCCCGGTTGTGTTTCGAGTGGGCTTCAAGGAGATCGAGCGACGTTTGGGACGCTGACGACATGCCCTGCGAACACCCAGATATGCGCCGCGAACACCCCGATATGTCGCCCCCTGAAACTGCAAACCTGACCTTGCGACCGAGCGCGCCCGGGCCGAGCGCCACCTCCATTTTGGTCGTGTCGGGAAGCACCGGAACCGGTAAAACAGAAAGCGCAGTCCGGCTCGCGGAGCGCTTCAACGGTGAGCTGATCGGCGCGGACAGCGTTCAGATCTACCGCGGCTTGGACATCGGCTCCGCAAAGCCGACACCCGGCGAACTTCGAGGCGTTCCGCATCATCTGATCGACGTCCTCGAGCCAACCGAAGCGATCGACGCTGCCGGCTTTGCCGCCCTAGCCGACCGGTCGATCGAGGAGATCGCCGGCCGGGGCAAGGTCCCCATCGTGGTCGGAGGAACCGGTCTGTGGCTCCGAGCGTTGCTTCGCGGTCTGGTCGAGGTACCCGAAGTGGACCCGGAACTGAGGGCAAAATTAGAGTGTGAGGCCAAACAGCTCGGCGATAAGATGCACGATCGCCTCCGAGCGGTCGATCCGATGGCGGCAGCCAAAATCCATCCAAACGATCGCCTTCGCATCGTCCGCGCACTCGAGGTATTCGCTCAAACCGGATCTTCACTGGGCTCTTTGAGAGCCGCGCATGCACTCGGCAGACCACGCTACCGCAGCTTGTGCATCGCACTGGAGCTCGACCGGGCCCTGCATCGGACGCGGCTTGAGCGACGTCTGCAGGAGATGCTTGACCTCGGCTGGCTGGACGAAGTTCGCTGCCTGCGTGCGCGGTACGGCGATGAGATCCGCCCGCTTCGCAGCGTGGGATACAGGCAGCTGCAGCAGCACTTGCGGGAGCAGACCCCCTTTGACGAGGCACGCAAGCGGGTGTGGAAGGCCACCTGGATCTACGCCAAGCGGCAGCGCACGTGGCTCAGCAACGAACCCAGCGTGGATCTGCGGCTCTCCGCAGAGGACCTACGCGCCAGCGAACCTCTGCTGCAGATCGAGAGACACTTGGCAAACGCCTCGCGCTAAAGCGTTGCGGAAAGGCGAGCGGTTCGAGACCGTTTGCGAGCGGAATGCCACGCGAATCCATTGGTTGACACTTCGCGGTCCGAGCGTGGCATACTTTTCCTAAATCAACGTGAGTACGGGACTCGCCAGGCAGAACCACAGTTCGTGTCAGAATCAGCCTCGCCAACTACCGAGAGCATCCAGCCAGACGCCGAGCGGCCGACTGAAGACGTCTTTCCCCGTCCTTTTGGCAAATACACGCTGCTTCAGCGTCTTGCGGTAGGCGGGATGGCGGAGCTTTTTCTCGCCCTGCAGCATTCGATGGCGGGATTCGAGAAGTTGGTGGTGGTCAAGCGGGTGCTGCCCAAGCTGGCGAGCGACGCCAAGTTCGTCGAGATGCTGAAGAGCGAGGCGCGCATCGCGGCGTCCCTCAACCACCCGAACGTCGCGCACATCTATGATGTCGGTGTTGTCGAGGGAGAGCCCTACATCGCGATGGAGTATGTCCACGGTCAGGACCTCCGATCGATCGTGCGGCAAATGAAGGCAAAGGGGGTGACCTACTTTCCTTTGGAGCATGCGCTTCATATCGTCCTCGGCTGCGCCAAGGGTCTTTCTTACGCCCACGAAACCCGTGATCTCGACGGGATCGAGATGGGCATCATCCACCGAGACGTCACGCCTCAAAATATTCTCGTGACGTTCAACGGGGGGATCAAACTCGTCGACTTCGGCATCGCCCGGGCCCGACACTCTGGTCCTATCGAAACCGGAGTCCATGCGCGCAAAGGCAAGATTCCCTACATGAGCCCAGAGCAGGCGCGTGGCGAAACGATCGACCAGCGCACCGACATCTTCTCTCTCGGGGTGATTCTCTTTGAGCTCTGCACCGGAAAACGTCTTTTTCGCGCGCCAAACGCTAAAGAGACCCTGCAGCGCATCACGGAGAGCACCTACCCGGCCGCGAGTAGCTTGAACCCGTCGATTTCACCCAAATTGGACGGCATCATCGCGCGATGTCTCGCGAAGGATCGCGATGTACGCTACCTCCGCGCATCGGACCTGCAGGAAGATCTAGAGCACTGCATTCGAGAAGAGCGCCATATCGTGAGCCCGATGCCGCTTTCACAGTGGATGCGAGATCTTTTTGCGGAGCAGCTAGAAGAACACAGCGAAGCGCTACGACACGACAGAAGACTCGCAGGCACGCTGATAGAGCGCAGAGTCGACAAAGGACGCAGCTGGACCTCGACCGGGCAAGATCCGCAAGAAAAACCAAAAGGCTTCAGCCCAAGGCTCGGCCTGGTAGCGCTCATGGGGATGCTTCTCGTCGCTGCATTCACACTGTACTCCGTGCAGCACTTTCGAGACGCACAGCAGGGCACGATCGCGCTTCGGAGCGAACCAAGTGGAGCCACCGTCTGGATCGATGGCACCCTGACACCTCATCGAACTCCAGTGTCCCTTGGGAGTCTACCCTTTGGAACCTACGCGATCGGCGTGACTCGCGAGGGATATCGTCCGGCCCGCAAAGAGGTCACGGTAGACCGCAGTCACCTTCCGGTACGCATGACTTTGCAGGCGATGGAGATCGAAGCGATGGCCGTCTTGAGGATTCAGACGAGCCCCGAAGGCGCAGAAGTCATGCTCGACGGCCACCGCACCGGCGAGCGGACCCCGACCACGATTTCAGAGCTCACCCCCGGCGTGGGCCACAAAATCGTCTTGGTGCGAGACGATTTTGAGCCGGCTACCTTCGTAGTGAACCTGGAGTCCGGGGCGTTTGAATCAAAGCACATCGAACTCGAGCCCATCCTGCTAGGGCCCACTGCCGGCGGCGAGGATGAAGCCCGTCTTCTCCTCGTGGTGCATCCTCCCGATGCGCAATTGACCATCGACGAACGCGCCTACCCGGGCGAGAGTCCCTGGGACCTCAGGCTAATTCCAGGTCGCCGTCGCGTCCGTATTTCCCGTGGGGGCTACCTGACACAAACCTCGGGATTGCGACTCCAAAAGGGAGAGACTCGGGCGGCAGAGATCAGGCTGACGCGCGACCAGTCCGCCGATCGCGACGCGCCGCGGAAACACCAAGCTTCAAAAGCCGCAAGCGACGGGGCGACGGGTACCCTCAGTGTCGATGCCACTCCGCAGTGCCGCGCTACCGTCAACGGTCGACAGGTCGGATCGACGCCGATTCGCAATCTGCAGGTCCAGGCCGGCGCTGTCACCATACGCTGCCAAGACCGGTCGCAGAACCGAACAGCCCGTAGAGTGATCCATGTTCCCGCAAATGAGAGCGTGCATCACTCGATAGAATTCCGGTGAGCGAAGCCAAGTTTCCACAACCGAAAGCGTTCCCGAGGCTTCATTCGAGGCGACTCTGGAGGCTCCTCCAGTGGCTTGGAACCGCATTGGGTTTCGCCTATCTCATCTTCGTGGTGGACCTGAGGCCCGCGCTTGAATCGGCCGGCCGCATTCCCCTCAGTCATATCGCCCTTGCGGTCGGAATGGTGACTCTCAATCTGACGATCGGCACGCTCCGTTGGCGCGTGCTCTTTTTCGCGATCGGCCTCAGTAGTGCGCCGCCGTTTGGGCGACTTCTGCACCTGTACTTTGTGGGCTTCTTCTACAACTCCTTCTTGCCGGGAGGCGTAGGAGGCGATCTCGTGCGCGGCCTCGCCACCCGCAAGCACTTCTCCTCAGTTGAGGTTGCGACTTCGGGCGGGGTTGCGACTTCACACAACGCCCCTACCTCGAACGGCACCCTTACTCGGGGCGGCACCTTCGCCTCGATCACCACCGTCTTTCTCGAGCGACTGTCCGGACTTTCGGGGCTCCTCATCTTGGTCGCGGCCGCTCTGCTTTCGCTTTCAGGGGACGTCGCTAGCTCGATTCAGGTCGAGCGAGTTCATATCTCGATGATCTCCATCGCCGGTATCTTCGTTGGCATCGCGGGCGCGGCGCTGCCCCTTTTACTCGGTCGAGTCCGAACATGGGTTCCCGGCCGATTTCAAGCCGCCCTGCAGCAGATCTCGAGCGTCCAAAGGCCGATTTGGGTGGGCCTTGCCCTACTGCTCTCCCTGGCGGTTCAAGTCGGGGTTGCCCTCACGGGATACGTGATCCTCATCGGCATCGCGCCGCAGACCACCTTGGCAGCAGCCGTTGTCATCTTGCCGATCGCTGCCGCGTCCTCCTTTCTCCCCTTTACGGTCGGGGGAGCCGGTGCCCGTGAAGCAGCATTCGTCGAGCTCTGCAGATTGGTGCTCGACATGCCTCGTTCAGACGCCCTTGCCGCCTCACTCGTGATTTGGGGAGTGCAGCTCCTCGTCGCCTCAAGCGGAGGGGTGATGCAGGTCTATCGACCGCTGCAGACCGAATCTAGGTCGAGCAGCGGAGGTTCCCGGTGAACGGCCTTGCGCGCGGAGTGTGGCGGTGAACCACAAGACGCCCTGGAGTACGCTTTCACGCTCCGTATCTTCAGTGCGACTTGGCTGGACCGCATGCCTCACGCTCTTTGGGTACTACTCGGTGAGCGGCGCGCCAGGCCTGATGTTTTACGACAGTGCAGAGCTCGCCCTAGTCGCCAAGCTGCCTGGGCTCGGACATCCGCCGGGTCAGCCACTGCATACCCTGTTGGGGCATCTCGCGAGCAGACTGTGGCCCGTGGACGAGCCGCAAGCCCTGAATCTACTTTCGGCCCTCGCCACCTCGCTTTTCGTTTGGCCGATCCTCGCGCTTGCCGACCTCGGCGCCGCGGACCGACGGCGTACAGACCAGACGCAGGCAGATCCAGGTCCGTCCTCTCGGCACGCAAGCATGCTTCGCTCGGTCTACCGTCTGCTCTTCTTGCTGGTGACCCTGTCGCATGCCGTCTTTTGGGAGCCAGCCACGCGAACCGAGGTCTACCCGCTCGCGACGCTGCTGGCCCTCTGCGGCTTGGCGAAGATGTTTCGCATTCTACAAAGCCCGGCGGCACCTTCGCCCAAAGGCGCCTGGATGAACGCAGGACTCTTCTTCGGCTTGTCTGCTGCGGCCAATCCGGTGATCGCCCTCGTGGCGGCCCTATGCATTCTTCCTCGTTTATTGCATCTAGTTTGCACGAGCCGCATCGGCCGCACCGGGTGCCTACACGCGATCGTCGGCGGATGTATCGGCCTTTTGCCCTATCTTTGG
>JBCCEA010000009.1:0-132533 GCA_039030515.1 Myxococcota bacterium | reverse complement strand
GGTTGGTCGAAACAGCGAGCGCCCCGGAAGCACAGGAGCGCAGGAGTAGTTTGGCTACTTCAAGCGACGAGCATGGGAGGCAAGCAGCTGTTTGGGCCGACTCAGCAACCACGGCCCAGGGGGCCTAGGTTGGTCGAAACAGCGAGCGCCCCGGAAGCACAGGAGCGCAGGAGTAGTTTGGCTACTTCAAGCGACGAGCATGGGAGGCAAGCAGCTGTTTGGGCCGACATAGGCCCGCTGGAGCGGTGCTAACCGGACTGCTTCTACTTGTAGCCGATCCACTTGAACGGGTCTCGATTGCCTCCTCCGTTGCTCTGACGCTGCTCGGCTGCAGCAACATAGGCTTTTTGGATCAGGGCGCTCGCTCCCCTGGCCTTCAGATTGCGCGCTACTTCCTCACCCAGTGAGCGTGCTTCTTTTCGTAGATCGCTACCCTTAAGATACACCTCACTCCCGGCTGAAAGTATCTGGGTTCCATCGCTTGACCCAACCATCCCCTCTAGCGAAAGCATCGACGCAGTCTCGTCGTACCTAGCGAAGCCAGCGATCGGCACGCGGCAGTTGCCCTCCAGTTCTCGGAGCATGGCGCGCTCGGCGTCTGTCTCGATTCGACTTTTTTTATCCTCTAGAGGATCCAGAAGCGCTTTGAGCTGCTCGTCGTCCGCTCGGCCTTCGATGGCCAGTGCGCCTTGACCCACCGCCGGAAGGCAGAGCTCTGGCGGTATCACCCACATGGAGTTTGACGGATAAAGTCCCAGACGTTTTAGGCCAGCTGCCGCAAGTACCACCGCGGCATAGGCGCCTTCATGCAGTTTCTTGAGTCGGGTATCGACGTTTCCCCGCAGCGTCGAGAACGAAACGTCTGGTCTTCGTGCCTTCAACTGACAGGACCGACGGAGTGAGGTGGTGCCCACTCGAGCACCCGGCGGGAGAGAATCGAATCTGCTTCCCTCCTCGGTTACGAGCACGTCGAAGGGCTCCTCCCGCTTTGGCACGCAAAGGATCTTCATGCCCTCTGCAAGAGGTGTGTCGCCCGGAATATCCTTCATCGAGTGGACCGCGAAGTCGGCCTCTCCACGGATGAGTACTTGCTCTACCTCGTTGACGAACAGCGCCTTTCCGCCGAGTTCCTGAAGTGGCCGGTCGGTGACTTTGTCTCCGGCGGTCATGACGAGGACCTCTTCCACCTCGATGCCGGGAAAACTATCGGCCAATCGATCGGCCACCCAGCGTGTTTGGGTGCGCGCGAGCGTGCTTTTTCGCGTTGCGATTCGGATTTTCAAGAGGACTCTCCGCTTTTCGCTGTGGTCAGTGCTGGGGATTCTTCTGATGTGACTTCGGTTTCTGGGGAAGAGGTCAAGCCCGTCTCGCCTCTCAATTCAAAGAGTTCCTGAGTGGCGTGGACGAGACGTGCACCATCGCGATGTGCTCCGCTGTCTTTCAGTCGAGTTAGAGGGCTGTGCAGCAACTTATTCACCATGGCCTCGCACATCTTGTGAAGTGCATTGCGTTGTTTGTGACTTAACTCGGGCAGCTTGGGCAGCGTGCGCTCTAATTCGGCCTGCACCACATACTGAAATTGGTTTCGCAGCGCGACGATCGTTGGCGTGAGCGCAAGGGACTGGCGCCACTCTTCGAAGAGATCGACCTCTGAGAGCACCATCGCCTCGGCTTTTTCAGCAGCCTGTTTTCGGGCAGCGAGATTCTCCGCAGCAAGCTGCTGGAGATCGTCCACGTCGTACAGGAACACGCTCTCCATTTCGCTCACCTTTGGATCGATATCGCGTGGAACTGCGATGTCGATCAAGAACAGTCGACGGTGTCGCCGAGCTCGGCTCACGTCGTTCATCAGGTCTGCTGTGATCACGTGCTGACTGCTCGAGGTCGAAGTGATCACGACGTCGGCGTTGACAAGCTCCGAGGCCAGTTGCTCGTAACCTTTTGGTTCGCCCCCGCAGGATACGGCAAGGCTACGGGCTTTTTCGGAGCTCCTATTGATGATCGTGAGGTGTGCTCCAGTGCTGGCCAAGCTTTTTGCGGCCGCTTCTCCCATATCGCCAGCTCCGAGTAGAAGCGCACGTCGTCCGCGGAGATCCCCAAAGATTTTTCGGGCTAAGTCGCAAGCGATCGAGCTTACGTTGACTGAGCCTGCTGCGATCGAGGTCTCGGTCCGGATTTTCTTAGCGACCGAAAACGCTCGGGTGATGCACCGATCGAGTAAGACTCCTATCGAGCCGGTTGCTTCGGCTGCATCGAACGCTTCCTTGAACTGACCTAGGATTTGAGGCTCTCCGACCACCATCGAATCCAGGCTAGCCGCGACTCGGAAGGCATGTCGTATGGCTTCCTTTCCCCGCTTTAAGTACAGCATCTCCTCGGTGAAGAGTCCCTGGGCCCGCTCAGCCAGGTAGGACCGAGCGTGCTCGGCTGCGGAGTACAGGTTCTCTGCGGTGGCATAGAGTTCAACTCGGTTGCAGGTAGAGATGAGCATCGCCTCTCGCACTGCCGTGACCTTTCTGACCCGCTCCAGTTCCCAAGAAAGGCGATCTGCTCCGATGGACAACCGTTCGCGAACCTCTAGAGGCGCTGTTTGATGACTCAGCCCGACCACGAAGAGTTCGACCACGTTCAGAGGCCTCCAGATCGCAGCAAGTAGCCGGCCAGCACGAGCATCGCGCACAAGAAGCCCAGAATCGTGCCGATCGCAGCGCGCCGACCCCGCCAACCAACAGCGATTCGCAAGAGAAGCACTGCGGCGAACATCAACCACGCCATGACCGCAAATCCCTGGGTGGCGTTCAGATTGATCGATTCACTTTGGACCACCCAAATCGTTCCGGTGATAAGCCCGACCGTGAGCAGAGGGAAGCCGGTGAGAACCAGTCGAAAGCCAAGGGAATCGAGCACGTCTAGTGACGGCAATCGTTCAAATAATCCCCCCAATCTCTTTTGACGAAGCATACGTTCCTGGAGCACGTAGGCTGTCGCCGAGGCTGCGGCCAACGCAAAGGCGACCACCCCAAGGATGTTTACGCCGATATGTACCGGAAGCAGAGCCGACCTCACGTTGGCTGGGACTTCCGTGACGCTGCGGTCGAGTCCTGCTCCCAAAAAAAACAGGAGCGTCAGCGGGGTGAGAAACGCACCGAGTACAGTGATGCGGTAGCGTAGTAAGGCAAGTAGGAAGGCGCAAACGATCAGCAGTGAGAGGAGTGCGAGAGAGCTGTGGATGTCTGCGACTGGATTAAGACCAGATACGTAGAGTTCCAGAGAGGCGAAGCCTAGGTGCGCAGCGGTGGCGGCGCACAGCAAACGAACCGCCCATCTCGCAAGGCGTGCCGTTCCCCTAGCGAGGTGTACGAGGAACAAGCTGCAGGAAGTCGCGTACAAGGCGGCGGTGATCAGGAACAGGTTTGAAACTAGCATCGCTGGCTACTCCCTGTGTTCGAGGTGTGTTCCATCCGATTGGGTCGGACGCTTCCGCTCAGCGGGAGCGGAGAAAGAACTGAGCCATCATGTCGAGTTCGTCTTTGGGTACTTCGCCGAGGGCTGCCTGAGCGGCTGATCGTAGGTCTGTGCCAGCAGGTACCTCACTGCCTCTCGCCCCGTCATCGTGTCGGGACTCGCTACCGCAAATCTGACGAGCCTGAAAGCCGCTTTGGGCTCCATCGGCAGAAACATCCTGGTCGTAGGCCGGCGTGCCCACGAATCCTTCGACCACTCGATACGCGTTGTCCCCGAGTACTACAGAATCGGCGTAGTGTTCGGCGCCTAGAATCTCCAGTTGGTCCACGTCTTTGACCTTGCCAACCAGACCGCTCAGGTCCTCTGATCCGGTCACTTCCTCAACGAAGTGCACTGCTGACTTCAGGATCAATCGCAACCCGTCCTGTACCATCATGACGTCTTGATTTACGGTGGCTCGCTCTTCCGATAGCCAAGCATCAAGAGCATCTTGCGACAAAAACATGCGGTTCGCGCTCACCATTGGCCCCCCACCGGAATGCCAACGGTACCATGCTGCGGACCTCAGAGCCATTGACAGCTGTGCAGATGGTTCTTACACAACACCGTAGACGCACACAGTCGCTTGTTCCATCTGTTCGAGATGGAACCCTTGCGAAAACTATTTATCGATATCGGGAGTAGGAAATGTCCTCAGAACACACCCTCCAAGTCAATGAGCTCAATTTCGAAGACACGGTTCTAAAGTCTAGCGTTCCGGTGCTGGTCGACTTTACGGCGACCTGGTGTGGTCCGTGCAAGATGATCGCTCCGGCGATAGACGAGCTTGCAAATGAGTATCAAGACCGCGCGAAGGTGGCCAAGCTCGACATCGATGAAAGCCCAGGTCTGGCGCAGAAGTACGATGTGCGCGGCGTGCCTACTCTATGTGTTTTTTCCGGCGGAGTTGTCGTATCGAGGCATGTCGGCGCCGCGGAGAAGAAGACGATCGCAAAACTCATCGACGAGGGAATGACGGAGTCGTCTTAAAGTACGCTGCGTGCGATGCAGTGTCCGAAAAGTTGGTGCAGTGTCCAAAGGAGCAACGCCAGCCTGAGAGACAAGATAGCTCTAAGGGGTGAGACCAGCGGAACCTGGCCGTTCATCCTCACTCAAAAGGCCCGGTTCCGTTCGTCTCAGCTGCTCGATCCGCTGCTCGATCCGCTGCTCTCGCTCGATGCGATAGGTTTCTCTCTGGTGCCTGACGAACCACAAACTCGCTGACACTATGACGAGCCCTAAGACGATCGAACCGACGACCAAGGTAGCGTTCTTGTTAAGCCGGGTGTTCCAGTATCTGGGAGTAAGGAAGGATATGCTTCTCAGCGCTTTGTCACGCTCTGACCTCCTGGACCGCGGGCGCCCACGCAACCTTTGACTCTTTGGTGCCTCGCGTACCCGAGGTTGCTTTCGAATCGTCCGAAGCCTCGGCTCGGTTTCTTGCACCGCTCGAGCAAGTGAATCGTGTCTGCCTTGAGTAGTGTTTCGCGCGGCATTCCTTGACGAGGAGGCGCTTCCTAGGTCTACATGCTTTGAGTGCTTTTGTCGGGCCTGCCGATGGTCTGACGGCGTTCGGTTTTTCGACTGTTGGTATTCGATCTGCATCGCCTCGAGCTCTTCGATCGAGAGCTGTCGGGTGCTTTCTGGCCCTGCACCCACGATGGGTCGCGCGTTGCCTAAAGCTGGACTGGTGGTCTTGACGTGATCGCGTCGTGGGTCCGCCCGGAACTCCACTTCATCGAGTGTGGCGGCAGACTCTTCACTCTGGGCCTGAGCACTCTGTAAAGCGACGTGTGCACTCGTGCTGACTCGCCGATGCTTTTCTGATGGAGCATCCAAAGAGTGTGAGGTCCGACCAGAGGTTGAGGGCCCTGCTTGTCGTGCAAGCATCCCGACCAGAGCATCTAAGCTAGTCGGCCTTGCTTCAGGATTGCGGTGCAGCAGAGGGGATAGGGCGGCTTCTACATAGCCGATCTCGGGCTCGTTCGAAGAGAGCCCCAAGCGCGTAGGAGATGAGCCGGTAAGCGATTGGAATATCAAGCTTGCCGTAGCAAATAGATCGGATGCGGGGATGGGATGACCCTGCAACGTCTCGGGAGCACACCGAAACGCCTTGGAGTTGGCTGCGGAGATCGCTTGCCGTATCGCTCGAGAGGGTAGTGCCGGCACCAGAAAAGCGCCTGCCACCGCGGTGCTCGCACCGTCGACCCAAATGTTCTCTGGTCGAATATCCCCGTGCTGCAACGGATGCGGAATCGCTTTAAGTGCGGCGTCAATCCCCTCGAGGATCGGCAAGAGTTCTTGGGTGGACAGCACTCTGGGATGCGGCGTGTGGACCTGCAGGATGCGATCGAGAGGGATTCCAGAAGGCATGGGCTCGACCGTGTAGACCCTCCGATGTTCTCGACCGGCATCGCGCAGTCCGAGTAAACGCGCTCCGCCGATGCCTACTGCGGGTTGCAGGTGTCTAAGAAAGCGCTTTCGGTCGCTCTCCGTTGGGACCAGTGCACTGCGCACCACTCGAACCACTACCCACTCCCCAGTCACTCGGTCGAATGACCGATATTTATTGGAGAACGGATCGTCCGCTAAGAAATCATCGAGCTCATAGCGCCCACCCAGCACCTCCCCCGGAAACGGGCCTTTGTATGTTGGCGCCCGATCAAGCTGGGTGGTCCCCGTCGTCTCCGATACTGCTTCAAACAGGTCCTCCATCGAACGGGTCCGCTACCTACCCGTCTCGGTTCGAGCGATCGCTAATTTCGGGGAGTCTCGCAGCATGAACTTCGGCTGTGATGTGGGTTTCTCAATCTCCGGTGCTGCCAAATCCTTGGGTGCCTCGGCCAGTTATACCCAGTTCTGAACTAGCATGCACGAGGTTCAGAGATACCTGAACGACGGGGGCAAAGGTCAACTGAGCGATTCGCTGTCCGGGTTCTAACTGAACCAGCTCAGATCCGAGATGGACCAGAAGCACTTCGATCTCGCCGGTGTAGTCGCTATCGATTGTTCCAGGTGCGTTGAGTACCGTGACCCCATGCCGGAATGCCAATCCCGACCGAGGCCGAACTTGACCCTCGTAGCCTTGGGGTATTGCAACCGCGATACCTGTGGGTATGCGAACTCGCTTTCCAGGAGCCACGCTCTGCGGAGCATCAATGGCTGCTTGGAGATCGAGACCACTCGCCCCTGAGGTCTGATATCGCGGTACGCCGACGATTTTGGGTCGTAGGAGATGAATGCCGACCCCAACAGTCACCGACTGATCTATCCGTGCAAGGTTGGATGCGGCGGTGTCGTGCATGCTCGAACGGATCATTCATGCTCGATCGGGTCGGCTTGACTGCTCGACGCCGTTCGGTCTTCGCCGCCTTCTGAAGGCCGTCGCCTGCGTCGCCTGCGTCGCCCTGGACCGTTGTCTTCGCCGTCGCTCTGCTTCTCATTCGGCGTGCTCTCGCCGGACTCTCTCCTCTGGCTCGGTCGGTTGTCGCCGCCAACTTCGCTTCTGCCAGGTCGCTGTCTTCTGTCGGATCGCTCCCCATCTTCTGGGCGTTCTCGTCTTCGCCGCGTGCCGTCACCATCTCGATCCCGAAATCGGCGCCTTCCATCGCGGTCACGCCCGTCGCGGTCGCGTCCCTCTCTACGAGGAGGCCTGCGTTCTTCTTCTGGACGTTCTTCCCAGCCCTCGGGCTTTTCGAGTAGCACTTTTCTAGAGAGCCGGATTTTACCGTCTTTATCGATGTTTGTGACCTGAACCTCTACCTCGTCGCCAAGATTCATCAGGTCTTCAACTCGCTCGATCCGCTCCCAAGCCATATCGGAAATGTGGAGCAGCCCGTCGTTTCCTGGAGAGATCTCGAGGAACGCTCCGTAGGGCTCTACGCGTCGCACCGTGCCTCGATAGTTCGTTCCCACTTCGGGCTCGGTCGTCAGATTTGAAATGATTTCGAGTGCTTTGCTCACTGCAGCAGAATCTGACGAGGCGATCGAGACGGTTCCGTCGTCCGCGATGTCTATCTTGCACCCAGTCTGATCCACGATCGCCTTGATCATTTTGCCGCCGGGACCGATGACCAATCGGATCTGATCCGGTTTTACTTTGATGGTGGTAATTCGAGGAGCGTGGGCTGAGAGTTCCTCGCGGGGCTTCGCGATCGTCTCGTTCATACACTTGAGAATATGTAGCCGAGCCTCCAACGCTTGCTGCAGGGCTTCGGTCATGATTTCTCGACTTAAGCCATCGATCTTGATGTCCATTTGGATCGCGGTGACGCCCTTCTGAGTCCCGCAGACTTTGAAATCCATATCGCCCAGGTGATCCTCGTCACCCAGGATGTCGGTAAGGACAGCGTACTTTTCGCCCTCCTTGACCAGACCCATCGCGACCCCCGCTACCGGAGATTCGATCGGAACCCCAGCATCCATCATGGCCAGCGTTCCGCCGCATACGGAGGCCATCGATGACGAGCCGTTGGATTCAGTGATCTCAGAAACAATACGGATCGTGTACGGAAAAGACTCCGCATCAGGGACCAGCCGCGCGAGTGCACGCTCAGCGAGGTTGCCGTGTCCTATTTCTCTTCGGCCAGGTCCGCGTAGTGGCTTCGTTTCTCCAACCGAAAAGGCCGGAAAGTTGTAGTGCAGAAGAAACCGCTTCCAGTACTCGTCGGTGAGGCCATCGATCTTTTGTTCATCCTGAGATGTTCCCAGCGTCGTCGTCACGATCGCCTGCGTTTCTCCCCGGGTAAAGAGCGCGGAGCCGTGGGTTCGGGGGAGCCAGCCGATCTCGACTGAAATGGGTCGCACTTCGCGCAAGTTTCGTCCGTCAACGCGACGCTGCTGGTCGAGGATCTGGCTCCGCATCGTTCGATAGCGCAGGGCCTCGTAGGCTTCCGCAATGGAACCCTCCTGCTCGGGGAACTTCTCGGAGAGCGCGCTCACACAGCTCTTTTTTATCTCCTTGAATCGGCTGTAGCGCGGGTGCTTCTCGGCGATATTGCACCCTGCCAAAACGCCATCGAGCGCAAAGTCGGCCACTTGTTCATCGATGGCTGGATTTCGCTGAGCCGGCTCGAAGTCCCACTTGGTTTTGCCGACGGCCTCTCGCATCTGTTCCATAAGCGCCAGGGAGTCTTGAACTGCCTCATGCCCGAAGAAGATCGCTTCGATCAGTTCAGATTCCGGCATCTCCACGCTGCCGCCTTCGACCATGACGATCGCGTCTTTGGACGCGGCGATCAAAAGTTCACAGTCGCTTTGTTCCAACTGGGAAAACGTTGGATTGGCTATGAGTTGACCATCAACACGACCCACTCGGACCCCGGCAATGGGGCCGGCCCAGGGAATAGGACTCAGCGTTAATGCAGCAGAAGTTCCGAGCATCGCCAAGACGTCAGTGGGCGTTTCTCGATCGGCGGAGAGAACGGTTGCCACGACCTGAATCTCAGCCCGATATCCATCGGGAAACAGAGGTCGGCAGGGGCGGTCGATGAGTCGAGAGGTGAGGATTTCATGCTCGCGGAGACGGCCTTCTCTCTTGAAAAAACCGCCCGGAATCTTGCCGGCCGCGTAGGTTTTTTCGATGTAGTCTACCGTGAGCGGTAGAAAGTCCGTGCCCGGGCGCGCTTGAGAAGCGCCCACCACCGTGACCAGAACAACACTCTCCCCGCAGGAGACGAGAACAGCCGCAGAGGCTTGTTTTGCAATACGTCCCGTTTCGAGCGTGACGTCCGTCGATCCGATCTTCACCGATTCCTTGATGATCATATTCATCTCCTCCGGTGCAGTGTTCTGCTCCCGGTACTGGGCGAATTATGACCAGCGAAGCAAGGGCTCGGTCCTCGGTTCCAAGACTTCTGATAGAAGTCCTCGAGGCGAAGATCGAACAACCCATCTTCGCAGTCTTGCGCGCCCTGGTTCCTAATAACTGTGGCTAGCGATCTCGGACTTACTGGGTCGAACACGTACCTTTGAAGGTTCGCGCGAGGTTTACAACTCCCTGGTCGTCCGATACCAACGAGTTCGATTCTGGCGTAGATCCACCCTAGACGGGTTACTTACGGATCCCAAGTTTGTTGATCAGACTGCGATAGCGCTCTGGGCTTTGGCCTCGAAGGTAGCGGAGCAATCTCCTGCGTCGGCTCACCAGTTTCAGCAAACCACGTCGCGAAGCGGTGTCTTTCTGATGTTTCTCTCCGAGATGCGACGTGATTCTGGAAATCCTCGCCGTCATGAGCGCTATCTGCACTTCTGGCGAGCCAGTGTCCGTTTCGTGAGTTCGGTGCTGAGCGACGATTTCCGTCTTGAGTTCGGGATGAAGAGCCATAAACTCGCATTTCTACGTTAGAGCCGCCGGATTATGTCGGGAGCAACTCGACCCGTCAAGCGGGGGGAATCCTATCGGCCTATCGTGCCTGGACACACCCTGCTGAACCCGCAAACGTTGCTGGCTTTGATGCTCGGTTGGCTCCGCGCTCACGCGAATGGCCCGTCTCTATCAAAAGAACTAGTATCACAGAGGCCGGGGCGCGCAGACGCCGAGGAGGTAGAGGGCGGCATGGGAATATTCGATTTCGTCACCAAGGGCGTCCGGGAAATACTGGTTCAGCGTCCGGATGAGCACAAGGACCGGATCGTCTACAAGCATCCAGAAAGTACCCTGCCCAATTGGTCTCAGCTGACAGTCGATGCCGATGAAGCCGCGGTATTCTTTCGAGACGGATCGATCATCGGCACGCTACGCACCGCAGGTTCAGGCCAGCGTCACACCCTTTCTTCCGAAAACATTCCTTTTCTTGGGCGCCTCATCGACCGTGTGACGGGAAGCAACGTCTTCCTGACCGATCTCTTCTTCGTGACGATGAAGCCGGTCTACGACGTGCGCTTTGGCGACTCCCTCGGCTACATGGAAGACCCCATGCTCGGGGAAATGGTCACGCCGAGAATCTACGGCTCGATGGCGCTGCAGATCGTCGACCCCGAACGCTTTATCGTGAACTACGTCGGTGTGAACGCTCCAGGAGAGAACGCCGAGGTGACGAAATGGATCGCTGGTGTGTTCATGAATAGCGTGACCTCGGTCATCGGCGAAGTATGCATCTCGGAGCAAAAGTCCCTGCTGCAGTTGATGCCGCTCCAGAACCGACTCGCTGAAGCGTTTTTGCAGCGTTCTCCTAGTCTCGAAAACATCGGCGTTCGCATCGTCGAGATCGGACAGTTTCGAATCAACCTCTCCGCTGAGGATGAAGAACGACTCAAGTCCGCCCAGGCGGAACTCGGAGCGGCAAAACGGGCGGCTCGGGTGGCGAATATCGGAGTCTCAGAAGCGCAGGCTCTCGCTCAGCAACGTCAGTTTAAGCTCGACCAAGATTTTGGAAACGACGCGCGCTATGTTCAACAGCTGGCGCAGGGCAACTTCGGTCAGTTCGCTGCGGGTAAGGCGATGATCGGAGCAGGAGAAGGGATGGCGCAAGGGGGGAGCGCCGGAGACCAGGGAGGCGCGATGATGGCGGGCGCTGGACTCGGTGCGGGGTTCGGGGTTGCAAGCGCTTTTCAGGGAGCCTTTCAGCAGGGGCCTGCACCACAGCAACCCATCGCTCCGCCCGCTGCAGGCGCCTCTAGTTTGGTCAGCTGCGCGGAGTGCGGCGCCGATGTTCCCCCCGGCAAGTTCTGCTCGAACTGCGGCGCTCAGCTGGCGGTAGCTCCAAAGTTCTGCCCGGCCTGTGGAACGCAGGGCACGCCAGGGGCCCGTTTTTGTGCCAACTGCGGTACCTCCTTCGGAACGCCCCAGGAGTGAGGCGTAGGGTTTGCATCCTTAACTCAGTCAGGCTGCAGTGCTCATGAATCAAGTCGGATCCGGAAGCGCTGATACCTATGGGTGCTGGGATTGAAGCATTGACCCACATAGGTTTTGTTCCCTCGGCCTTTGTGGGCAGCGATCGCGTAGACGATGATATCGCCGGATACCTGGTCGACCGAGTAGAAGACTGCAGTATTGCTGGCAGTGTCGTGCTGCATAGGTATGTTTTTGTAGAAGTCAGGGAGCACATGATCCCGGATCAATGAACTGCGGCCTTGCTCGACCGCACGGACTATCCGCTGCTCAAGACGTGCTCGCTGTTCGGGGCTCACCGTCAAACCCGCATAAAAGCGATCGATGAGCTGATCGCGCGGGCCCGCAAAGCGAACCCTGTAGCGCGACGCTGGACGAGGCTGCGGAGGCCGCAAAGAGGCAGGTGCAGCTTTTGACCGAGGAGGACTGCTCTTCGGCGGAGTTCGTAGTGGGCGCACTAGCTTGGGATGGGCTTTGTAAACAGGTGCAGCAGTGGGGGTACTTGACGCAGTCGAGTCGCGAGAAGCCACATTGTGTCCTGCACTAAACCGATCTGCTCCACTCTCGTCCGTAGTCTGCAGCTGACGTTGCTGCGCCTGATGCCGGTGAATCTGAGCTAGCCAACGGCGCATGCTCTTCTGGATGATCCGCGCGCTCGCATCCTCTGTTTGCCTCCTTCCGCTGACCCAGCGGCGTGCACCTCTTTGTATACGTTGCAGAGCGCGATCCTTAGTCGTTTCTACCGCGCTGGTGATCTCCTGGCTCAACGTTTGGATAGATTGGTCGACTCGAACGAGTGTATTGATTTGCTCTTCCAAACGCGCTGTAACTTTATTAATCTGGCCTGAGATCTGCGATGCGCGTTCTTGACTGAGTTTTTTCTCCCTGAAACACGCATTTAGTATTTGTTTATTTCGACTTACCTGGTCGGATGTATCCTTGATAGTGGAATTTACGTCGCGTATTACCGAGTCGAGTTGAGTATCTAAGAGGCTCTTGGATTCCCGAAGCGACTCAGACATAGGGACTCCCAATCTGGAGGCGCTTGCCAAGTGCAGGTCGAGTTGATTCCAATAGCCAAAGACAAGATTCAATAAAATTGCCAGCTCCCAGTGCAGATCTGAGGCGCTATAGGATGCACTGGATACCGGCATGAAGCGGCGAACAAACGAATCAAGATCAGAGACATTGGCGCTCGTTGGAGTGAGGTGCAGTCGATAAAATTGCATCAATTCGGTCGTAGCGTCGATGAAATTGACTTTGCTCTCCGGCAACTTGTTTTGTACAAGAACGCATTCTGCCTCATTTATGCTTCGAATGAATTCGAATGCACAAGTTCGAAATAGATCAAAATCTTCTGAGTCGAGTGGGCTTTCTGTATCTCTTTTCTTTTTCTTCTTCCTGCTGGTTTTGGCATTCTTGATGAACGATTCTGGATTCATAAGCGATACTAGCCATTGCCATAACTTCGACGCGTTTTCTAGCCGAAGTTTGTAGTACTCGCGTTTGCAATGATACGCCTGGACTAGTGGTTCTGATACTAGGTGTGGTTCTGATACTCGGTCATCGACTATCTCAATCCGCTCAATCGGAGGCCATCTTGCGCGCGACTTCATCGATTGCATCAATCGATGTGCCTTGGGCGCTTTCTTCTCAGTTTCGGCTTTCGGTGCCTGCATCAATCAAGTAGCGCCTTGCTCAACGTAGCGAAACTACAGTGCCCAATGTGGCCAGACGACACCGTTGCAGCCGTACGCCTGAGGGCTGCTTACGTAAGTCGACGGCGTGCGCAGTGCTTCATTACGGTACGAAGTGGTGTGGATTCTGAGTTTCAAAGTCAGTGGCTTTCGAGGCGTTTTACGTGGCGTTGCATCAATCTAACTCTAGTAGATCCAAGAGGTCAGCGCATGGTCCTCATAACTGTCGTCGTGGGCGCTCTAGATGAGCGTGCTTGAAATGACGTGTCATCGACTTACTCGATATGCTGTTTGCAAAAACAGAGTGTTGCTCAGCCGTCCCGCTGCCGAAGCTCCCCCTACTACAACCTACCGATTTTGTTCGCGATCGACGATCAGGCGCATGGAGCGCTGGTTTTCCTCAGGAATGTCGGCATCGGGTCTGCGGCTGGAAAGATTGGTCCCTACGAGCAGCACCCGCGCGGTGCCCTCATGGATCTGCACCGGCAAAAAGGCTCTCGGTATTCGGGTTGCGGGGGCGCTGATCCGATGGAGCTCGCGACCGTCCCCGCCTAGGCCGAGCGCCGAAAGCGACCATTCAACCCCGTATTCTCCCCGCAACCAAACCCAAAGCTCTCGATCCCGAGGCGCGCCTCGGACGTCGACCCACGCGTAGTAGCTGCCTCCTGGTCCGATGGCGGGAGTTGCGGGTGGGGCGTGTGCAGGCAGGGCGTTCCACTCGGTCGTCCAGGCAACCGGCACTGGAGGCAGTCCCCCAACGATGTCGCGCAGCGGTCGCTCCTGCTTGTCGTAGCCGAGGAGAAAGCGATCGATGGCCAGTCGTTCGAGCACTTCGCTCAGGCTTTGAGAGTGCATCTTGACCATCTGCTCGAGCGCCTCCCATAGGTCGGGACTGGCACGCAGTCCGGCCCCCTCCCAAGTATGCTGTCTCGCGAGCTGCCAGAGCTCTCGCACCAACGTCCCATCCCCCAAGTCAAATCGGGCTGAAAGCAGTGAGAGCATGAGCGCGCCGCCCGCCCCTTCACCGTACGATCCTTGAATCCACGATCGATATGGCTCGGTTTGCTGCTCGAGTGCAGAGCCTTCGCATCCGTACGCGCCGGTGGTTCTCCAGGCGAGGTAGTCGCCGGTGGCACGCCGCCAAGCTTCGGACTCAGCGGGGTCCTGCTGCAGCAAGACTCCCTGAACGTAAGCGGAGACGATACAGGCCTCAGAACGGGACGATGTGGGCCGCACCTCCGCAAAGGAGCTCACCGCGTCGAGTAGGAACCAGTCGATTGGACCGTCGCTGTGTGCGGCCCCGAGGGGATGCGCGTTTGGGTGGAGGTAGAGGTCGAAGTCTGAGTTGCCTCCTCGGGCTCCGTCTGGGAACGGGACCGGCCAGCCGGCGGCTCTAGTCTGCATATACGCCGATTCCAGTGCGTCCAGAGCGTGCTCGATGTGGCTCTGAGAAGTTCCGTAAGGCGCGTGAACCGAAACCGGAGCAAGCGATGAGGAAACGCGAAAGAATCCGATTGGACGTGGCTTTTCGACGGGCCAAGGCGTTCGCGGACCCGCCCACTTGCGTTGATGCTCTGCGTTCTCGACGATCGCTTCGGCCCATTCTTTGGCGCCGGGAAAGGTTTGGGCCAGCGCCGGATGCTGCGTCGCGCACAGGCCGAGTGTGGTGAAGACGGCCAGCGTTCGGATGCCCGCGATCCTAAGGAAAATAAGGCTTACATGGAACATAAGAGTTCTGGAGGAGTATCCTGGCATGGGGAAGTTGAACTGCGCTTGTATCAAACGCCTCGGCCTTTCGGGTGTTGGCTTGGTGCAAACGGAGTTTCAGCGCAGAAAGTTGCCGGATTTTCTACTCATCCGGGCTCATTGTGTCGTACCTTTCAACCCAATCGTGGAGGATGAGACGCATGGCTGAGCCTTGCTTTGACCCCGGCGGATTCTACGAGTTCGACCTGGCGGCAGGAGCGGTACGTACACGGCATGGCGGTCGAGTACTCGTTCTATCGGACAACGTCGTTGGACCACTGGTGTCCGCAGCGGTGCATCACGGAGACCTTACCGCGGTTCGCCAGATGGGTAAGGAGATCGGCGCTGACGTCCAAAAATCGATGTCCGGCGAGGTTGCCGATCATGCTCCTGCCGATGTGATCCAGTGCGCGGCGGATCTAATTTCCGTGTTCGGCTGGGGTCGACTCAGCACGGAGCGATGGGGCGACGCCCTCGCGATCGTGATGCGGGAAGGGCCAAAGCTAGACGAAGGCCGCCTCGGGGTTGCTGCTTTACTCGGAGGCGTCTTTAGCATTCTGGGTGGCGCTGAAGTTGCCTGCGTGCCCATCGATTCGCTCCGCTTTCTCGTGGTGAGCCCGAGCATTGCCGAGCAGGTATGGATGTGGTCTCGAGAGGGAACCGACGTATCTTCGATCGTGGGCAGACTAGAAGCGGGGGAGAAGTGACTACGGTTTCACAGTTAGAGGAACTGCTTGCCCGGGTTCAGAGAAATCGAACCCTGCCCAGGGGCCGCTTCGCAAACACCCCGCCTCTTCCGCAAGATCCGGTGAGCGTTCAGGCTCCGGTCGATGCGCAAGACCCGGTTGACTTGACGGGAGCTATCGCCTCGGTTGAGCCAAGGGCAATCGACTCCAAAACGAACGCGACCCGACCTGGAAGTCCCATGGAGATTGCGGCTCGTGGGGCTACCGAGAACCTCTCGAGCACGTCGGAGGTTCCAGTTTCGCCAGACACAAAGCCCTCGGATCGCTCGTCGTCCGCTCCTGTTTCGGCTCCTGCAGAAGCCGATCCGATCGAAGATTCCTCACCGGACATCTTGGGTGAGGGTATGTTTGGCGACACCCTCGAAATCGAGCTCGACGCCAACTTAGGGTCTGAGGATGCGCCGCAGATCGCAGAGTCACCGGCCGCTGCGCGCTCAGTCTTGGAGCAGGCGGTTGCAGAACGTGCTGGGGTCGAGCAGGCCTACGCGGACCAACCCGTCGCTGAATCATCCCCGTCTGAGCCTGCAAAGTTTGAGCCGGAACCCCTGCAAGCGTCCAGTCCGGTCGCCCAAGTGAAGCGCGCCGCACCCGCGCCTGAGACCTTTGGTCAGTTGATGGCAAGAACGCTTGCGCTTCGTCCAAAGCCGTCAAGCTCATCCTGATCGGTTTTTTCTTAGAAGTTCTCCTTTCGACTTATTAAGCCGGTAGCGGGGTTGACTAGATTGTCTCAGGACTACACTCCGCTCTGGACGGCCCGTTCGGGCAGAAACACACGCGAGGACGCTTCATGTTGCTTGTGGTCGATATCGGCAACACTCAAACAGCTCTGGGAATCTACGAGGACGCGAAGCTGATCCATAAGTTTTCGGTAGAGACGACCAAGGGCCGCACAACCGACGAGTACCATATCCTGATCACCAGCCTGCTAGACCTTGCCGGGATTCATCGTCCTAAGGTTCAAGCAAGCATCCTCGCTTCGGTTGTGCCGTCTCTAAACGATGTCTTCGTGGAGGCGGTGCGGCGTGCTTTCGGCCACGAGATGCTGGTGGTCGGTCCCGGTATCAAGACCGGTATGCCCATCCTCTATGAGAACCCAAGAGAGGTTGGGGCGGATCGAATCGTCAATGCGGTGGCGGCCTATGAGAGTGTTGGAGGCGCGGTGATCGTGGTGGATTTTGGAACAGCGACCACCTTTGACTGCATCTCCAGTAACGGTGAGTATCTGGGTGGCGCCATTGCACCCGGAGTCCAGATAAGCGCTGACGCTCTTTTTTCACGAGCGGCAAAACTTCCACGCACGGAGATTGCGAAACCCATGCGCGCGATCGGCCGAAATACGGTTCATTCGATGCAGTCAGGAATCGTCTTCGGCTACGTCGGCCTGGTCGACGGTTTGGTCTCTCGGCTGCGAGAGGAAATCGGTGATCCGTGTGTGGTGATCGCCACCGGGGGGTTGGCGTATTTGATTCAGGTTGAGAGCCGTACCATCGAAACCGTGGACGAGTTTCTCACCTTGGAGGGTCTCAGGCTGCTTTGGGAGCGAAACCATTAGCTGGCGCGTCGAAATATCTGGTAAAAGTATTCGCCTTCACCAGAGTGAGCCTCGATTTTGAGAGAAAGCCGCTCCGGTGCATCGGTGCAGTGGCGAACGGTAGGAAAGGCATTGGTGGATCCGTCTGAAGCCAGTTCTCTTCTCCCGGAGATGAGTGAGAGGTCTAAATCGTGTAGACCTGAACCCCCAACGACCAAAACCGCGAAGCAAGCTTGTTCCCCGAGCGCGACCGAGTGCTGCGTCGACTGTCCTTCGCTGCGTAAGACCCCGCGGCCGGGAGCCGCATCGAGATCCGGCTCAAATCCTTCCACGCTGAGCAGCGACGTGACTTCAGCCAAGCGCACGTAGATCAGGCCGTTCAGGCCAAAAGGACCGCGCGTCCCTCGGGGCCATCGATAGGGCTGATACAGGAACTCCCCCTGACCGTTGTGCATGCGCACCCTCATGGTGAATGCACCAGACTGCTCGGGACACACTCTCACAATCGGCCGGGCGTCGGTTTCGATATCTCGATCGATTTCCCGTCTGCTTGAGTCCAGCACAAAAAGATCGAGATCGCGCACCCTGTTGTCGCCGACAGCCACAATCGCGTAACACTTCCCACCTTCGAGGTTGAGCGAGAAGTTCTGGTCTCTGTTGTGCTCAAGGCTCCCTCGATTTGCAGTTCCGATGGGCTCGTAGCCTCGAGCCCGCATTTCGCTGTCCAAAACGCGGTAGTTCTCGTCCAAACTGGCACCCGCGTGGGATTCTCCAGTGATGACCGAGGTGTTTGCTGCCCCCGAGGAAGCCGTGGCCGCCTGCTGCGGTTTCGCCCAGGCAGCGATGAAGATCGGGCCGCTTCCGCGATACATCAGCGCGCGTAGAGCGTAGGTCCCGGTGGACGCTGGACAGAAATCGACGGTGGCATCCAGATTCACGCTTGAATCTTGGGCAAGCTGGTTTCCGGAACCGTCCGTGACGAACACGTCGGTATCGCTCGCGCCGGGGCCGCCAAGTGACGCGAAGGTGTAGCAGTAACCTTGCTGAAGATTCAGGATGAAACGACGGTCCTCGCTCTCGCTCAGCTGAACTCCCTCGGGCTCAGCCGTCCTCTGAAAACCGCTCGGGCTTAGCTGAGCGTCAAGCGATGCAAGTCGCTGTCCCGTCGCCTGGTCGATCGCGGCGCTTTGAACTTGCGCGGCTCCTCTATCGCCAAAAAGATGGCTGAGATCGATGGGACGAGGTCCTTGATAGAGCGCGAAGTAGTAGCTACCCGAACCGGAAATTCGCTGAAGTCGAGCGATGTATCTGCCTTGCTGCGTTGCGCACGTTCCGATCCACGGATGAGCATCTGGCAGCACGTTGTGGCCCACGTTGTTTCCGGCTGGATCGATCACCGCTAGGTTCAAGTTCCCGCCTGAAGCTCCCACCGCGATCGCCATGTAACACTGCCCCCGCTGAGCGTTGAGGGCGTAGGCGATGAGCCCGCCCACCGGCATGTTCGGATTGTGGCTGACCGGGCCAACTCGCAAGAAGCCCTGCGAGCGCAAATGGCTATCGATCTGGTTGACCGCCTCCCTTGGGTCGCTCGATATCGGTCCCGAAACCATCTGAGATGCGGGTTGCGCAACGGAGGTGGTTGCCGGTCGCGCGTTCGCAGCGTTGGAATAGGTGATCGAGGATCCCGGCGTGGTGATCGTGCACCCTGTCGCAAGAAAAATCGTGCACCCTGTCGCAAGAAAAAGAGTACCCAGAGATACGTATCGAAGCATCGAGTTCCTGACTTTTGACGTAGCGCTTGGTGAGCGATTCATTTTGGGTTGGTTGCATATCCTAACGGGACTAACCGTTGCCGAGAAGCACGAAGAGTCCGATGCTGCTGAGGATGAACACGGCAGCCGCGAGCACAACCAAGAACAAATCTGCTTGCGAAGTTGGTCGTTTGCGCGTTGGAGCAGCGGTAGGCTTTGCGTCTGCTTGTTCGCGACCGGGCCCAGCTTGGACGGAACTTGAAGCGGTTTTAGGAGCTGGTTCGACCTGGCAGCCGGAAGGCTCAAAGGCCGCGAACGAAAAGGTGGGCGGCTCCAGGTGTTCCTCCTTGAGTTCCGTATTCTGCTGAAGTTGCCCCTGCAGCGGGTCGATCAAGGTGAGCACCGTTTCCTCGCACTCGAGCACGTCGGCATTTTGCATCCATCGCGATAGTACCGGTTTGCCGTTGACTTTCGCCCCTCCCGGACCCCCGAGTAGTCTGACCCTGCCGTGAGGGCCGTGCGGCTGCGAGAGCGCGTAGCCAGCTCGTTGCAGCGTGTCTGACGCGGCTTCTATCCCGAGAGGCACCGATTCGGAGCTCGGTTCCGATATGCAGTAGGGCAGGGCGCGTTCCGGAATTAGAAATGCAAAGGCGATAGATCGGGCATGGGCTTCGATTTGTTCAACGGATGTGCTCTCGATTACCGGCACGCCGAGGGAAACGTAGAGTTCGAACCCGCCGACCTGAATCGCTTCGTTCCTCCTCAGATTCTTGGCGCGATCTGGGACGAGCTGCCGATCATCGATCCAGGTGCCGTTGAGAGAGTGTTCGTCGACCGCCGCCGTGCCTCGATGGTCGGTTCGAATCGTCGCGTGATGCAGAGCGACGGTGGGGTGCGGGAGGCGAACGTCGGTGTGCGGGCCTCTGCCGATTACGATGCGTTCTTGATCGAACTCGTAGACAATGTTCAGGTTCTGGTGTGCTCGCCAACGCGAGCGAACGCGCAATCGGATCCCCATGGAGCGCATTCAGACTGTACTTGCGGACGTATCTGGTCAAGCGTGTGCCATGCTGAGATGGCGTAGAAAACTGGACGAAATCCTCAGCTTCCGCGACACGTAGAGCGTAGGCCCATAGGCCCGAGCACGGGATACGGGCGAGGGAGTGATCATGGAGATCGCGATTGAGCGACGTAACGAAGAGGCGCCCCGGGTGCCGATGGGGGAAGTCACGGTTGAGCTGTCCCAGTCGGACCGTGCAGAGTCATTCGGTGCAGAGTCATTCGGTGTAGACGGGGTGAATCTGGGGCTGGGTGGTCTGTCGTTGAGAGCGTCCCAGTTGCCTCGGGTGGGGGCACCTTTCCGGTGCAGATTCTCGTTTCCGGAGGACGAACGCTTTGTGGTCGAGGCTGCAGCCGAAGTAGTGTGGACGGCCGATCGGGGCCGACACACCGGTGAATTTGGACTCCGGTTCACCGATGTAGGTCCGTCTTCTCGCCGGATGATCGAGTCGATGGTGCTCAAGCAGATGACCTCCTACGGGTCGATTCATGTGCCGCTTCGTAAACCTATGGCGCAGTCTGTGGCCGCCTCCTCGCGGTCTCTTTCGACTCGCACTGAGCCGCAATCGATTCCCGCTTCGGATCAGCCGGTTGTGGATCGAGAGGCGTCCTGGAATTCCCCGAGTCCTGAGGTTGTTTCTCCGGAAGAAGATCTTGCCGAAGAAACTCAGCTTTTCCTGGAGCGGGTGTCTACCCCGATATTGGCATCGGTAGTGCATCGAGTAGATGACTGTCTAATCGTCGAGCAAGAACTGCCTTTTCTTCGTATTGGAATGGGCATTCGGGAAGGCGCGGAGGGTCGGCTTGGCACGCTGCAGACGGTCGAGCTCCGGATGGAGCGTGACGTGCCCCGGCTCCTGCTCGGTGTTCTATGGGACGCAGAGCAGTCCGGCGAACCAACTTCCGGCGAACAGAGATCCGGTGAAGAGAGCTCTGGCGAACAGAAGTCCGGTGAAGCGAGCTCCGTGACCACCCTGCCGCAAATTCACGACGATACCGTGCACGACACCCTCTTACCCTTCGGTTTACGGGTCGCGGCCAATGCACAGGCGAACCCCATTCGGTCGCTGCCCGAATCCAGGGATGGACGAATCCAACCGACTGAGGAACGCCTGGTGGATGCCGCACCTAGCTCTTCCGAGGTGCCCCACGAGTTTCTAGCGAACTTAGAGAGATCTCGCTCAGGGGAACCTTTGGATGCACAGCGCAGCTTGACCGGTTCAAGCAAGGAGTCCTCTGCCCAGACCGGTCGCGAAGTTCTCGAAGACGCGCGAACTGCGGTTGTCCAGGTTGGCAATGGCTTTCTCGTGATTCTCCAGAGGATTCAGCCCGTCTTGCGTGTGTTGACGGCGGTAGGGGCTCGATTGCTTTCGGGCGTGAAGCAACGCGCATTGTTCCGATTCATTCGCGTTCAGCCGACTTTTGACCGAATGCGTTCCATGTTCCCCTCCAAGTCGCTCTTCCCCGGGTTGCAGATGCGCTCGCGTCGTAAGCAAGCCGCGATGAAGAAGCGTCCGCAGACCAGCCGCGCGAAGGTTCGAGTCCAGGGGCAGTCTCGTAGGACGGAGCCGGCACCAAGTGTTTCACGAAGTCGCCCAGTCATTCTTGCCGTACTGGCGCTCGCTGGAGTTGGGTCCGCAGGATACGCTTTTTGGCCGTCTAAACCAGAGCTTCCCCCATCCGCCGCTCCCGATCCGAGCTATGCCGATGCGCTATCCTTGTCCTCTCAAGATACGCGAAGTGCGGCTCCACCACCGACTACCGCATCACCGGCTGTCGCTGCTTCATCCTCTGCGCCCTCAGGTTCGAACACCGCGGCGGCTTCCGTGCCGACGTCTATGCCGACGGCTCTCGGAGAGCCACAGAGGAGCTCGGGGCTGATCGCATCTCCAAGGTTTCCCTCGCTTGACGGCGCACCAGCTCCACAAGAGCCTCGTTCACTTCCTGAGGGCTCGCCCTACGCCGTTGACGTTCGAGGTGGAGCGGCTCCGACCCCCCCAGCTAGCGCTACGCAGAGTTTCGGTGACCCTGACGCCGCCGGTCGCACGTATCACCTGCGTATGAGTCGCACCGTAGAGTTTTTGCGTGGTGTGCCTGAGGCGAGAGGGTTCTCGATTACGGCGCACGGAGCGCTATCTCTTGATCGCGCGGGTCCGATTGCCAGAAATCACCCACTGATCGAGCGATCGATGATTTTGAATCGAGGAGACCACTCAGAGCTCTCGATTCAGTTCGTGCGCGGAGCACAGCCCGCCTATCGCGTTTCAATCCGAGGGAACTCATTAGAGCTGGTCGTTTCTGACGAGTGATCCCCCATCGCGTCCTGTTTCACTCAGTGTCGAACAGCTCAGTGTCGAACAGCTCAGTGTCGAACAGCTCAGTGTCGAACAGCTCAGTGTCGAACAGCTCAGTGTCGAACAGCTCAGTGTCGAACAGCTCAGTGTCGAACAGCTCAGTGTCGATTCTTCAGAGTTCCCCCTGAGGCTTTTGGATCTTTCGCTCTACCTCTGTGTCTGCAGAGCCTTTGAGACGCGTCTCCGACGGCAACGGCAAACGTATCGAGAACGAGGTCCCTTCCCCTAGTTCGCTGCGAACGGAGATTGAAGCTCCCTGCTGGTTCAGGATATTGCGGACGATAGAAAGGCCAAGTCCGGTTCCCACGCCCTGTCCCTTGGTCGTGAAAAATGGCTCAAAGATACGGTCCTGAATGTCTCTCGGTATACCTGAACCATTGTCGATGATCCGAACCACCACCTGAGTCTCTGTTCGCTCCGTTGCTACGACGAGGTGTCCAGCACCCTCCGGCATAGCGTGGCATGCATTGGTGATGAGATTGATGAACACTTGATGCAGAGGACTCTTGACACCGAAGACGACGTCCTCCCCGCTGCAGTAACGCTTTTCGATGCGTGCTCCGAACTCGTCCAGGATGTGTTCACAAAAAACGATCGCTTGATTCAGAGCGTCATGGATCGACAAGCGGCATGGTTCCTCAACCGAAGGTCGTGCATAGGTCACGAGATCCCGGGTAAACCGAAGTATCCGATTTGCACTCTGCACGATGCGGTCGAGCTTTTCTGCATCCTTTGCCTCTAGTCCTAAACGCAAGTATTTCTGTTTCAGGTATTCTCCATACACCGTAATCGAGGTTAGGGGATTGTTGAGCTCGTGTACTACGCCGGCTGCGAGTTGGCCGAGGGTTGCCAGCTTCTCCGCCTGAACGATTTGCTCCTCCAGCTCACGCACCTCGGTCATATCCTGCCCGATGATGATCACGGTGCCGGCGTCGTCGTGCATCTGCATCAACGAAGCGATGTTTAGCGATATTCGAGCGCTCCCACCCTGTGCTTTCGGCAGAGTCATTTCCAATGTGCTGGTCGAACTGCCGCGGAGTGCATCTAAGAAAGCGGGTAGGAATCGAGGGCGGTCTGCATCGCTGAGTAGGGCAGTGAACTCCTGGCCGATCAACTCGTCTCGCTGAAGTTCTGTGACCCTCAGGAAGGTGCGATTGACCCACTTGATGTCACGTTTTTTTCCGAGAACCACGATCGGCGCGTGCGCATGATCGAGAAGTTTGCTCGAGTACTCCTGAAGATATCTGGTTTGTTGACTCAGGCGAACATTTCGAATGGATACCGACAAGAGCACCGCGAGTTGCCCGACGAGCCTGCGATCACGATCGACGTGTTTGTCTCGCCCCGGAGACTCGATGCAGAGAGTTCCCGCTATTTCGCCCTCGCTAAAGAGAGGGATATCAAATCCATATCGACATTCCTCGAAACTCTCTCGGTAGTCCTTTACGATAAGGAAGCCGAGGCGTTCGAGCTCGTGAGGATCAAGTCGGTATTCGGTCACGGTTTTCGTCGTTAATTCTATTGTGTTTCGACGATCTGCCGCCAGCGATCCACGTCCACTGGTGAACGTACGAACTCCGCGATCCCCGGAAATGAGTCGCAAAAGTATATGTCGGTCGACGAGTAGAGGCTCGACTGTTTCTATAAACACGTCTGCAAGATCGGACTCGCACATATCTTCGGAAAGACGCGTGTACAACAGACGCATGCAGTCGAATACGCTCTGTTCATCTAGTGTATGAAGAGAGCTGCTTGCGGATGGAGGGTCCAGCGGCTGTCTGATTCCGGTCATCCGACGAACTTCATTCCGATGCTTTTTCGAGGTCTAGGATCCGTTGTTCGCCCACGTAACTCTTGGTTTCATACGTTGTGATTTTACCGATTTTCTTGATGATCTCTGACATTCGGTTGGCCTCGGAAGCCACGACTGCGGCCGCGTTGTGCTCTGGAGATCCGCAGGAGAGTCTTCGGGTGAGTAATTCTGCATAGGCCAAAACACTGGTGAGTGGTTGATTAAGCTCGTGAGCCGCCGTTCCCGCGAGCTCCGCGATCAGTATCTGTTTCTCGGAAAGAGCGAGTTTCTCTTGCGCTTGAGCGAGTCGCTCTTCGATGACCATTTGCTCTCTCAGATCGGTGAAGATTCCAAAGCTCGCTAGCTCGACGCCCTCGTCGTAGATCAGTGCAGCTGAAAACGAAATGGGAATCCTTTGACTATGCCGATCGAAGATGTCGATACGCACTGGGCCCATGCGTCCGATTCCCCCTTGCTCTTCGGAGTGAAGCAGCGCCCGAACATGTTCCGCTTCCCCCTTGGGAAACAGCGACTTGAAGCGTCTTTTGCCGAGAACTTCATCTGCGCTCAATCCGTAGATTCGCTCCGCGCTTTTATTGAATAGTACGATCGTATCGTCGACGTCGGCAGCAACGATTCCTTCAAGACTGGCGTCGATAAGAGACGCCAAAAAATCCCGCGCTTTCCTCAGTTCGTTTTCCGTTTGCCGCTTTTCCGTAACGTCTTGAAACGAAAAGAGCACGTATGGCTCACTGCCGGTGACCGGAGCGAAGGAGCCTACGACGACTCGAGGATCGCTGTTCTCTCCTGAGGTCAGAGTGAGTTCTACGTTTTGGGGATATCGATCCTTCATAAAGCCTGCAACTATTTGTCGGGCTGGCTCCCGCTCGCTCTCTTTGAAGAGCTCAACTAAAGAGCTGCCTGCGAGTTGCTTTTTGTTGCATCCCGTAATTTGATGCGCGCGAGGATTGGCAAAGAGAAGAACGCCGGAGTGGCTAACGACGGTAATCCCGAATGATGAGGAAGTGACCATATGCGCATAACACGAGCCAGGTGAGATCCTCAGTTCGCTTTCATAGCTACGGTATGCGTTCGAGCTGTCGCGCCTATGATGCCGTTTGAGTGCCATCTGAGCTTGAATGCGAGCAAGCAGTTCACCGGAGCGAACGGGCAGGGTGAGTACGTCGTTTGCTCCTGCAGAAAATGCGTTGGCAATCTCTTCCGGAGTCTCAGAGCAAAGAGCGAGGATCGGAACGTCGGAAAGATGCTCTTGGTTTCGTAGACGCTGGAGACATTCTCGAGACTTCGATGCAGCTCCAGCGAATAGAATGACCGCGGGCTCCTTACAAATCTTCTTCGAAAGTGAGCAAGATCGAATAAAGCTCGGCTCCAAATCGATGCTTTGCACCATGCTGGTTAGACAAGCTCGCATGGCTACATCTGCGTCGACGATCAATAGGGTAGGAGAGGAAGGCATGCTGTGCTGCAGATTCAGATCTTGCGACCAAGAGTATCAGAATCAGTAGCCGTTTGTGGGGGCTCCGCGTATGCTCCGCCGCAATGCGCTGGCTTTTGGGCCGATTTCGAATCACTTTCGCAGCGGTACTCGCTTTAGCGGCGCTGTGGGTTTTTGACGTTCGGGAGGCTTATGCGGAGTTTGACGGCGCGCAGCATAGGTCGCCCGGCATGCGGCAGCTCGATGAAGAGACACGCTCCAAGGTCTCGGTCATGTTGCTGTCCGTGGATGCATCCGCCACCGCAAAGGCAGACGCGCTTTCTGAGCTCTTGATCCCTTTGGTTTCCGCTCGGATCGCCCAAGATTCGGAAACATTGCAGGTATTAGGTAAGGAGGAATTTCTCGCCCGATTGGGACGTGGAGAAGCGGGGGCCGTTGAATGCGTCGGCAATCCTTCATGTGTCTCGTCGATCGCACTTTTCTTTGATTTGGATGAGGTTGTCGTAGGTATCCTGGATTCGCGAGATGCAGCAGACTGGTCGTTTACCCTTCATCGACTTGACCCGCGTCGCGACCGATTGCTGGGCACCACCTACCGGGAGGGTGAAGGCAGCATTTCTGAGATCGCTCGGGCGTTATCGAACGCGGTGGACGAGCTGTTCTCCGAACATGAGGCGGACGCCTCAACTGATGAAGCGATAGAGAGCGGGATATTGAAGATAGAAGTGAACGTCGCGGGCGCCGAAGTGTTTCTCGGTGAGCGACTCATGGGTGTAGCGGATCCAGCCAGTGCTCTGCGGGTTCCCCTGCATCCATCACATGCGCGGCGACTGTCCGTTCGAGCCGAGGGCTACCGGTCGTTCGTCCACCAAATAGAGTTCCCTGTGGAGTCAGGACAAGAGTACTCGGTGCGCGCAATTTTGTTGTCTGAAGAACCAGAATTTCTCAAAAGAGCTGTTCGGGACACCAGAATAAATAGAGGTGCCGCACTTCTTTTTGCCGGGCTAGGCACGGCTACCGTCGGCACTTTGCTTGCCGCCGTGTTCAGCGTTCGGGCTCAGGAGTCATCGGCTTCGCGCTCCAATGACCCTCTTGATGGGGCCTCAGGAAGCGATCGGGATCGCGAGCGCCGCGTAGCTGCCTTTTCCTTTGGTTTGATAGCTGCTGGTGTTGTGTCGGCTGCAGCGGGCGGTGCGCTCCTGTACCGCAGAGTGCGAGCTCGTCCTGCCGTGGAGGTTGTCACGCTGAGCACCGGGCAGGCTCGGGCTGGCGTCGAGATTCAGGGCTCTTTTTGAGTGGAGTCACGGCTCGGTATGGAGTCGGCTTTGTGGAGGACTGGTGCGACGATGCAACTGGATGCACCCATTGGCGTATTCGATTCAGGACTGGGGGGGCTTACCGTTGTTCAGGCGCTCAGAAGTCAGCTTCCAGAAGAAGACCTCGTCTACCTCGGAGACACCGCGCGGGTTCCGTACGGAACACGTAGTGCAAGCACCGTAATCCGATATGCACGCTCTTGCGCAGCCCGACTTCGAGATTTCGATATCAAGTTGTTGGTCGTTGCGTGCAATACGGTTAGCGCCGTTGCGATCGATGTGCTTCGGGCGGAACTAGACATTCCGGTGCTCGGCGTGATCGTACCGGGAGCTGCCGCTGCGGTGAAGGCTTCTAAAACAGGTCGGATTGCGGTGATCGCAACCACGGGAACTGTCAAAAGTGGTGCTTATACCCGTGCAGTTGCGGGTGTGAGCTGTCGGGTTGAAGTATTTGCCAAAGCTGCGCCTCTGCTGGTTCCGCTCGTCGAAGAGGGCTGGCTTTCTGGGCCGATCGTCGATGAAGTGGTTCTGCAGTATTTGAAGAGATTCTTGCCCCAATCTCCCGACGTTGTCGTATTGGGCTGCACTCACTATCCGCTCCTTCGTACTGCAATCAGTAATTGCGCCTGCACACTGTTCGGGGCCGATGCGAAGGTCGTCGATGGGTCGGCTGCAACAGCGGCTGCGGTCGCCGAGTGTTTGGATGCGCGCTCACTCCGTCGCACCAGAAAAAAGAGTGGCTCTGAGTCCCCCGTTCTCCGTTTGCTGGTAACCGATTTGCCTGGTGAATTTCAGGAGCAGGCGGGTCGGTTTTTGGGGAAGGAAGGGACAGCCGCAAGCGTGTCTTGTATCGACTTATAACTTCGGCGCTGGAATTAACAACATCGGAGTCAACGAATAGGGGTGCGTCGAAGCATTCGTTCGATCGAGTGTCGGATTCCGCTGTTGGTTTCTTTCAGCAGGTGTGCGCTCACCATAGCCCGAGCTCGCGGCAGTTCCAGCAGCGCGCGACATGCGGCCTCTCGCACGGCTGGAGCTCGGTGAAGAAGATGTGTAGCAAGTGAGTTGGTCGCTTCTTCAGCAAATGCGCGACTCAGTGTCAAAAGCGCAGTGCGTATGAATATTTCGTCTTGTCCCGGCAGTGTGGCCTCTGTATTGAGGAATCGGAATGTTTCAGGACTGGGAAAAGCTGCGACGGCTGCCATCGCTCGAAGCCGAACAAATCCGGGTTCCGAGTCGTTTCGATAGACAGCTAAGAGTATAGGCAGCGCCGCTGCGCCAACTTCCTGCCAGTTGGCGATAGTGATCGTGGTTTCAAATCCGCCGAGCATCGCTCGAACGGTCTGTTCACTCACTCTCCCGCCGAAGTCGTCGTCCATCTCGGTGGATTGCTGTGCTCCTGCCTGCCCGGAGCACAGCAAGAAGCATCCCACAAGAACGCATCCCTCCAACAAGGCGATCTTGATTCGTTGAAGGTTCGAGCGAGTCCTGGAGATCAAATAAAAAACCCTTTCAAAAGCGTAACCCACCGCTCGCTCCCAAGAACACATATCTGAATTTTAGGTGGAAGGCCCGCATGCATGACGCGTTTGTTCCATCGTTTTACCATCCGGCCTCTCAGTTTAGCTGTATTTATAGTGAAAAAATACAATGAGATATGGTATTTTTTTCCGGGATTTTAGAACGACTATTGGTCGAAATCCCAACTCTTCAGGGGGAAGTGTACATGAGTAAGAAAGTGTTTATGGGGACTCTTTGCGCAGGATTGCTTGCGCTCGGGTGTGGAGACGATGACAGCAGCGGTATGGCTGGGGATGGCGGCTCTGGAGTGAGTGGACTGAACGCTTGCGGTGGAACCGCCATATTGTCCGACGCTACGGCAGTTCCGGGTCAGCCCTGTGGCGCATGCGATACCGGCATTTGGACTTGCGTCGACGAAGATACCTTGGAGTGTGCGAACGAGGCGACAGTTGTCGCAAATGTGGCGGCTGGTGGAACGGTGGAAGCGTCCTCCACGTTCGATCCCAAGTTTCCCAAGGAGCTCTCCATCGATGACAATCTTGGCACGGCGTGGTTCTCTTCCGGTCCCAAAGAAGGAGGCGCGCCGAGCACTTATACTTGGACCGGCAGTTCTTCCTGTATCACTTCCATTGACGTGCTCAGTCTTTCAACCCACGACAACGTGAACTTCCGGAATGGCTTTGGTTTTGGTACGATAACCGTTGATGTGTTTGATGGTCAGGAACGCGTGGCGCAGAGTGTTGAAGATGTGTCCCAAAACGATCCACAGACGCAGTCTGATCCAAACGTTTCCGTGACTTATGAAGGCGGCGTGCAGGCAGATCGTATCGTGTTGAGCCTGGCCGATCATGAGAGTGACCTATGTGGCGGCTTTTCCGAACTGGTCATCAATGCTGTGAGTAACTAATCGATCTGATAGAAAGTTGTCTATTTAGTAATCGTTTATGCAAAATACACACCCTCATACATTAAAGTCACTTGCAGCCGAGGCCACCCGTCTCGGCTGTCCTGAATTCATCAGTCGTTATCCGCATCCTGTTCTTCTGGATACCGGTCTTATCGAAGATCGGCAGAAGCATAAATTCCATACGGAAATCGACAATTCGGGTGTTTTAGGTCGAAATGTGCCGACGGTGCAACCCATGCCAGACCTCCAAGTGATTCAAGTGTGCAAGGGCGAAGATAGCCCCTATTCGGATCGGGTCAGCGTCGGCCGCACGAAGCAAAGCGATATTCAAATTCTGCATCGCAGCGTTTCGAAGTTTCACGCTTACTTTATCTCGAAAGAGAACCAATGGTTCTTAGTAGACGCCAACTCAAAAAATGGAACGTTCGTAAACTCAAAAAGAGTCGAGCCTAATTCCAATGGCTTACTTGTTGACGACCGTACTATCGTTACGTTTGGAAAACGTAGCTTGAGATACCACCTCCCAAAAGGTTTATTTGAAATTCTGAAGAATCTATCTGAAAGGCACCGGCCATAAGCCAGGTGTCCTTGACTAAAACATGCCTCTGAACAATTTCCGTAGTCTGACCACTATGAGAGCGAGTTCAGAGGCATTCTTTTTAACCACCCGACGTTCCCGAAGCGTGATCATCGAATTCGAGTCCACACATTCATCTCACTAAACCCTGCTCGTTCAGATGATTCTGGACTTGAGAATATGAGTTCTATTTTGGATGCTGTGATCGGCCCGAAGCTGTTGAAGCTAGCGGTATTGATCTCTGGGCCCCAATTGAAGATCTCCTGATAGACTTCGACGTCGGAAGAGTCGAGCAGTCGCAATTGAACGACGGAGAAGCCGAAGCCTTGGCGAAACTCGGATGGGTTGTGAAACTGATTCCCGTTTAATCGCAACATGTCAATGCAGTCAATGCCTTCTGCAGTCCATGTCACCGTTGCCTCTGACTGATCGGTAAACCAAGAAGTTTCAAGGCTACCGTCTAAGATATTCTCTACCGACGACATTTTATCTGGGGAGGTAGACGAGGCCTGTACTTGAGCTGTGTTCACTTCCTCCACAAATCGGTACTCGCCTGTGCATATGAGCGTATTGGCGTCTGCACATGAAAGAGTGCCAGATGAACACAACCCGCAAGCGTCTCCCGGAGTCCCCTTCAAGATCGTGGTTCCTCCACAAGGGTTGAGATCGTTTTTCGTAGATTCTGAAGTACAAGAACCCGCAAGAACAGCGGCCGCGGTCTGGTCGAAACGCAGTCCTGAAGAGCATGTTCCATCATCAAAAGCGCAGTAGCCACTGACGCACTGTCCGAACACCCGGTCTCGTAGACATGCCTGATCGGAAACGCATCGCGTTTCTGAAACGCCGTCGATACAGCTGATGAGTGCGCAGCTCAAAAAGCCACCGACCAGGATGTACATCAAAGAACCGGAAACCTTTCTTGATCGTGGTGTTCTCATAGGTGCTCTGACTTTTCGGAACTCAAAGACGTTGTGCGTCCCCAAGAAAAAGTAGCGCTCAAATGTGCTCCCGTTGCTCCCACGCCCCCGTCGATTTCCAGAGGCTTTTCGGACTCTGGCCGAAACAGAAACGTCAGAGCGCTGGAGATAGAAAATGCAAAGCCCCCGGCTAGCAAACCAAAACCAGCGGCGCGGTAGCGTCGTGCCTGCTGCCGAACGCGCTCTTGTGCTTCGAAGTCGCGCTCCGAGCTCGCGTCGGTATCGAGTGTACTGCCGTGCTCAAAAAGAAAAGGCGTGGTCAGAAAGCAAGTGAGGGCAGCGCCCGCGAGCGACCATCCGATGGTGTACCGGTACCAGGGATCGAGCGCGTCTGCGTCTAGGGTTACTTCCTCGGGTAGGCTTGAAGTGTCCGGTGGAGATGGCTCTGGGGTTAGTGGTGGTATCTCGATAGTCGCACCTTCCGAATCGCGACGTATGAGAATGTGTTGGCGGTAGTCGAGATGATTCGGTGCGCTAGCGAGTACGAGATGGGTTCCAGGATCCACGGGCAGGCCTGAGCCCCACGCGGCTGCATCGAGTACCCCTCCGTTGTGAGATATCTGCACACCCGCGTTGGATGCCGATCTAGAGACCTGAATCGTCAATCTCGGTATGCGGGATTCTATGGCCTGAGCACGCTCGAGAGCGGCTTGAGCCTTGTCGCGCTCTCCCAATCCCTGAGCGAAACCTTGCAGTTCGCTATAGCGCGCCCAGGCGCTGGCGAAATCACCGGTGCGTTCTCTGCAACGGGCCAGGTGCCAAAGAGTGCCCCCGGTACCTGAGTCATAACGTAGACTTGCGGCAAAGCTCTCGCAGGCTTGCACGTACCTTCCAGCGTCCATCTGCTCTCTGCCTTGACGATAGAGCTGCTCTGCCAAAGCAAGACGCTCCTCACGAGAAAGCGAATCCGCCTCGCCAGAAGTCGGAGGATCTCCAGACGGTTCCTCTTGGGCCGTTGCTGAGTTGATGAGGAACAATAGCGCAGAAACGACGGTGATTGTTCTTCTTCGGTTCATGAATTAGCGAGCGTCGAATAGGTCTTCCAAATCGGGAGGTCGACTCATCGTACTCGGTTCCGAAGATTGTGTTGACTGGGTTTTGCCGCGATTGCCGCCCCGCAAACGACGACGATTCGAGGATCCCGATCGTCGGGTGTGGAGCGGTGCAAGGGATGTGGAAATGCGAAGGTCGGGTTCGACTTCATCCACTGCGGTCTCGAAGGGCTCGTACCCTTGTAGGCGTAGTGCAATGCGTAGCGGCTCTCCGATGGTGGCCTCTACGTCGGTTGGCGTGGTGCCGCTTAGGACGCCGGCGATCATGACGCGTGCGCCCGGCGGTTCGCTTTCTACGCGCACAAGTGTACTCTGCGGACTAGGTACTGGCGTTGTGGGTGCAGTATTCTTCTCGATGCTCTCGATGGAGGATTCGTTTGGCTCCGCTGTCTCGGCTGCCTGCTCCTTTGCGATCGACGCCTCAAGCTGTTGTTCTGCCTGCCAGTCATTGAATGAGACAACACCCAAGCTACCTAGTCCCAAAGTGAGCGTGGTCAGAAGCGCAACGACGATCCGGCGGTCCAGAGGTTTTTTACGGAGTTCAAACTCCCAATGATGGGGATCGAAATCCTCCAAAAACTTGGGGGCAACCGCTTGAGCGACATCGGTGCCTCCGGGTGTCGCTCGAATCAGGGCATGAGCCAGCATGCGTACATTGGGAGGGCGTGCCTCACGTTCGAGACTCATCGCCCACTGTACGACCTCTGAAAGCACCGAGGGTACATGTGGGCAGATCGATGCGAGTGTGGAAGGTGTGAATGCCGACATCTGAAAGATCAGATCGCCTGCTGATTTCGCCTCATAGGGTCGCTTTCCAGCATAGAGTTCGTAGGCGATAAGTCCGAGCGCGTAGACATCCGTGCGACCGTCGATGTCTGGCAAAGCGCGTGCCTGTTCAGGGGACATGTAGTGTGGCGTGCCCAGAACCGTATTGGTCTTGGTTTGGCCTCCGCCCAAATCGTCCTTCTGGAGCTTTGCGATTCCGAAATCGAGTATTTTGAGGGTCGGGCCCTCTCTGCCCGAACTGTTTTGAAGGAATAGATTTCCCGGCTTCAAGTCGCGATGAATGATTCCCTTTTCATGGGCAACTTCCAAACCGGCGGCCGTTTCCAGTAAAATCGTGAGTGCTTCGCGCAAATCTATGGAGCCTCGGCGGATTCGGTCGGCGACAGTGCAGCCTTCCAGATATTCCATCGCAATGTAGTGACGCGTGTCGTCGAGGCTGCCTGCGTCTAGAACTTGGATGATGTTTTCATGCTCCATCGCTGAGGCGGCGCGTGCCTCGTCGATGAATCGTCGCAAAATCGGTGGATTCGCCGTGTGCTGAGGATGGAGGACCTTGACGGCAAGTTTGGTTCCGAGCTCCGAGTGGGTGGCGAGGTATACCGTCCCCATGCCCCCGACTCCGATGGGGTCCCCGATGATGTAGTTGCCAAAAACCAGGCGCCCGGACAGATCCTCAGGCTCCCAAAAATCATCTAGCGCGCTAGTGAGCGAGGACGTAACCGCGTCCTCCATCGGGTTATAAAGACCGAATCGTGCAAGCTTTTCTGCACTCGTGGGTCGCTCTGACGATGAACTTGCGACCGTTTCATCTGGGTCATAACCAGATGTTTTCAAAGGCTTGGATTCGGCTTTCTTCATCGCAGCAGAATAACTTTACTCTGAGAGTACAGCATACACTCGGACCCAGGTCGTTGTCACCGGCTCCTCGCATGTGGATCCAGTTCAGTGCAGTGGCTTCGTACGGGCAATTTAGCGCCGATCGATTGTGCCGAGACCGCCGCTCGGAAGACGAGTTTGAGTGTCGCGAGAGGTGAGTAAAAGTGCGGTGATTCCCGTCGATATCGCGACGCTTCCGACGATCGTCCAAAACCACCAATGTTCAAAGACGGTCTTGTCCTCTTGAACGGATTGAAGGGCTACTTTCGCTTGAAGACGTCGGTTGAGTTCCTGCTCGAATTCAAGCTCCGCTTCGCGGGCTGCGAGCACGGCCTCTTCTTGTACCCTCCGTTCCTGTTCATTGAGTGCTTCAACCGCCTCTTGAATCAAGTCCTCCGTGAGAGCACGGTCGTTCGCGTTTGGGTTGAGGCGGAGATAGTGCTCGAGCGCGTTGATCCCGTCTTCAAAGTAATCCAGTCGTATATGACAGTCTCCCACCCTTCTCAGCAGTGAAGGCTTTCCGCTTTCGTCATAAAGCTGCTGATATGCTCGAAGCGCTGCTTCATAGCGACCCTCGCGGTATGCGGTATCCGCCTCTACCAGTCGCGGGTTCTCCGAGCTGGTAGTGTCCTGTACGTTCTCCCGGGAGACCTCGTCAGAAAGCGGAAGATCGTCTTCCCAAGCATCTAGTGCCGTTTCGCTCTCCTCAGTCTGGGCACCTACCGCATAGGGTGTGAAACAGATCCAAGTCAACGCTGTGGTTGCAAGTGCAGCAGTTTGCACAAAGCCTCTAAGTCGTTCTGAAGAGCTGTCGGAAGACTTCACGCTCCCCAGTGTATCCAGTGATCTTCACGAAATGAAAGTAGACAACTAGCTTTCGACTCCGTTGATGAGATCGCCCATACACGCGTCGTCCTCTAGGTCGATGAGTCCGTTTCCGTTGTCGTCAAGTCCATTGTCGCAAGACAGGCTGGCATCGGTTTCGTCCGGGTCCTGCACAGAGGTGCAGCCCGGATCTCCTCCGACGGTGAGGTCGAGAAAATCGACAAATCCATCCCCGTCGTTGTCCAGTCCGTCGTCGCAGACGTTGCAGGGGGGGTGGCTACAGCGTTCAGACTGGTCTGAGGGAGATGCACAGCCGGAATCTCCCAAGCCGTCGATGCGGAAGTCCGTAAATCCATCCCCGTCGTTGTCCGCCCCGTCCTGGCATGGATTGCGATCTGCCTCGAGCGTCTCTTGCTCGCCCGCATCCTCGGCAGAGATGCACCCGATGTCTCCCAGTCCGTCGATACGGAAGTCGATGAGCCCATCCATATCGTTGTCCAAACCGTCGTCACAGTGCGGACACTGCTCGCCTGCGCAACGTTCGCTAGCGTCTAAAGGATCAGCACATCCCGGGTCTCCGCGGAGCGGATCCAGACTGTATGCGGCATTACCATCCCCGTCGTCATCGATCTCATCGTCACAGGGTAGTGTGGGATTTCTTTCGGAATCGTCTCCGACCGAGTCGCAGCCCGGGTCTTCGTGATCCACGAGGCCATCCCCATCGTTGTCCAAGCCGTCGTCGCAGGTGCTGGAAAAGTCAGACTCTCTTGCATCGGGAGTTGCCCCGTCTGAAAACGAGGCGCAGCTGAAATCTGACTGATCGGTATCGCCGTCCCCGTCGTTGTCCAAGTTGTCATCGCATTCGAAGGTTCCCCGCTCGTCGGTATCGAAAGGACTGGTGCATCCGACATCGGAGCTCGAAGCGTCTTGCGAAAAATCAGAGCGTCCCCCCCCATCGTTGTCTAACCCATCGTCACAGGCGGGACAGCTTGGGCCCTGACATCGCTCAGAGTTGTCGGTCGACGAAGAGCATCCGGGGTCACCATGATCTTGTCCTGCGGCGTAGTCCCGCAAACCGTCTCCGTCATTGTCGATGCCGTCGTCGCAGGTGGTGGTTCCTCGTTCGCTGGTATCGGATGTTCCACTGCAGCCAGGGTCGCCGAGGTCTACCTGTCCATCGCCGTCGTTGTCGAGTCCGTCTGCACAGGCGCGGGATCCGAGTTCCGAGGGGTCATGGGGTCCGGTGCACTGGCTGTCAGACGCAGCACCGATGGCGAAGTCTGGGTTGCCGTCGCCGTCGTTGTCGACTCCATCATCACATTCAGGGCACCCCTCTTCCAAACACCGCTCCGAATCGTCATCGGGACTTTGGCAACCAGGGTCGCCCAACCAGGGTATCGGTGCGTAATCGACGAAGCCGTCGTTGTCGTTGTCGATGCCGTCGTCGCAGGGGCCGCCTTCTCGCTCGGACATCCCCCGCGCTGTCAGGCACCCTAAGTCGCCCCCGTTGATTTGAAAGTCGACGGTGCCGTCGTTGTCGTTGTCGATGCCGTCGTCGCAGAAGCGGTTGCCGAGTTCCGAATTGTCGAGACTGTTTTTGCAGCCTGGATCCTCAGCGGCGTCGATGAAGCCATCACCATCGTTGTCGATTCCATCGTCACAGGCGGTGGTCGAGGTTTCCCGTCGATCGAGTCGAGAGCTACACCCTGAATCGGCATCGAGTCCGGTTCCGAAATCGGTTAAGCCGTCGCCGTCGTTGTCGATGCCGTCATCGCATTCAACGCCGCCTTCCTCGACGATATCGAGAGTGTCTCGGCAGCCTGGATCTCCACCAGGACCTTGAATGTGGTCGATGGCGCCATCACCGTCGTTGTCGATGCCGTCGTCGCACTCCCGATCGCCTCGCTCCGCTGGGTCAAAGGCGTCAACACACCCATCGTCGGTCTCGTCGATCAGGCCATCGCCGTCGTTGTCGATGCCGTCGCGGCAGGCGATATCGTTCCCCACCGGAGACGGATCTTCGTCGAAGAGACCGGAACAACCCGGGTCACTCAAAGTGTCGGTCCTGAAGTCGATGCGGCTGTTGCACTGGCGCACGGGGCAGAATTCCGAGTTGGGCAAACCATCGTCGCAGTCGGTGCAACCTGGATCTCCCGGGGTGCAGTTTTCGGAGTCGTCGAGGGGAGAGGTGCAGCCCGGATCTCCAACCAGCTCGTTGGGTCTTGGGGGGGCATCTGGATCGTCCTCGAACCGAGGGCCTACCCGGAAGTCCGCAAAGCCATCTCGGTCGTTATCGTAGCCATCGTCGCAAGCTACGTTTCCCCACTCCGATGCATCCGTCGCGTTGTCGCAGCCGGGGTCTCCTTCAGGACCGGCGTCGATGAGGCCGTCGCCATCGTTGTCGATGCCGTCGTCGCACTCTACGCCAGACCGCTCGCTGTCGTCTCCGCTCGAACCACAGCCAGGGTCGCCGTCGGGGCCGGTGTCGATGAGCC
The DNA here is from genome assembly GCA_039030515.1 of Myxococcota bacterium. Lineage (GTDB taxonomy): Bacteria > Myxococcota_A > Polyangia > Polyangiales > Houyiibacteriaceae > JBCCEA01. The sequence goes on along the minus strand of JBCCEA010000009.1, from coordinate 95,734 downwards.
CGTCACCATCGTTGTCGATGCCGTCGTCACAAGCCGAATCGCCGAGTTCCGAGGTGTCGGTGGTGTCACTACAACCGAGGTCGCCGAGTCCATTCCAGCGGACATCGACTGTTCCATCGCCGTCGTTGTCGACACCGTCGTCGCAGGCTGCACTGCCTCGCTCAGAGGTGTCAGTCGCGTCCTCACACCCCGGATCCCCCAGTCCATCTGTGCGGGCGTCGACGAGCCCGTCGCCGTCGTTGTCGAGCCCGTCATCGCAGGCGTTTGTGCCGGTTTCCAGCGGATCCGTTCCCGAGACGCATCCTGGATCCTGCCCGCTGTCGATAAGTCCGTCGCCATCGTTGTCGATGCCGTCGCTGCACCCGGGCATGCCGCCTTCGCTATCGTCTTCGGGGCTGACGCATGCCGTGTCGCCTCCAAAGAGACTGAAGTCCGACAGACCATCCCCGTCGTCGTCCAGTCCATTGTCGCAGGATAAAGAGCATCCCGGCTCCAGGCACCGCTCATCCTCATCGAGTTCGCTCGCACAGCCGGGGTCTCCGAGTCCATCTGTACGAAAATCGACGCGGCCATCGCCGTCGTTGTCGATGCCGTCGTCACACCCAGCAGCGCTCGTCCGCTCGGAGCGATCGCTTGCCGAGTCACAGCCCGGATCGGCGAGGTCGATGAGGCCGTCGCCATCATTGTCGATCCCATCGTCGCAGTGGAACGTACTGATTTCGCTCGGGTCCGAAGCCGAGCTGCATCCCGGGTCAGACAACGCAGGGTCTCGATGGAAGTCCTCAAAACCATCGCCGTCGTTGTCGATGCCGTCGTCACAGGGCAAGGATGGATCGTGTTCGGTAGCGCTCGCGGCACATCCGGGGTCTTCCCTATCGATAAGCCCGTCGCCATCGTCGTCGGCAGAGTTGTCGCAGGGCTTCTGAGAGGATTCCCTCAAATCTGTGGGGGCCTCGCATCCGGGGTCTTCCCCATCGATAAGCCCGTCACCGTCATCATCAAATCCGTTGTCACACTCGAGGTCACTTCGTTCCGAAGTGTCCTCGAAGCTGGTGCACCCAGGATCACGTCCACCTCCAATTTGGTTTGAACCGATCTGGAAATCGGTGAAGCCGTCGCCATCGTTGTCGACGCCGTCGTTGCATTCAACGCCTGAGCGCTCGCTGTTGTCGCTGATTCGACTGCACGCCGTATCTCCAAAGCTGCCTACCTGAAAATCGATGCGGCCATCGTTGTCGTCGTCGATTCCGTTGTCGCATTCGTTGGTGCCGTTTTCGGAGTCGTCGTTTTTCTCGTTTCCCAGTTCACAGCCTGGATCGGCGCTATCGATGAGACCGTCGTTGTCGTCGTCCAGTCCATTGACGCAAGCAGCGACCTGACGGATGCAGGTGGAGGGCTGCCCAGAGCAAAGATAGCCATCTTCGAGAACGCAAACGTCAGAGCATCCATCACCAGCAAAGGTGTTCCCGTCGTCACATGTTTCGATGCCGGCCGAAAGAGTACCGTCCCCACAGATGGACGGCGGCCCGAGCGTGACTTCCCCCGGTACAAGACGAAGTGCCTGCGGGGTGATGACGGCTACGCCTGAAGAGACCACTACGTCGCTTCGAATGCCGTCGACCACCACGGTGAGGGGGATCCCGGACAGCTCATCGGGCAAAAGATAGACAAAGGTGTTGCTATCTCCCAGTAATGGTGTCGGCTGCTCGGGGATCCGGCGACCTTCAAACTGACGCGGAGTTTCGGTGAGTTCCGTAGTTCGGCTTCGTACCGAGAGCTGATTTAGGGGCGGAGCTCCCTTCTCCACGCTGTAAAAAACTCGGAGCTCGATTCCAGTCAAGTCTTGCTCAACGAAGTCGACATCGGCGCAGCCGAAGGCGGTGACGCACAGCGTGGCAAAGAGACCAAAGCGCACTGTTGAGAGGTGGGATGTCGTGAGGGAGCTGGTCAATTTGAGCTTACGCTACCACGCGCCTCCCGAGTCAGGGAAGCTGTCGTCGAACGTCCGAACTGGCGTCAGCCTTCGCGTCAAGATCTCTGCTGCAATCCTTGACCCTGCGTAAAAATGGCGTTCAACCCCGGGTTGAACATGCAGAGACCCAATCAGCGCTCCGCAAGAGATAAAGGATTACTCGGATGCATGATCGAGTTGCTTTTCAAGTTTCTCAATGCACCGTTTTAGCTCCCGAATCTCCTTTTTGGTGGCGAAGTTGAGTGCTTTGGCGACGCCGTCCAGTCGGGTATCGATCTTTTGCCGCACCTCCCCCTGCAGCTGGATTCCTCGCATGACGATGCTCACCACCTGCTTATGTTGCATTACTCTTGCAAATCGATCGTCTTTCATCATCTTCATGCTCTGCTCCGCTAGATAGTTTTTTACCGACACCCTGTGCCTCCTTGACCGTATCGGCACCCGCGCCACCGCCGCGGTGCGTCGAGAGCCTTTTCCGTTGGGTATCGTACCTAGATGGAGCCTGCAATGAGGAACGACTCGGCATCCTGCGTTCAAAGCGACAGCAGTGCTCAAGTCGTTTGAAGCGCGATGCAACGCCTCGCCCGAAAAATGGGTTGACGTTTGACACCGAAGGCAGATGGGTGGTAGGCGAAAGGCCTCTTGCGGCGCTTTGATCTGAACATCCTGACCGCCGGAACAGAGCTCGAGGAGTACCAAACATGCCCGACGCACAAACATCCTTCACGAAAGATATCCCGGAGCGCATTGCAAAGGATCCCCAGAAGGCGGCCAACCTAGATGCGGTTTTTCTGTTCAAAATCTCCGGCAACGACGGCGGTACGTGGACCGTCTCGCTCAAAGAAGGCAGTGTTGGCGTTTCAGAAGGAGAAGGTGAAGACGCCAACTGCACCATTGAAATGTCTTCGGACGACTGGAAGGGCATGAGCGACAACCCCTCCTCAGCGATGCAGCTCTACTTCGCTGGTAAAATCAAGGTCTCAGGTAACGCGATGCTCGCGACGAAACTAACGGAAATCCTGACAGACTGAGCGCATCAGAACACGCATAGCCCGTTTTGCGTCGTCAAAACGCAGATTGCCCAGTCGAATCGCAAATTGCATCGAGGCGGTCGCGCCGGAGCCATCTCTGCGACAGATCGACCCAGCTCGGCGTTCATCCTGGACGTACCCGGTTTTCACTAGGCGGGTTGATGCGCTCAAAGCTGATTAGGCTTCAGGTTCCCCAAGATCGTCTGCGAGATAGCTCAAGATCACCTCGTCTAGGCTCTTCTCGTCACGTAGCCGGCTACCGAATATCGAGCTGGGATCATGCGGATTCGTTGGGTTCTCTACCCCGGAGTTGCCTCTTGCAGCAGCGCTCCGACCGGCAACATTTCCTTGAGCGGCAGGGGGGTTTACCCCTGCCCCCCGCGAATCTTCGATCGTCCTTGTCGCCGCCTCACCCGACGCCGAGGTTCGACGTAGCGCTGGAGGTTGATCCAGTCCCGAACATGCACTTGGGGCCGAAAACACACGTGTAGATTGGTTGCGTCCCTTTACTTCCTCCGACGCACGCTTGGGAGGCCTCTTAGGTATTGGGGTTTTGGCCGTTTCAAAACTTTGAGATTCAGACGATTTTGAGGGCGGGCTGAGCTCATGGGTCCGATGTGAGGACGGTGCAGTAGAGGAATCTCGTCCTCTGGTCGGTTGCGGACGCTGGCTCACGTCACGGCGACTGGGTTTATCGACCGACGGCCTGCCGGAATGCGCTTCAAGAGTCTCCGGCGGAGCCTTGCTTCCTCTTGCATGTGTTCCAGGTGGCCGAGCTGCAGTAGCCTCGGGCCTCTGACTCGATGCAGAAGATTTCTCGGTGTCACTTACCCCGTACCTGCGACTGACGGAAGCACTCGCGTCTTCCTCATCGTAAACCCCATCGCGCAACGCGATGAACATCGCCTTATGCTGGTCTTGCATGAGACGCTTGACGACGCTTTGATAGTTCTCGGTGCCCACGTACTCCGAGTAGTTCGTCTTCTTTGACGCAACGACCCGCCCGCCGTCGGCAAAAAGGTGGGTGATAATATGAGGATGACCTACTCCAGAGTCTTCTGTTTGAAGATGGTAGATCTTGCCTTTATGCCGAATGTTGGTGTTATACCCGAGCAGAGGCGACGGGCCGCGTCCCATTGGGTCGATGGTAGACCAAACTCGGTCGCGCGCCCAGCAGTACTATTCCTAGGAGTGCGATAGTTGTCATATTGCGTTCTCAAAAACGTATCCGATACAGCAGCCGTTGCCGCCCAGATCGGTCGTCCCCCCCGGGCGGAGGTGAACGTGCAAGCCCGATGCTCTCTCGGTTTGCCCATGGTTACCGAGGTTCCGCCTTTGCTGCGGGGCGGAGTGCCTTTTCCAACGCTGTACTGGCTGAGCTGTCCGCTGGGAGTCCATCGGGTGTCTACTCTTGAGGCAAAGGGCGGGGTGCGATCGTATACCGAGCAGCTCGACCGCAACCCAGAGCTAGCCGATCGGATGGCAGAGGTTCACGAGCGATATGCACAGCAAAGAAGGCGACGTCTCGAGGTTTTGGTCGGTTCAGGAGCAGTAGATGACGGGCCGCGCCCAACCGGTGGGGTTGGAGGATCGCGAGGTGGAGTGAAATGTCTCCATGCCCACAGTGCAGATGCCCTGTCCGGAAATGAAAACCCTATCGGTCAGTCCGTTCTGGATCGGGTCGCGCCGCTATCTTGCGACCGGCCTTGCGTGATCCAGTCAGATCAAGGGGCGATGCGAAATCCTGACTGGTCGGCTGGAGGTGCCCATGAGGGCGTTTGACGTTTTGGGCCTTTGCCGCTCAACCTGCGCCAGGTGACGCTTCCCGATCCAGCCCCGAGGCGGGCTGTTCCGCACTCCAGTATCGCCTGGTCCGGCTATCTTATTGCGAGTTTAGTGGTGCTTGCGCTCGCCTACGCACTCAAGCCCAGCTCTTCCGGACACGGAACGCACACCCAGCTGGGCCTTCCACCTTGCGGAGTTCTCGTAGTCACCGGTATTCCGTGTCCCGGCTGCGGACTGACGACCAGTTTTGCTCATATGGTTCGAGGCCAACTCCTCGGAGCTGTTCGCGCCAATCCTTTCGGCTTGATGCTCTTTCTGACGATGATTGCAGGCATGGGCGTCTCTGTTCTTGCTCTAGTTCGAAGGTCCTCCGTCATTGAAACTCTGGACCGCCTGAGATTCGATCGCATCGCCTTCATGTTGGTTTTTTCGTCGCTAGCCGTTTGGGGTTCAAGAGTTCTAGCTCTGGTGCTTTCCTCCCGATGAGACTGCGCTTCACACGGTCGATGCTCCCTGCAGTCTGTCTTCGGTAAGTTTCCTGAGTGCGACGGCAGTATCTATTGAATCTTCCGGATAGCTCGCGCACGCCATTCGAATTCGCGGACGGAGGTCGGAGCCGACGGTTTCAGCTCTGCCGCCAGCGACAAACTCGTGCACTCTGTCCATCACGATCTTTGCACCCTCATTTCGGGTCTCGGGCAAAATAATCCCAAATTTGGACTGGCCGGCGCGAAAGAAGAGGTCGATAGATCGAATGCATGAACGTAGCCCGGTGCCAAGCTGTACGAGAGCACGTTCTTCGATATGGATTCCGCCGAGATTGCGTAGCGCTTCTAAATTGACCACCTCCACCAAACCGCAAGTCAGTGGATGATTAAATCGAACAGAGCGGGTCATTTCGTAATCGAGGCTGACTGCGAACTGATGCGAGTTGCCGGCGTGGGTTAGCGTGTCGACCTGAGAATTTTTCTTTACTTGCGCAAGTTCTGTTTCGGTGGCTCGTATGCGCAAGGCCGCAGCAACGCGTTGCTGCACGTCCACCATTCGATACGGTCTCGTGATGCAGTCCGCTGCCCCGCCTTCAATGGCTCTGCTCCTTGAGGACTCGTCCTCCTCGTCGGTGACAATGAGGACTGCGATGTCCGCCAAAGCTTGCTCCGACTTCAAGATTTGCATGACCTCGGTGCCGTTTCGAACTGGAAGGTCGATGTCTAAGATCGCCAACGTAGGGCGCTGCCGAGCCACGCTATCCAATACGGATCCGCCATCGGGTGCTGTGACTACCTGATAGCCCGCTCCCTCGAGAAGCTCCTCCAGCGTGCGCAAATTAAACGGGTCGCGATCAGCGATGAGTACGGTTGTTGTCATGAAGTGGACTCTATTGAACCGCTTGATTCGACTAGATTGTAGGCTTTGACTTTACGGATAAGGTTCCGCCGACTGATGCTCAGTAATCCGGCTGCTCTTGTCTTGTCTCCGTTCGTTCTCAGTCGTTTATCCGCAACCTCGAATAGACCAGATTTGTTTAGACTCGCGCCGGTGAATGCACCTCGAAGATGTCCGAAAAGTTCGCTTTCAAGATGCTGGTGCGTTGTGTCGTTTTCTCCGACGATGTAAGTGCGATCTTCACTTAACTTTGCGAGCATTAAGTGACACTAGTAGCACTTAAAAATCGGCTTGTCGTATTGGTTGCAATGTCTTGGCCACACGTTCCAAAACAAGCTCGAAAGCGCTTAAGGCAACTGACACGCCTTGCGTAGAGAAGGCTCCGCCTGATCCAAGCGTTGGGCCCATTGCGGAAGCGATGGCACGTTCTACGCGGAGCCTTCAGTATTGGGTCGCGAGCACAGGATGTGATCGGTCGGACAGCGGAAGAGAGGTCTGTTGTGCCTTGTGGTGCGGCTCGATTTCGTTGAACGGTCGACCTGATGCGAGATGAGTGTGATCTCCAACATGAGCGTTGAAGCCGTTTCAAGTCGCGAAATCGCGATTCACGTTTTGCACCGAGTTTTTGAAGAGGGTGCGTACGCAATGCCGACGCTCGACGCCGCCATCCGTCGCGGAATGTTGCAGCAGAGAGATGCCGCTCTCCTGACGCAGATCGTGTACGGAGCCCTGCGGGTGGTTCCCAGCCTGGATCGCGCACTCGAGCCGCATTGCTCTCGGCCAAAGCGTACCGACCCTTGGGTCCGCACTGCCCTTCGAGCGGCGGCATATCAGATTCTCTACCTGACCAGGGTGCCGCCTCGCGCGGTGGTACATGAGACGGTTTCCATCGTGCAGCGCAAACGCGGCAAGAAGTTGGGAGGATTTGTCAATGCGGTGCTTCGCAAAATTCAGCGCGTGGAAGGCGAGACACCATCCGAGCTGCTCGAGCTTCCGGCTTGGCTAAGCCACCAGCTGCTCGATCGCTCTGGCGAATATTCTCTCCTGCGGCGCGTGTCGCCGAAGTCGATGCCGCCTCCCCTAGGCGTCCGGCTGTGCGGGATCGATCGCTCGGAATTCATCGAGCGACTGCTGGAATTCCAACCCCATGCGGAGGTCGCCTCGGACGAGGAGTTGCCCTGTGCCCTCTCGGTACTTGGTGCGGCCGATCCTCGTGAGTGGCCCGGTTATGCCACGGGTCAGTTTGTCATTCAGGAGCGAGGATCTCAGCGTGTGGGAGAGATTTCCGCGCTTCTCGCCAAGGGTCGCGTCTTGGATGCCTGCGCTGGACACGGAAGTAAGACAATGCAGCTGCTTCAGTCCGCGGCATCCGTGGTTGCGACCGATCTTCACGGCGGGAAGCTGAAGTCGCTTCGGCGAGAATACCGGCGTCTCGGGCTTCAGACCCCTCTCGACACTCGAACGGTCGACTTTGCATCCGGAACGCTAGGGCTTTCTGAAGAACGTTTTGATCACATCCTGGTGGATGCGCCCTGCACCGGGCTCGGCACGGTGGCTCGACGCCCGGAGCTTCTGTTGCGGTTGAAGCCAGAAGACCCAAGCCGGATGGCCGTCCTACAGCATTCTATTCTGGAGCACGTCTCCACCCTATTGAAACCGGGAGGCATCCTTTGTTACTCGGTTTGCTCTCCTCACCCCTCCGAGGGTGCCGAGGTCGCATCCAGGTTCCTCGCCGAACGGTCGGGCTGGAGCATGCCAGCGCCTCCGGTGGCGCATTTTTCTACCCTGATAGGCTCCGACGGTGGCCTTCGACTGGGTGACTCTCAGTCGGATCTCGACAACTATCAGATCTACTTATTCCAGCGTGGCGATCCCAGCGCGGATCTATCGGGATAGGCGTATGACGTCCCGAATCCGCGCGGTTCGACGCCCTGTCGCCGGGTCGTTTTGGATGTTCTTCGGCCAAATTTGGCGAATAATTAGACGAAGTCTGCACCAGCACGGCAAGACTCTCGCCCGCTAGGTCCGGTTTGACTTACCTCGAACCGAAGGCTAGGTTCCAACTACACTGAAATCGGGGCGTGGCGCAGCTTGGTAGCGCGCATGGTTCGGGACCATGAGGCCGGAGGTTCAAATCCTCTCGCCCCGACCGAAATGTTCGGGACAACGATGACGGGAGCAACCATGTCAAGAGCTGTACAAACCGTTCGCATTTTGGTGGTAGACGACGATCAGGCAATCCTCGAGTTCATGGACACGTTCCTGACCAAGGATGGATTTGATGTCGACACGATGTCGAATCCGGACGACGTCCCAGACGCCGTTAAGTCCGGCGGCTATCATCTGGTTGTCCTCGATCTAATGATGCCTGGAACGGACGGTTTAGAGGTTTTAGGGCGCATTCGAAAGGTGGATACCGACGTTGCAGTGGTTATCTTCACCGGCTACCCGAAACTCGAAAGCGCAGTGCAGTCGATGAAGATGGATGCGGTCGACTACCTGCAAAAGCCTTTCAATCCCGACGAATTCCGAGACGTGCTCGATCGAGTGATGCGTAAGAAGGGGCTCCTTCGCACCCCCGAAGAAAATCTTCATCGAGTGATCGGCGAGACCATTCGCGGGCTCCGTAAGGAACGTGGCTTGACGTTGAAGCAGTCTGCTCGACGTACCGGGCTTTCGGTATCGCTTCTATCCCAAATAGAACGAGCTGAGTCGAGTGCGTCGATAAGCTCACTTTACAAAATAGCTACTGCTCTTGACGTGCGTATTCAGGATCTTTTCGGCGATTACTAGAGCGCAAGTGCTGCACTGGCCTCAAAGTATTCCGGCTCAGGGTGTTTTGGTTCAAATTCGCGGTCGAACGAATATTCGACACCGAATGCACGATTAGGGTCGTACAAGTATTCCGGCGGCTAGTTCAGAAACTCCGGCTCCGCTCAGCGCTTCGGCAAGCTTGAGCCGTGCCTCGACAAACACAGAAGCGCCGAACGGAATAGCGCTGAGTTCCTCCGCAGCTTCTGCATACCTACATAGCTGGATCAGTGCTTTGCCTAGAATCAAACGGCGTTTCGGCGATCTACTCAAAGGGGCCAGTAAGTCGAGCGCGAGCGAAGCATGTCCCAGCTCCAAGAACGCTTGTGCTCGAAGGTTTTCGGCGGCGTACTCGGGATGACCTTGCAAGACCACCGCCATCGCCTCGCTGCCACGGCCCAGTGTACGGAGCGCGGCAAATCTCTGAGAGGGCAGCATGTCGGGGTCGAGATCGAGAATTTCAAGCGCGACCAGGGGGCGGGACTGGGCCATGGCCAGCTCGACAGCTCGTTTTAGCAAGCCGGAGCGGAGTTCGGTCTGTTCCTGCAGTGCCCGAAGCGCCAGCAGCAGATTGTCTACGGAACCGTTTGCGAGCGCTAGCTCCGCTCGAGTTTCAAAGACCCAGAGATCGCTGTCTGGATTTCGCTGTAAATGCGTCGCGAGTATGGCATCGCCTAGCGTCGCGTTACCCGAAAGGTGAAGAAGTCGGCTGAGCGCGAGTGGTCCCCTCGGTGAGCCGGGTTCTACACGTGCTGCGTTAGCGAACGCGAGGGCAGCCTTAGCTGGCTCATCGCGTCGCAGAGCGATAGCTCCTTGGGCGAGGTAGACGCTTTCTGCGCTCGGGTGCGCGCGTATCCCAGCCTCGATTATCCGATCGGCGTCGTCTTGGTTTCCTGCCCGATCCAAGAGGTCGGCGAGGCGAGCGATAAGGAAGGGATCGTCCCAGGGACCTGCACGGGCGAGTTTCAACTCCTCAATGGCCAACCGATAGTCGCCTCGAGCGACCGCCAATTCTGACTGTAGGAAGTGCTGGTAGGCAAAGGGTGAAACGAACACTCCCTGCCGCGAAACTCCTTCAAGTCGACGCTTGATGGGAACGCGGGAATCGACTTTTGCGCAGCCGAACGCAGCGGTGATCGAGAAGATCGCGATCACCCTGGTTGAGATCAACCAATAGCATGTCCCTGTGACCGGAATCCGCGGATACACCAAAGGACGATATAATATCCCTGCATCTTCTGAAATCGATCGCACCGAGTCTGTTGAACGAAAGAGCTTCCCTGCTTATGATGATCGCCCTGGCCGGCGTCGGGGCGCCATCCAAGGTTCGGAGAGCCAGCGATTATGAGTGAAGAGGACGAGAAATATTTGGACCTATTCCCCACGTGGCTCAGCCAACTCGGCGAGGACGCACAGTTGATGACCAATTTGCTCCGTCACGACGGCGTGCCTGACCCTGTCGTAGAAGCGGTTGCCGGGGGACTGAACTACCTGTTCAAGTCACTCGATCTGATTCCGGACGGAATCGACGATATCGGCTATCTCGACGACGCCATCGTGCTACGGGTTGCTGCAGCGCAGTCGCTTCGTGAGGACCTTGCCGGGGTAGGGAAAGAAGTGCTCCAGCCAGCAGTCGCACTCGCGGATCAATGCGAACCGATTCGCGCCTTTCTTGGGGAGGACTTTGCGAGGCTCGAATCCTACGTTCAAGGTCTCAGGCAGGGTTCTGCCCGAGGGAGAGCTGTCGCCGATATCGTTCGTGACAAGACACTTCGAGCAGAATTTATCAGTGAAGTGGAACTTTTTTCCAAAAACTACGAACCACCGGGTTTTGCGAAAGAGCAAAAAAACCTTATCAAACTGCGAGCGTTCTTTGACGCGAAGCTACCTAGATAGGTTGCCCAAACCGCCGATAGAACCCTCGAAAACTACAACATTTCCAGAAGGAGCGTTCTCGGGTCAGTGCCCAGGATCCAGCTTCAACTTTCCGGCTCTAGGAGAACATCATGAGTGCGATCGGTATGACGCTTTTGCTAAGCACGACCCTGGCCTTCTTTTCGTGGTCGACATTTCGTCGTATGCGACAGCTTTCGGAGGGCGCATTCGATCCGACATTTTCCATCGAGGGAACGCTTCTGGTCGATCGCATCCGAGATACCTTCATCTACGCATTTGGTCAGCGAAAAATGCCGTACTACCGCCTGGCCGGTTTGGCGCACATGGCGATCTTCGGCGGCTTCATGGTGCTCGCACTCAACAGCGTCATCCTGTGGGGGCGCGGTTTCGATCCATATTTTGATTTCTGGGGGCTCTTTGCGCGCGGAACTCTGCTCGGTGACGGATACTCGTTTCTAAAAGAAGTGTTCGCTGCGGGGGTCCTCGTCGGAGTGAGTGTGTTCATCTACTACCGGGTGGGCCTCAAGGGAGCCGACAGCGTGGTCGGTCGCCCAAGGATGACCTTGGGTATCGAAGGTTTGATCATTTTGGGAATCATCGGAACCATGATGATCGCAGATTTCGCCTACGTGGGCGCCCAGCTCGCCCTGGAGGCACAGGCGCTCGGGCACACGACCCACTTTCACCCCGCTGAGCCGATTGGTTCCCTGTTCGGAATGGGCTTTGCGGGCATCGAAAGCCGATCAACGCTGAAGATGATCGAGCATGTGGGTTTTTGGTGGCATGCAGCTTTTGTCCTGATCTTTCTCAATCTACTTCCTTATTCCAAGCATTTTCACGTGATCACCGCGATTCCAAATGTCTTCACCTATCCGCGCAACCCAGCGGCACTGCCGAAGGTGGATGACCTAGAAGGAAAGGTGGAGCGCGAAGAGTCCTTGGGCGTGGCGAAAGTGCGCGATCTCAGCTGGAACCACATCCTCGATCTGTATACCTGCACGGAATGTGGTCGTTGTAGTGACAACTGCCCCGCCTACATCACCGACAAGAAGCTCTCCCCAAAGCATTTTACCTTGGCTCTGAGAGATCATCTGTACGCGTCTGAAGGCCATATGTTTTCCGATGCGGTTGTCGAGCCGGGTGACGCACCTCAAGCGCCGAACACACCTGAAGATGGGGAGGAAATCCACACCTTCCCGAAGCCTCCCGCAGGGGGATACTTTCTCCAAATGGATCCGGAACTTGAGTTGGTACCCAACGTGTTGCACCCGGATGTGATCTGGGCCTGCACCAGCTGCCGCGCCTGTGAAGAACAGTGTCCCGTCATGATCAGCTACGTCGACAAGATCGTCGGCATGCGGCGCGAAGAGGTCATGATGAAAAATGAGTTCCCAACCGAGCTGATGGGAGCGTTTCAGGGGATCGAGACCAACGGCAATCCATGGAATCTCTCCTCGCTCGATCGCGGTGATTGGACCGATACCCTGCGCTCAGAGGGAATTCAGATCCCAACGCTCGCCGAGCATCCACACGCAGATGTTCTTTACTGGGTGGGATGCGCAGCGTCGTTCGATGATCGCGCGAAAAAGGTTGCTCGCTCGGTAGCCAAGCTGCTGCACCATGCCGGCGTCGATTTTGCCATCCTCGGCACAGAGGAAACTTGCACTGGAGATCCTGCCCGCCGAGCAGGTAACGAGTATCTCTTCCAGATGATGGCGGAGCAGAACGTTGAGACCATGAATGGGTACGAGGTGGCAAGCAAAACCGTAATCACTGCGTGTCCACACTGCTTCAATACGATTGCCAATGAATATAGCCAGTTCGGCGGACACTTTCAGGTAGTGCATCATAGCGAGTTTCTCAACGGCCTGATCTCAGCCGGCAAGATTCGCCCCACAAAGCCTGTCGAGGGAGAAGTCGTCTTCCACGACAGTTGCTATCTAGGGCGGTACAATCAGGTGTACGACTCTCCACGTCAGGTTCTCGAATCCATTCCAGGTGTGCAGCTACGTGAAGTGGATTACTGGAATCGCAATAGGGGGCTCTGCTGCGGCGCAGGGGGAGCTCAGATGTGGATGGAAGAGCAGAACGAAAACCGAGTCAATGCGAAGCGCACCCTTCAGCTGCTCGACACTGGAGCCACCACCGTCGCCTCCGGATGTCCTTTCTGCATGACGATGCTCAGCGATGGCCTTAAGGCCCAAGAGAAAGACGAGGAGATTCAGCAGTTGGATCTGGCTGAACTGCTCGTTCGCTCGGTGGATTTTGGAACGCCTGCGCGTTCGACTACGCACTCCGATGCGACCGATGCTCCCGACTGATCTCGCAGACGAGCCGCGACTCGAGCCCCTGCAGACCAGACCTGGCGCAGGGTTTCTCTGTCTTGGAGACGGGCTGTGCTGTAGCGACATTCACGGCATCGGTCCTCTAAGCGACGATGAGTCTCAACTGCTGACGCTTGTGGCCCCTGAGGCGGTATCTCGCGCAGAGGCTGAGGATGCGGACTGCATTAGCTTTAAAGACGATGGAACTTGTGTTTTCTGGCAGCCAGATGGTTGCATTTTACACCAGAAGTTAGGCGCGCCGGTAAAGCCCACCAGCTGTCGTCGTTACCCTTACGGACTTACGGCAACCCCGCTTGGGGGCAGGATCACCACCGAGCATCGTTGTCCCTGCCGTACTGTTGGCACGCGGCCTGCCATTTCTTTGGAGGAAGCGAGCTTATCCATTTTGGATGAGCAGCAGGAACCGGTTGCTGAAAGGGCGATCGTCGATGTTCCGCTAGAGGACGGTCGGCGGGTGCCCTTTGCGATCTATCGCGAGCGTGAAATCGAGTGGATAACAGCACTCAATCGGGGTGAAGACCCCTGCCGAGTGCTTTCTGGTCGGGTTGAACCGGAAGTGCCCGGTGAGACCTACGTGGCGTGGGCTCAGCGATGGCTGGATCCAGAGCACTCTTCTCGTTTTGATTTCGCCATGGGATGGGTTGCCGACACGATCTTGCGACGCCACGGATTCGACAGGCCGATTCGCGGGCGTCCTTGGTCCGAGGCATTTGAGCGCGCTGCCCTTCGACCGACCGTCAGGCGGAGTAGAATGGAGGTGATCGCCGACTGGGTCGCTGACGAGATCTGGAGCCTCAAATGGGTTGCTTTTGGCAGTTTGCGCATTGCATTTGATGATTTATGCACGAGGGCTGCATGGGCTTCAAGTTTTGCAGAAACCCTAGAGACTCAGGGCATCCGCCCGGACTGTGCTGCGGCGGAGGCAGTGATGGCGCTCGAGTTAGCCGGATCGGTGGAATCCTGGGGTGCGATGCTGCGGAGGTGGCGTGACCACCTTCATCCGAGTTCCTGAGCCTCCGCTACTCGCTCTCGATCTCGTATTTCTTCATGAGCTTGCGAAAGTACTTTCGATCGATATCGGCCTCTCGAGCTGCATGTGAGATATTACCCTCGTTGCGTCTCAAGACGTCTTCGATGTAGTCGCGCTCAAAGCTCGAGACCCATTGCTCTTTCGCGTCCTTAAATGAGCCTTGTCGGATGGGCGAACGATCGACCTTTGATGTTTGGGATGAACCTAAGTTGCTTGGGTCTGGACCGATGAGCCGAGCAAATGCGACGTGTTCAGGCAGGTCCTGAACTTCGATTCGATCGCTTTCAGCGAAACCCACTGCCCGTTCGATGCAGTTCGAGAGTTCTCGAACGTTTCCTGGCCAGTCGTACCGGATGAGGCATTCCATGGTTTCGGGAGCAACCTCATTGAGTTTTGGGCGGCCGCTTCGATCCTGGTTAAATCGGCTCGTACGCAGAAAATGCTCGACCAACAAAGGGATATCTTCTCGTCGCGATCGCAAAGGGGGCAGTACAACGCGCACCACACTGAGCCGGTAGAACAGATCCTCACGAAAGCGTCCTGCGCGGACCTCTTTTTCCAAATCACGGTTGGTGGCGGCGATCACGCGCACGTCGAGGCGGATCGCTTTTGCGCTTCCGACCCGCTTTACCTCACGCTGTTCGAGGACGCGGAGTAGTTTGGGCTGTAGATCGAGAGCCAGTTCACCGAGCTCGTCAAGGAAGACCGTGCCGCCGTGGGCGAGTTCAAAAACACCCTGCCGCGTCCCGATCGCTCCGGTAAACGCCCCCTTTTCATGACCAAACAATTCGCTCTCAATAAGGTTCTCGGGAACCGCACCACAATCGAAGACGATAAAGGGACCGTCACGACGACGCGACTTCTGGTGAAGGGTTCGCGCTACCACTTCCTTACCAGTTCCGGTTTCCCCGCCTAGAATCACCGTGGCGTCAGTGGGCGCGATCTTGTCTAAGATGGTGTACACCTCACGCATTTTGGCGTTACGGCCC
The DNA here is from genome assembly GCA_039030515.1 of Myxococcota bacterium. Lineage (GTDB taxonomy): Bacteria > Myxococcota_A > Polyangia > Polyangiales > Houyiibacteriaceae > JBCCEA01. The sequence continues at coordinate 80,489 of JBCCEA010000009.1, read as the reverse complement.
ACCACGTCTCCAAACCGCTGCTTGTCTGAAGGAACCACCCGTACTTCTTCGTCGACAGCGTGAAACCGAACTTCGCTTTTCCCGAGGGTGACGATACACTCAGGCTTCAACCAGGCTTCGCGCACCCGCAATCGATTGACGAAGGTTCCATTTGTGGAACCCAGGTCGCGAATCATATAGTGCTCGCCTTCGACGAAGATCTGACAGTGGTTGCGGCTCACGGTCTCATCGTCGATGACCAGATCGTTGTCGGCGGTTGCGCCGATGGTGATTCGATCTCGATCGAAGGTATTTGAAACCCAAGTTCCACCTTGAAGAACGTCTATTCGGCAGCGGCGTAGTGTTATCGTTGCTGCTCGCCCGTCGATATAGGTGACCTTCGTTGGCGAAGGGGCCATTGGTGTCGATGAAGACATCTCCAGAATCGTAGCAGGCCTGTCGCTCTCGATGTCGCGGCTTTTGTCGTCTGCGATCATCTTTGACTTATCGAACCAGGGTTTGCCGGCACTCTCTTTCGATTTTTGAAACGGAATCCTCGCTTGGGGTGCCTTCTCAGGTCGATGCCTGGTTTCCCTAGTCGCTCGGACCATCGTTTTGGTGAGAACGGGTGAGGCCAGGCAGGGGTAGTTCTGGCAGGAGTTTGATTTCGGCAAGCATCTCGTAACGTGTCTTAACCGGGTCCTTAGCCCTCAATTCGGAGACCAAATCGTCGATCGCGCCCTGTCGTTTGATCCTCCAAAGACGCGAACGGATGGACGTTTCAGCTTGCTCAAACGACTCCACTTCCCCGGAGCGTCGACCCGTCAGCTTGACGATCGAAAAGTGGTTTCCCACCGGGATCACCTGGCTCACCTCTCCAACCGTGGAAAGCGCGAATGCGGCCTCTACGATCGCGGAGTCCACCGGAGCGTCCTCTGACTTTGGAGGTCGTCCATCGCGAGAAAAGTAACGAAGGTCTCCTCCTCTCAGCCTTGTTTCTTGATCGATACTGCGCTCGCGGGCGCGGCTGCGAAATCCACGCAGATCGAGCTCTCGCACTTCGTTCAAGGTGGACTCCGCTTCCTCCGATGTCGCGAGCAGGATGTGACTCGCGCGAACCAATTCCGGCCGGGTGAATTCTTGTCGATGGGTATCGTAATATGAACGGATGTCTTCCGGCGGTAGAGAGGCGGGCGTCCATTGCTGGTCAAACTGGCTTTGGATGAGATGTTCCACCGAATTCTGTTTGGTACTCTGAATCACTCGTGGTGTCCGGTCGTACCTTTGGCGAACTGCCTCCGCGGCCAATAGTTCGAGTCGAATCCGGTTGTCTAACAGGCGCCTCAAGCTCTCCTCCGACATGAAACCGCGACGAAGCATCGGCGCCTGGGCATTGAGCTCATCTTCGAACTCGCCAAGGGTGATGTCGACCTCATCTACTCGGGCCACAGGCTGAGCTCTCCGGTTTTCGTCTCGCTCGGCGCCGCGGTTACGGTGCTCTTCATGAGCTTGCTGGGCGAGATTCGGGGTTTGAAAGCTCTCGGCCGTAGCGGCCTGAGGTGGGTTCGCCGTTGTCTTCGTCGGGTCCGTGGTAGAACAGGCGGCCAAGCTCAGGGGGGCCAAAACCAAGGCCCTATACAAGCTCGCCCTGCACCCAGTACGCATGACGGCGACACTTTCATAGGCGTAATCTCGGGTCAAGCACGGGTGCTCGCACCTCGGTGCATCCGCGCGGTTGGTTCTCAGGCCGGCCTGGATCTCCTCTTACGCCTGTTTCAGCCCGCCTGCGAGGTCACTCAGATTCTGATTCCATTTCGGCAACGCCGATCACTCTGTCGGTATTTGCAATCACGATCGGATTGGCTTCCATCGATGGTACGTCTCCCAAATCGAGTCCTACCGTACAGTTTCGCAGAACGATAAAGTGTTGTTTCCTCATCAGATGATCAGAGACTCTCGTTTCCTCAGGCAGTTCGAGCGTTCCCAGAACGAGACCTCCATCGAAAAGGCAGGATACGCGACGGCAGTTCTCGATGTTTCGGGCGTCTCGATTCCATTCGTCTTTACCCGGTACGATCAAGGCGGCCGCACTTCGCTGTAGGGCAAGAAAAGGCATCGGTCGCCCTTGGCGTGGAAGCTTGACCTCGGTAAGCGTGAAAAAGTCCTGAGTGCCGTTGAGGAACTCCATAAAGGGAACTTTCTCGGGAACGTGAAACGTTCCGAGCACCCAGCCGGCAGAGGTGAACACTCGGGAGGCGAGCTTTCTTTGTTTGGGTTTTTGCATTCTTGTCGACCAGGAGCATACCGAGATTTCGCTCCTATTGCTGGCAAGTTTCAGTAACGCCACTCTGAGCTGTTTGATCTCGCGCGCTCTTCGCCAGATTTCTTGTGCTTTTCCAAGCCGTGGTGCTCTATCATTTGTCTGAAAGTTATCGATGCGGAACTACTCTGGTCACGGGACAACTCGCACAGCAACCTTTTTGCGCATCGTCTTCACATGCTTTCTGATGGCGGCGACTCTGCAGTTCTCCATGCGTTGTTTGGCTCAGTCGAACCCGGACCGGGCGACATCAGAATCAGACGCTCCTGCAGACCTGCCGACGCCTGCCCAACAGGCGCTGGACGCTTTTCGACTCGGTAGCGAGGCTGCGGCGGAAGAACGTTGGGCGGACAGCGCCCGTCATTTCGAAGAAGCCTACAACCTCACGGGTTCTCCATCCGCTTCCTTCAATCGCGGAGTGGCTCTTCGGGCCATGGGACGTCATGTAGAGGCCCGAGATGCCTTTGATGAGGCTTTGCGGGCAGATCCACCTCTGGACGACGCTTCGAGAGAGATCGCTGAGCAGCTTCGAGATCAATCGTCCGACCGGATTTCGACGCTGACGCTCGTAGGACTGGATCCCGACACTGTCCATGAAATCACCTTGGACGGCGCAGATTTACAAGATGATTCCTCTCGCCCATTTTCTTCTGAGGTGAACGAAGGACTTCACAGTCTCGTGGTGCAGCGACCTGGATGGGAGCCGTTCGCCTGGAATGGCGACGTGATGGCAGGAGCTTCTATCTCTATCGATGTGGAGTTGATGGAGCGGGCAAAACAGCGATCTTTGGCAAAGGAACCGTGGTTCTGGGTCTTGACCTCAGCGCTTACCGTGGGAGCTGTCGTGGGTACAGTGCTCATCGTGCGGCGGACTCAGGATTCTAACCCGGTACAGTTTCCCTCGGGTCTCGAGGTTATCGAGTACAACCCCTGATATGGTTTTTTTTCCATCCGGTATTCAGTTGATTCAAGCTCTCTGCCTTAGGCGTGCATCGAGTAATTTCATGTTCCGGCGATCCCGTGTGGGTATGTGGTTTGCTTTAGGGCTCTTAGTTTGCGCTCTCGGCTGTACCGAATCGACAGGGGATTCGGGATTGATCATCCGTCTTCATTTACCACTCGAACCGGGCGATTCTTCGCAGCTGAATCTCAGCGTCCATGACAGCCTGGAACGTGCCTATCAGGCAGAGCAGCTCACCGGTAGTCTCGTCACAGTTCAAGAGCTGGGCAGCGGGGAAGACTGCAATCTCGAGTTTGGAATCCGGGTTAAGGATCCAGAGAATCGTCTGTACCGACGCTCGGGCGATCATCCGGGACTTATTGTTTCAGTCGGTTATTGCGAAGAGCCTACTCCGAGTGGTGAATGTGGTGAATTTGATGGTCAGTGGATATTCACCTTCGATCGTCCATTCTATCCGGGTGTTGTGACCGAGTATCGAGCTGGAGATTCGTCGCTCTGTCTGTCGAGTCGGTTTAGCAGCGGCCTGTCAGGCAGTCCTGCCGCAGAGAACGACTATTGGTTTGAGGGTGGAATCCCCGAGCCGCGAGTGCCTAGAGAAGATCCTGACCAGCTCTATGATCCATTACGGGTATATAAGTGTGCGGTCGCGGGGCAGGAGGGCGACTGCGGCTGCACGACAAATCTTATCCCGGGACTTGGCTTTTGCCAGCGAGACTGCCCCAGCGGCATACCAGACACTACCAACTATCCGTGTTTCCAAGATCCACTAGACGAAGACTTTTGCGTTCACTACTGCGAATAGACGGCGGCTTAAGTCAAAGAAGATGAGCTCGCAAAGGGGTCTGTATCGGTACGGAGCGAAGGAGTAGGTGGACTACTTCGAGCTACGAGCATGGGAGGCAAGCGGAGGTACGGTCTGAAGAGAGTAGAGTGAGAAAGGGGAACAGAGTTGGCGCGAAAGTCCAGCGCCCCGGAAGCGCAGGAGCGAAGGAGTAGGTGGACTACTTCGAGCTACGAGCATGGGAGGCAAGCGGACGTTCGGGCTGAATCTGCTCCCCTTTGGTCTGTTTAGAGCAGTGGTGAGTTGACAGGACGCAAATCAAGCCCCCCCGGAACCATGTAGCTGGTGAAGCGACCGAATCCGTACACGACGACGCCGAAGAGCGTGGAGCTCTCGAGGTGATGTGCTCCGGGGGTCAATTGAATCCTTGCGACCTGCCATTCGGACGTACCCACCGGGCTGAAATTGGTGATCGGATCGCCATCAAGAAGCACCTCTGCCCCCGAGCGCACAGTGACGTTGATCATGTTGCGATCGTAGGTAGAGGGAGCGAGCACATCGTATGAATTGCGGAACTGCGTTTCGGGGATCGCCAAGGACATGGACGGGTCACCCGCATCCGCACCGACCGCATTCGCACCCTCATAGTTTTGCCCGACCAGATACTGAGCTACTGAGATCGGACCGCTGGCGATGACCCGAACATGGGATTCGATGACAAATTCCTCGAATTCCCCTTGTTCCAGGGTGAAAGAAGGCACGATCGCCGGCTCGAATCGGACAGAGGTATTGTGTTCGGCTGCTACGATACGCACGAGATTGGGTTCATTTTGCACTGGCGCCGTCGCGGACACGATCACTGCGTCACCCCATGCTTCGACCGGAAACAGCACCTCCTCTAAGTGATCGCAGGCGAACCGATTGTAGGGAACAAAGGCGCAGCCATGACCTCCGACCACTTCTACCGGTGCGTTTGCCTGGATCAAGCTTCCGGTGAGGTCGTATTCCGCTCCCACATCGCAGTATCTATAGACTACGGATCCAGTGCCCGCCGCCACCTGCTCCTCAAAGGGCGCGACAGGACAGAGTTCAGGTCGAGCACTGGTGATCTGCGCTACGTCTCCTCGGTTCAATAGGAACGTCGCGGTCCCGCCGGGGATGAGCGCTGGGATCTCTCCATCCGGAGTCGCCTCCGTGTAGGCGCGGCTCGTGAAATTGATCTCGGTGTTGTCTTCGGTTGCAACGATCGCGACAAAACCAGGATTGTGGGAGCGAACCACGGAGTTCTCAAGGGACGTCTCGACGAACATGGTACCCCGAGACATCGCGATGTAGCTTCCCGTCAGGGTACTGCTCGGCAGCAGTAGCGAAGCATCATTGGTGAACGAGAACGCATCATCCTGCTCGTAGCGCAAAGGGTTGAACTGATACACCGTGATCGGAACGTCTGACTCCAGTCGATAGGCGCCGTTCGACACCAGCGACGAGGGTACACTCAAGGCGCTATCTGTTCGCGCTCCCCGTAGATCAACCACCCAAGGAAGGATGAATGATTCGACTTCTCCGGGGGGGACACTCGCTTTGAGGATGACTTCGTCCTCTCGTTCGATTCGAATCTGTGCGGTGACAAGCTGCGGGTTGGCTACGACCACAGCGAATGCAAAGCGCTCATCGAGTTCGTCGTTCAAAGTAGTGACAGGCCAGTATTCGCATCCAATATACGAACGTTCTTTCTCTGCCTCCGCACAAAGTGGTCTGCATCCTCGGGAGCTACAGTGCTCTCCAGCACTGGGCTCGCATGTCTTGAGTCGCGTCTCAGAAACCCCCTTCGCATCACACCGCACGGGTGTTTCTCCCTCGCAACGGATCTGTAGAGGAGCACATAGAACACATCCTCTGTTCGGTAGGCAGACTTGCCCCGTTTCAGCGCAATCTCGGATCGAGGCCGGATTTCCCTCTGCATCGCATTCGATGGCCACGTCGGATTGGCATTCGAGCCTGTCCGTGCCGACACAGGAAGACGTCTTATTGATACCAGGAGAAAAAGGCGGGGGGTTGGAGCCGTTACAGGCGGCTACGCCGGATAGGATATATAGGACAGACCGCTTAGAAAAGAAGCGCATGGCTCTAAACATTAAGAGTACACGTACAGCTTCCCTGCTGCACGTCACCGGTTTCCTCAGGGTTCGATCAGCAAGTCTGTTCGCCGAAACTCGATACGGCGGTTCTGTGCTCGACCCTCTGGAGTGTCGTTGTCTGCGATCGGTTCGGTCGATCCATACCCTCGTGCGCTTAGTCGGGATTCAGCGACGCCTCTGCCGACAAGCCACTTTTGAACGCTTTTCGCGCGCTCTTCGGAAAGGCGTCGGTTTAAGCGAACGGAACCGCTTGAATCTGTATGTCCTCCCACGCCCAGCGTGATTTCAGGATTGTTTTGCAGTATGTGCACAATGCGACTTAAGGTCGGTTCCGACTCCGCCAAGATGCTGGAACTGCCGCTTGCAAACTTGATACCTTCGAGCACCAGTGCAGTTCCCTCTTCGACGGTTTCGCATCCGGCCTGATTGACCGTTGCTCCCTCGGGCGTGCCCAGGCACGAATCGATTACATCGAGAATCCCATCCGCATCCAGGTCGCGATCATCTCTCGGGTCTCTTGGATCCATGGCTGGATCGTGTACCTCGTCGAAATCAGAAACTCCGCCCCCGTCCGTATCGACACGTCGTGGATCGGTCTCCTCTAAGCCGAGCTGTCCGTCGTGATCTTTGTCCTCTTCACCGTCGAGCAGCCCGTCCCCGTCCGTATCTGGATTGTGGGGATCGGTACCGTATTGAATCTCGATTTCATTCGATAGCCCGTCGCCATCACTATCGATGCTGCTCGCCTCATCCTGCCTGTCCAATGGATAGGTGTCGCGTATACGGCTGCCGTTTTGCTCCGCCGAAGCCGGTTTTGCGGCCAGCTCAAGCGAGAAAGACAGTCCGGCTACGAAAAAGGCACTGCTGTGCTCGCCTAGCGCCAATGCTGCTCGCGCAAAAGGACCAAACGAAAAAGGACGTATGGCTGAAAATTCATAACCCGTGGCAAAATCTGCGCCAAATTGCGGAGATCCGTACCCGGTAACACCGAGATGGGAAGACACCCATAAGTTGCCCTTCCAATTTCCGTACTCCTCGTTGCTATACCCAGCGGTGTCGTCGAGGATTCGATAGCGGAAGCCGACTCCAAATGAGGTGTAGCGCGTGCCGGAGAGTGATTCGCCCGGCAGTGCTTTTGAAAACCCACCGAACCCGAGTGCGGCTTCCAGTGCCAAAGGTGCCGCGAGCTGCCAGTCTAAGGATATCCAGGCGATCCCGCCCCCAGCGCGCGAGTCGCCTTCGGCTCCAGGTCGGGTGTCTCCTGCGAACGGAAGACCCCCGCCTCCTTCCAGATGTGCGTTGAGGCGGGAAGACTCTCCATGCGACTTTGCCGGCCAGCAAAGCAGCAAGGCCATCGCGAGCAGTGTTTGACTGGGCCCTAGATAGGACCAGCGCCACAGATAGACTGGCGACTGTCTTTTTGGTTCTTTGGTATTCTGACTGCAAAGCTGAGATCGTTTTGCACAGCAGGACTCACGCGACATAGCTCATTGCACGCCGCCGCAGGCTTCGAAGGGGCCGCCTGTTCGATCGTTGTTGTCCTCAATGCACTCGTTGTACGTACTGCCTCCATCACCGTCGTCGTCGACACTCGCGTGGATTTCGTAGGTGTCAAAGTCGAACGGATCGAATTCATATTCGATCGTGATCGCTTCGTTTTGCGACGGAAGCAGTGCACGCTCGGTCATGGCGGCTCCGATATCGATGGACATCCCATCGGAAGTCACCGCCCGCACGAACACGGGGACACCTGCAGCGACTCCGAGAGCACCTTGGTTTGTGACGGTGATCTGGATGGTGACCCTGCCGTTGCTCGAACACCGCACTACGGAGATCGCCTCGATCTGTAAGTCGGGCGCATCGAATAGGCCTGCAGGCTGAACGTTCTGGCGGAAGTTGTTCAGCCTGCTGTTGGTCCAGTTTGGTTCCTCGTAGCTAGGTACTTGGCCGTCCTCATCGATGTTGGTTACGTGGTAGGTATGCTGATTCCACACGCGACGCGTGCGTACCCAGTTGTTGTCGGCGTCTTCCCAAATCTCGATGCCCCCCAGCTCTTCCTCTGTGTCGTCGTCGTTGGGTTCGGGAATCACGACCTCGCTTTTCCCATCGTTGTCTACGTCAACCACGATCGGCATTTCTAAACGGGTGTTGCTTCGGTGTGTGGTGTCCACGAACAGGACCGCGCCGGTAGAGCCATCGAAGATTCGGAATGAAGTTTCGTCGGCGTAGATCACCTCCGCCATTCCGTCTCCTTCGAAGTCGAAGACGCTGGAACCGGTGACTCGGCTGGAATCGTCGTCGTTTTCGACCTGCCAGAGGATGTTCGTATCGTGGCATTCGCTCGGGAGCGGGTCTCCCTTACAGTCGAAGTCTATGACGACATAAAAATCAGAGCCTGCCGTGCCGACTTCAGGTCGACCATCGCCGTCGAAATCTGCGATGGTCGGCGGTCCGCCTTCGTTCTCGATGTCGGCGGGATCAGCATCTGGGTCAAGCTGAGGGAGCAGCACACGCTCGATCTGTTCTGAGGTGTGTTCCAGTAGGAAGAGCTCACCCTGGCGCACGATCACTATCTCGGCCTCGGGGTCGTCATCGAAGTCGCCTACCGCCGCAAACCCGTCGCACTGGTTTCGGCACGTGCCTCCGAGAGTTTCTGAGCCGTAGTCAAAAGTCCACACCTCATCTCCGGTAGCACCCTCATAGACGGTATTTCCGGCGATCACCTCCATCGTTCCATTGAGATCGATGTCGGCAACGGTCGATACGGGGCCCAAGAATCCATTCCATCCCACTCCCGCAGCGAGACCCACGGTGCTGGCCCCATTCCACACAACATGACCGGTCAAACCCTCATAGACGACGTTGCCTACGATGACCTCCGGGGCACCGTCACCGTTTACGTCCGCGATCGCGGGTTGTCGGCCGTCAAGCGAGTCTCGAACTTCCCCGATCGCTGATTCCGTCGTGAACCACATCTCCTCCCAGCTGCTGCCGTCGTCTTCCAGCCGACGCAGCGCGTAAACCGTACCATTTCTTGAAGTGACGACGATTTCCGGGTTTCGTTCTTCGGTCATGTCACTGGGGTGGAGGTTGCCGAGTGCCACCCCCGTGGAGTTACCCACGCTCGGCGAATCGAGAAACGCAATGGTCTCCATCGATCCATCGTCGTTGCAGAGACCGCTAGCGATAACGACCCTGCTGTTTGCCGAGCGGAAGTCGTCTTCTTGACGGCGAAAGGCGACGAAGACTATGTCGGGGATGTCGTTTGTGTCGGTGACCCCGTCATCGTTGTCGTCGGTTAGGTTCATCACCGCCGGAGTCATGACAACGTCGTCAAACTCAGAAAACGCGGCAGGCGGATCCCACCGACACGCGATCTGAGGTGAGAACTCACCTACGGGCGGCCGGAATTCACACACCTCGACTTCACTTCGAGGTGCGCAGCGACCAAGCGTGTTCAGGCAGATCTCCTCGATCGCACACTCCTCAGTGACCGTGCATGCAGCGCCGAGAGCCACGCAAGCATCGCTCAGGCACGCTTCATTGGTGGAACAACAGAGCTCGCTGTTCACCCCGCACCTGTCTTCTTGAGAGCAGTTACCTACGCAGGCTCCGGACTCGCATACGAGACCGTCAGCGCAACATTGCGTGCCGCATCGGACTTTTGCACCACAGTCGGTGACACATGAGTTGCTGTCGCATAGTTCATCAGAGGAGCAGCAGCTCGAGCCGCACGCTGTTTCGTCTGCACTGCAAAATAGGTTGTTGCCGTCGATCGAAGCGTCCGCCGGAATGCACAGCTGATCGATGCATACACTGCCCGATTCGCAAGGATTGTCGCTATCGCAAGCAATCGGTCCACTCGGATCGTCTGCCGCGCAGTCACATCCGCCGACAGCGAGTACGAACGCGCCGACAAGCCGCAGACTCAGCGCAGGGACGCTTCGGTTCGACTCGGTGCGGGATACTTGAACTTTAGAGTTTGTTGTTCTCGGCAGAAGAGAAAGCAAGGATCGATAGGGCATAGGTTTGGGTCGCCTCGCTGTTTTGCAGTAAGGCCAAGATTATACATCGCAACTTCAGGCAATCCAAATACAAGAGGCGTGCATGGAGGTTCTCGCGAGGGACGCTCTCAGAATTCGAAGGCTTACTCGCCAAATTTCGAAGAATTTATCTCCGAGCTTCACACTTTAGAAAGACTTCGGTGCCACTCTGATTTTGGCCAGAGAACCTGGTCAAAGAATAGGAGATTCCGTGCACTTGGTAAAAGTCAGTTTTCTAGCGTTTTCGCTGGTGTTCTTTTCATTTGAACTGCTTGCTTCTGCTCAGGATGGAGGGGCACGACAGTCAGATCTCCCCAACCAAAGCAGTCTGGAACGCCGTGCCCATGCACATCGCCATCCTGATCCAGAGATGATGTTCCGCCATCGATTAGAGCAGCTGACGGTGATCCTCGACCTAAGTCAGGACCAGCAAACCCAGGTGGCCCAAATATTTCGGCAGGTGCGGGTCGAGCTGAACGCGATGAATCCCGGGCAGGAGCGTCCGCAAGCTGTGGAGAGGCGCCCTGAATTCCGAGCCAGATTTCGGGAGATACGCAGTGCGGCGACCAGCCAGGTGCGACGGGTCCTCACAGCGCCTCAGCAATTGCGCTTTGACGCGCTGGAACGTTTGCGACAGAGACATCGACAAGAGCGCCGAAGCGCCGGACTAGGTCACCCGCACCCATAGCGTACGTGAGGCACGCCGAGAGCTCGGATCGTGCGGTAGTGTCTTGCAAGACTCCGTTGGGGAAGAAGGAAACGATGGGTCGGCGCATATTGGTCGTCGAGGACGACACCCATCTGGGCGAGCAGATTCAAAAACATCTTCGGGATGCGGATCTGCTCACCGTACGGTGTGCAGGGGGCGATGAGGCGCTCGAGATCGATCCGAACAAGTTTGACCTGATTCTACTCGATCTAATGATCCCAGGGACCTACGGGCTTGATGTTCTGAAACACTACCGGCAGCATAGCGACACTCCCATTTTGATCCTCAGTGCCCGCAATGAAACGAGTGATCGCGTTCGTGGACTCGCGCTGGGGGCAGACGACTACCAGGGAAAACCATTCTGGCCGGAGGAATTGGTTGCGAGAGTCAAGGCGCTGCTCCGTCGACCTCGAATGACTCGCGGTGATGAGATCGTCTCGGGGGCTATACGGATCGACGCGATCGAGCGTACGGCATACGTGGAAGGCGTCGCCTTAGAGCTCACCGTGGTTGAGTGGCGAATCTTATTCGAGCTGGTACGTCGCGAGGGACAAGCGCTGACCCGAGAGATGTTGGCCGACAAAGCGTTGGATCCAGACCGTAAAGCATTGCTGCGCTCTCTCGATGTGCACATGAGCCGACTGCGAAAGAAACTGAACTCGGAGGGATCACGTATCGAGACTGTTTGGGGCATCGGTTACCGTTTTCGGTCCGGAGCGGACGATTGAAGCTCCGACTGCGACTCGCACTCACCGTCTTGCTCCTCACCGTCCCGCTTGTGGTTTGCGCCACGCTGCTCGGCGGAGCCATTAGGCGAAGCCATCTCGATGAAGGCGCGGTGAATCACTTTCTCGATCGAATGGGCGATGAAGAAAGAAACCGCTGCGAGCAAAACGCAGAACACTGGCCCGCTTCCTACCCGAGACGGCATCGTCACAGGTGGAGACCTCCGCGGCGGGTATTTGCATACGACATTCACTTCCAATCCCGTAATCCTCGCGCGCCTCCCCTTGACGCGCAGTTGCGTCGCGCCCTCTCATCGGGAGATGAATGGGCCGCCACATGGAGCCCCCCGAAAGACGATCCTCCGCGACGTCTACGCGCCGGTTCAGCGAGAATTCCATACAAAGCAAGACAGATCGCCGTGCGTCTTTCACCCGCCTCGGGTAGCTGCGCTATCATGACCTTCAACGTACCAGCGCACGAGCCATCGCGCGCTGCGCTCCTTGTGCTTCCGCTCGTGATGTCCGCACTGACGTCGCTTGCGGTGCTTTTAGCAGCGGGGCCCATCGTTGTCCGCATCCGAAGACTCACCCGTTGCGTCGACGCCGCCGAACACTTCGATACGCCGGTAGCGGTCGAGGGAACCGATGAGATTGCCGAGCTGGCACGGGCTTTCGAGCAGAAAAGAAAAGGCCTGAAGACAAAGATCGCCGAGCTTGAAAAGCGAGATGAGGCGCTGAAGGACTATCTTGCAAACACAACCCACGACGTAGCGATTCCGCTGACCGTCCTTCAGGGACACCTGCATTCGGCCCAAAAAGAAGTTCGAAGATCAAATATTGCTACCGATTCGCTTCAGGCTGCGGTGGAGGAATCTCACTACATTGCATCTCTTGTGGCCAATCTTTCCGCTGCGGCAAAGCTGGATGCTTTCGGTCTGCACCCACAATCTGTCCCCCTGAATCTGGCGGACCTGGTGGAGCGTGTGGTGCAGAGGCATCGCCCGATAGCTGAGCCTCGTGGTATCGAGGTCAACTACGCTATCCCCGACCATGAGGTTTGGGTTGAGGGTGATGTCACGCTGCTGGAACAAGCGATAAGCAACCTGGTTCACAATGCAGTTCAATACAATTACGATCATGGACACGTTGCAGTCATCTTGCGTGCTTCTGATCGGCGATTCGAATTGGAGGTGAGCGATGATGGAGCGGGGATCGATGCCGAGGACCTGCCACGGCTCACCGAACGGCGATTTCGAAGTCGACGGGCACGCGCTCGCCACCCCAGCGGAACAGGTATTGGTTTGCATATCGTACGCGATGTAGCCGAGGCGCACGGATTTTCGCTTGATATAGACGCGGCAAACGCACGAGGTCTTCGCGTTTATCTGCGTGGAAATAGCGGGTCAGAGCGAATCGAGACTCGAGATGCATAGCGTCTCGAACCTGAATTTTGTTCGAGTTGATCTGGGTTCGTATTCCATACAGGGAACTCTTTCCCAGAGAAGGATCGTGTTTCCAGAGAGCGATCGTGGTTTGGCAGCCCCAGAGCGATCGAATACGGTTCCGCGTCAGGGATAGAGAGTAAGAAACGTGGCCAAAAAGACATCGACGTCATCAGAACCGATTCGGCGGGACCTTGCACTTGCAGAGCTGCAAAGAGATCTGCGCTACGACTTTCGAGATTCGCGGCATCTTACGCAGGCGCTGACCCATCGCTCGTTTGCCAATGAGCGACCTCGTCAGGCACCCGCGGACAACGAGCGTCTCGAGTTTCTTGGCGACGCCATCCTCTCCATGGTGATCTCATCGCTCCTTTACGATCGCTTCCCCGAGGCTACCGAGGGTGAATTGACCAGGCGGAGAGCGGACTTGGTGTGCGAGGCTGGGCTGGCTGCCTTAGCAAGCGAGATTCAGTTGGGACCACTGCTTCGCCTCGGTAAGGGAGAGCAGAGATCTGGAGGAAGGCAAAAGCCGAGATTGCTCGCCTCTACTTTTGAGGCACTCATCGGGGCGATATTCGTCGATGCAGATGTGCAGGTGGCAACGGAGGTGTTGAATCATCTTTTTCGCAACCGCCTCGAGGTCAAACTGCCTGGTGCCGCAGATTTCAAGTCAAGAGTTCAGGAACTGGTTCAGGGTCTCGGTCGCGGAACACCCCGTTACGAGTTGCTGTCAACCGACGGGCCAGATCACGAACGGATATTCCACATCGCCCTGGTGCTTGAAGGTCAGACGGTCGCCTCTGGAACGGGCCGCAGTAAATCCGAGGCCGAACAGCAAGCCGCAGAGCGTGCGTACTTCTCGCTTACGGATGCGAGCGGAATTTCCTCGGTCGAAGAGCCGTGAACAGCCTCCGCAACCGTCTCTCTCGATGCGCATCAGTCGAATCTCAGGTCGGCCCGCACGAGCGACTCAGTACAATGGCGCGTTTCAGTACAAATCAGTCTGCGAGCGAATCGAGTTGAGCCTTGTACCAGTCGATTTCGAGTTGCAGCTCGAGATACGTCGTTCCCTCGTGAATCTCCTCGTGATGCAGCAGTGCTTGTTCAGCCTCAGCCAACTTGCGCTGCGTTTCGGTCACATCGACTCCGCTTCGAGGAGTAAATCGATCGGTAAGGACCAGTACTTTTTCGGGCTCAACCTCTACAAACCCCGGTCCAATCGCGGCGAGCTCTAGCCGGTTGCCATCCTGATACTTTAAGACTCCGCATCGCAACGCAGCGAGTAAAGGCCGATGCCCTGGCAGTACCCCAAACTCTCCTGAAGCGCTCGGAGCCTGAACGCTCGAAGTGATGGTCTTGACCACGGTTCCCATCGGCGTGACCACTTCTAGGGTGAGTTCGCCGGATGCGGCGACCATCTCAGCTCTGCTCCCGCTTTGAGTAGGCCATCTTCACGTCTTCGAGGCCTCCCTTCAGGTAGAAATCCTGCTCGGGAATATGATCCAGTGTTCCAGCCAGAAGTTCTTCAAAGCCCTTGATGGTCTCTTCAAGGGAGACGTATTTGCCTTTAAGGCCCGTAAACTGCTCTGCAACAAAGAAGGGCTGCGAAAGAAACTTTTGAATCTTGCGAGCGCGATCGACGATTTGTCGGTCCTCTTCGGAGAGCTCGTCCATTCCGAGAATCGCGATAATGTCTTGAAGATCCTTATAGCGTTGTAAAGTTTCTTGCACGCCTCGAGCTACTTTGTAGTGCCGCTCTCCGAGGATCCCTGGGTCCAGCATGGACGAAGAAGAGTCCAGGGGATCGACGGCCGGGTAGATGCCTAGCTCTGCGATGGACCGTGAGAGAACCGTAGTCGCATCGAGATGGGCAAACGTAGTCGCCGGAGCAGGGTCAGTGAGGTCGTCCGCCGGAACGTAGATCGCCTGCACCGAGGTGATCGAACCTTTCGTGGTCGAGGTAATACGTTCCTGCAGCGCTCCCATTTCGGTTGCAAGGGTAGGTTGGTAACCGACCGCGCTTGGGATGCGACCGAGCAGCGCCGAAACCTCGGAACCCGCTTGTGTGAACCGGAAGATATTGTCAACAAAAAGGAGTACGTCTTGCCCCTCTTCGTCTCGGAAGTACTCCGCAGCGGTCAATGCCGAAAGCGCCACCCGTGCTCGTGCGCCAGGAGGCTCGTTCATTTGTCCATAGATCAAAGCGGTTTTCGATAGAACGCTCTCTCCGCTTTCCAGTTTGGATTCGGCCATTTCCAGGAGCAGGTCGTTGCCCTCGCGGGTTCTTTCGCCCACGCCTGCAAAGCAGGAAACCCCTCCATGCGCTTTGGCAACGTTGTTGATCAGCTCCATGATCAACACGGTTTTCCCGACGCCGGCGCCCCCGAAGAGGCCTATCTTTCCTCCCTTTCGGTAAGGCGCGAGCAAGTCGATTACCTTGATGCCGGTTTCAAAAATCTCTACGTTCGTGCTCTGGTCGACGAACTTAGGAGGCTGCCGGTGGATGGGAAAAGTGGTCTTTGCCTGAACGGCAGGGCCGCCGTCGACCGGTTGCCCAGTGACGTTGAGGATGCGTCCGAGTACTCCTGCACCGACCGGCATAGCGATTGGACTTCCGGTGTTCTTGACTTCCTGACCCCGCACCAAGCCGTCTGTCGAGTCCATGGCTATCGCGCGCACCGTATTTTCACCGAGATGCTGCGCAACCTCGAGGGTCAGATTCCAAGGATCCTCACCGAGTGCCTCGTTCGATACCTTCAACGCGGAAAGGATGTTCGGCAGCTGACCGGCTGGAAATTGGACGTCGACCACGGGACCGATGACCTGAGCGACGTGACCGTTTTGCATCTCTGCCAATTTGGATTCCTCGTGTTTCCAAGCAGTATAAGGTTCAGCCTGTCAGATCGTTCTTTGGGCTGAGCCGCAACCGACTAGCATGGGGAATTGGCGTGGTCAACGCTTGCCCAAACCTCCACAGAGTCCCGTCGGCGCCCAGAGTGCTTCCCCGATTCAAGAAATCATGTCGTCGACACCATTGCGAAGCTTTACCGGTGAAAGGTGAGTGAATCCGAGCAAAAGAAGCAGCCCTTGCCCGCCGCCGTCCGCGTCGTCGGTTTGGCTGTGCTCTGTGGATCGCTCACGTATCAGGCGATTCGTGACGACCCTCCTATCGAGATGTTTCGGGTGAATGAAGTGGCCGTAGAGGCGCTGGCGGGTCGAAATCGTCGACGGTCTCTCCTCGAAGACTCACCGGTTACGGCCGCTCGCGTGCACCGCAGTTCGCATGTCGCGTCTGGCCCTTTTTCTCGGGATGCGTTGAAACGCCATGCCGAACAGTTACGCCATAAGTTTGGGATTCCTCCGGTGCGGGGGCGAGGCGCGGACGGTTGGGTCGATGGAAGCCTGGGAAGACCTCGGCCGGTAGGCCTGATGCGCCGCGCTCCTGGAGGTGGTTGGAAGCTGCAGATAGAGATGGTTGCGGAGTGGTTGCGGGAGGACAGCCGCGATGGAGCACACCGTCGCCGTTCTCTTGAGGCGCAACTCGAGATACTGAGCCTGGTGGACGCACGTCTCGATCGAGCGCTCGTCGTGGCCATCGCCTGTCGTGAAGCTGGACCCAAAGTCGTTTCGTCAGCGACGGAGCTTGCCCACAGTTTCAATGAAGGAGGGCTGGATCATCTCGGGCGCGAAATGAACGATCTCCGATTGCCAAGCGGGTACAAGGATGATTGGCGCGTCGAGGAGCAAGGGGCCTTGAATCATTTGGGCCGCCCCCGACTTGCGGCATGGTTACCGAAAAATGAACTGATCGCCGCGTACGGAGCCGTGATCGAGCGTCGTCGTTGGGTATTTGAAGAGGAAGTACGACTTGCATTTGGCGAGCAAACTCCCGAGTTGCTTTCAACACTCCGACTAGACGCGCAGCGGACATGGATTCAAATCGCATTTGGCGCCTCGGGCGGCACCGAATACGAGCCTTTTGGTGAGCAGGGATCGATAGGCTTGCGGACCGTGATGGAAGGGCTGAAGCGGCGGGTCGATTTGGGTGAAGCTTCAGATCTGAACGATGTACTCACCGATCGTCAGCTGCGTACCTGGTTGGTCGTTCGTCGGGGTATGCTTTCGGCTGCAGAGGCTGAGCTCGGCGAGCGGATTTTCTTCGAGTAAAAAGCTCACAAAATAGCAGACCGAAACCGGCTGGCGGCCTCCGAGCCCCAAAATCGCAGCAGTTCATCGGTAAGGCCGCCCTCTCCAGGCCCGCGTTCGTCGAGTCTACCGGCGCATCGTGCGGCTCCTATCAAATCATCGGAAATGAGTAGGGCGGCTCGGACAGCGGTAGCCTGCGCGGCATGGACCCATGCGTGAAGGTCACACGGCGCATTCGCAAAAAGTAAGGCTGCACTCTCCAGCTCTTTGCGAGCGCGCCTTGGCGTTGCTTTTTGCACTTCTCGAGTGTAATGATCGAGTTCCTCGTCGGGGGCTGTTCCCTCGCCAAACCCTGGCGCCACCTGACGGACCGCGCCCACGCAGGTGAGTACGAGGTGATCGAGCGGAATCCGAGCGATTGGGGCTAAATTTCTGGCCATGAGTGCGATGGGGCGAGCAAGCATGAATATGAGTTCTCCCCGCGGTAGATCCCCGATCCATCTCGGTATAAAAAGCGACGGCACCTGGCCGAGTTCTACACTGATGTCGTGCGCAGAAGCATCATGTTGATAGAGATCGAAGTCAGGCACTCCCAAGATCATCGCAACCCGTGCGGTCGCCACCCGAAGTAGCTCTTGCGATTTTGGAGGGATACGGTCGCGTTTGCCCAGTCCGAACTTCCCCAGATCGACCGGATAAAGCTTGGCAAAGGTTTCGTAGAGTGAAGCGACCAGAGCGCTCGCCGGATGGGACAGGCAATTGGCCACCTGAATTTCTTGAAACCCTGCGTCGCCAAGCAAACCAGGAGGAGCGCTGGCTGGACGGGTCTTGAGTGCGCTCAGTACTTTGGCTTCTTGAGGACTGACTTGATTCATCATCAGAAGCGGTAGTTTGGCGCGCCTCGCTTCATCCGCCTCCCCCTTGGCAGCAAAGGCTTCGCTCAGTCGGAGCCAGGCGTCTTTCCGATCGACATGCTCCCGAGTAAGTTTTCGAGCCTCCCGAAGCGCCTCGTCCAGCGAACCGATGCTGCCGAGCAGTTCCGAGAGCATGATTCGGATGTGCGGAGTCTGAGCCAGCTCGTCTCTCCCCTTCCGGAGGGTAGCGATCGCTCTGTCTGGTCGGTTTAGAGGCTGAGACTCGATTTTCGCGATCTCGAGGTATGCCTCGGCCCTCTCGGTTTCTGTCTCCTCGCGCTCGATAAATCGCCGAAGTGCCGTGACCATGCTGTCCCAGTGAGCGCTGCCGCGCATGGCCAGCTCCCTAAATCGACTCGACGCCGGTCCCGAGGCGCCCGTGAGGGTGATGGCAGAGGCGAGAGTTTTGCCCTCCTCGACGACATCTTCCTGGATACGCTGGAACCCGGCCAGCAAGAGTAGGTAGCGGGCGCGCGTTCGTTTGTTTGGGCTCTGAGGAATCAGACTGCGGATGAGCTCGATCGCGCGATCGGTGTTGCCGCGTCTGGCTTCGAGTTTGGCCAGTTCTTCGAGTGCCCGCACATCCTTCGGCCTAGTTGCCAGTATCGCATGCAGGGCGACAAGCGAGCGCTGCGTGTCTTGCAGATGTTTGCTGGCGATTTTCGCCAACCTCAGGTTGGCTTCAACGACGGTATCTGCATCAGAAGAGCATTCGATGATCCGGTTGAGGACGTTAGCGGTTTCGTTCCAGTGCCTCTGGGATTCAAGTAGATTTGCGAGAAGCGAAAGCGCGGGAACAAAGACGCTGTCTCGAGCCAGTCCCCGCTTGATGGCTGCGATCGCCGCCAGAGGATCTTGTTGCTCCGCATGCAGCCTAGCGACGCGGGTGTACAGTGTGGCGGCCGCAGTGGCGTTGGAGGCGTTTTGCGCTGCTCGAACCAAATTCTCTATAAGATGCGTGTGGCGATCGAGTTTTTGCAGAAGCCGAATTAGTTTTGGGGCAATCGCTGCCTGGTTTGGATCCATTTCGAGGGCCATTTCCAAGTCCCTTGCCGCAGAACTGTCATCTGCACCGCGAAGCTCACTTGCGCGCACCAAGAGTCGGGTCGCAAGAGCAATATCCCTGGTGACTTTGGCTTCTAGTTGAGCTGCCTCTCTCAATGATTCAGGAAGTGAAAGTATTTGAGCCAGCCGACTTAGACCGCGCACGGCGTTGAGACTTTCAGGGTCTGTGCGGATTGCACTCTGATAAGCAGCTAGGGATCCTCTCGGATCGCTTGTCTCCAGCATGCTGGCCAGCTCGAGCTGATGATGCACCAATCGGCTCGGATCGGTCTCCGTATGCGCGAGTGCACGCTTGCTCTGAATTGCGCCGTTTTCGTCTCCGTTCTGCTTTTGAAAATCGACACTTGCCTCCAGTGCCTCTCTGTCGTTTGGCAACAGCTTAAGCAGTTCTCTCTGCGCCTCTGCCTGAGATTGCGGGTTGGAGCTCTGTTTTGCGTAGCGGGCCCACTGCCTTAGGACTGCGACCTTCGATGGCTCACTACCCAGCGCTTCGTATTGAGTGCGGTAAATCTCGACCAGGTCCTCTGGGCTTTGCTTCGCCAAATAGAGCCCCTCTAGCGCGATGAGTGCACCGATATGGTTTGGCGTTTTGGAGAGCATGCCCCGGAAACACTGAATCGCGCGATCCTTTGCCCCAATCTCTGAAACGAGCACGTGTCCTGCAGCCAAGCTGGCATCGTGAGCTAGAGTCTGCTCCTCGGTTCGCTTGGACTGTTCGATCAGGGAACTTGCAAGTTTGTTGCGAGTTCCCTCGGTCGCAAGCACCCGGGCTTGGGCGCCCAAGGCTTCCCTCGACGTAGGCTCGTCCTCAAGAGCTTTACCATACCAGTACAGCGCGGTTTTCTTGTCGGAGAGATGCTCTTCCCAAATTCGGCCGAGCTGCAGGGAGAGCTCGACTCGGCCGCACTCGGCCGTGGTGACGTTTCGTTGCTGCTCAAAAACCTTGGCCAACTGCTCAAACGCCCCCTTGGCTTCGAGCAGTCTCGCGGTGCAGCGTAAACCCTCCGTATTGGTTGGCGATACCGTGAGCGCCTCTAGATACAACTCAAGCGCGCGTTCGTTTTCGGCAAGCTGCTCCGATGCGGCAGCCATTTCCAGGCTGAGTTTGACCCAAGCCTCACCGGGCTCTACGAGCTCCCTTTGGGCGCCTCGAACCTCCACGAAGTCTCGCCATCGACCGGTTTCATAAAGAAGGGTGCCGAGTAAATTGAGAACAAGCTCATCCTTGGGTGCGGCTCTTCGGATCGCGACGAGTCGACCGAGGGCACCATGCACGTCATTTAATTTTTCGTAGGTCACCTCGGCGGCGCGTGTCTCCAGGCGCACCTTGCGCGTGATTTGCTCTTCGATCGCAGCTTCAAGATCGAGCGCTTTGACGTGCGTTTGCCAGTCCTGCGCGCTCGCTGAAGATCGAGCCATAGACTGCATTGCACCGCGATGATCTTGTTTGATCCGGAGCACCCTTGCGTAGCAATGGCTTGCTGCGTTTGGATCGTTGAGTCGGTCCTCATAAAGGAGCCCGATGCGAAACAAATAGGATATCCTATTCTCGCTACCTTCGCTGCGATCGATCTCTTGCTCATAGAGTTCGATAAGCGCTCTGAACTGCGCGGACGTTGCAAGAAGACGACAGAGTGCTGAAAATGAAGGCTCAAATCCTGGGAACAGCGCTACCGCGGACCGGTGGTGCTCGATAGCCTCGTCTTTTCGATTTAGCTCGAATTCGGAGACTCCAGCGATGGAAGCATGGCTTCTCGCTCGTTCGAGTACGGTGGCGGAGTCCGAATTGACGATTGCGGACTCCATATCGATCAAAGCGGTCCAGCTTTTGGAGTTGCGGTATATGCTGCTCAGCGCGGCGGTGGCTGCCTGCAGGCCGGGGTTGTGTTGAAGAGCGGTCTCGTACCATGTTCTCGCTTTGCTGGTGTCAGAAAGTGGGCCTTCGTAAGTCCGAGCAATTTGCAGCGGTAATGAGGTTTTTGCCTCTGGAATCCGGTGTGTAGTCAGTTCCTCCAATATCCCGACAAGATCGGAATGCCGACCTAACTTGGCATAAAGCGTGGTCAATCGTCTCAGGGCGCCAAGATGACTCGGAGATTCAACTCGGGCGCGCTCGGCGGAGTTGACGGCTCTGCTTAAATCACCCAGTTTTTCTTCAAGGTACCGGGACTGTTCGAGCATGATCGCGGTTCGGTTCTCGGGCAGATCACAGACTCGAACTTCACGGTCCAAAAGCCGCACCAGATCGCGCCACCGCCCGCTGGCGTGATGAAGCCTTCGCAGTGCAATAAACGCTCCTGAAACATCAGGGTTCAGCTCCAGAGCGGCCTCGTATAGCTCTGCAGCCCGAGTGGGGTCCTTGGCGTCGTGCTCTGCGATGCGCGCACGCTCAGCGAGGAGTGCGGCTTGGTGCTTTGGGTCTCCATCGAGCACCGTGTCCATTCGTTCGTAGGTCTTTTCGAGTGCGGCCCATTCGCCAAAGCGTCGCTGCCAGCTTTCGACCGCCTTGAGCAGGTTTTCGTTGCTCGGTTCGAACATCAGGCCCTTGAGGTACGCCTGTTTGGCGTCTTCTGGCGCATCGATGTTGTCTTCCAACAGACGGCCGTGTTCGTAAAAGAGTCGGGCTCGATCGCACGCGTTGCGGGTCAGCTCTATTTCTTGAACCAGGGTGCTTGCCGCTTCGGGGAATCTGCCGAGGGCCTGCAAACAGCGACGGGCCCCCTGAAGACTACGGATGCTTTCTGGGTCTCGTTCTGTCGCCGCAAGGTAGTGCTCAGTCGCTCGACTTACCTCCTTCGTTTGAGTTTCATAAAACCAGGCGATCTCGTAGTGAAGTCTTGCCGCACGAAGATCGCTCGGTCCGGAAGCGAGCTCTGTCTCGCATAAAGAAAGAAGCTCTTTTGGTCCTCCGAGAATCGTCGCCTCATCGTGCTCGACGGTAGTCCGAGCTCGAGTCTCCAGTTTTTTCTTACTTCTCACTACTTGGGGTGGCGGCGGCGGCGGTCGAACACTGTTTGAGTGCATCTTGGATGTTCGATGTCTACTGATGATCTTCGTGGAACTCTTGCTTACGAAATCCCCAGTGTCCCTCTCATCTTCCACCCTAGAACGATGATACAAAATAGGGCTAAAGCACCACCCAAATGACGATCTAGCTGAAGAATCTCCGGTGGATTCACGAAAGTACCTTGATTTTCAACTCCTTAGCCTTGGTTTTGCGTGATTACGTCTGGGACTGAGCACTAGGGTCGACTATTCTCGACGACATGGCTGGCGACAGCAGCAGACGGAGTGATGCGGCCTATCGTTCAAATCGGTTGCTCAGGCGTGATGCACGACTTGTCGGAACAGTGGTTCAGGGGCGATATCATCTTGTTCGGCCTTTGGGCATTGGGGGGATGGGGAGCGTGTATAAGGCGGCAGATCGAGTCCTTCGTCGTTTCGTTGCGATCAAGGTTCTGCATCCTCACGTCGTGCGATCCAATCCTTCTGCCGTAGAGCGGTTCGAGCGGGAAGCCCGTACGGCCGCCTCGATCGGTCATCCAAACATTATCGAGATTCTCGATTTTGGCACGATGGATCACGCTCCTTTTCTGGTGATGGAATACCTTCGCGGCCACCCGCTTTCCCGTGCGATCGCGCTCGACGGGCCGATTCCCGTGGAGCGGGTATGCCGTATCGCGACCCATGCGCTGGCGGGTCTCGCGGCCGCTCATGGACGTGGAATTCTGCATCGAGATCTGAAACCAGGAAATCTGATGCTCTGTTCTTACTTACGTGATTCAGACTTTGTAAAAATTCTCGATTTTGGCTTTGCGGCGCTTCTCATACCGACACAACGATTTGACGATACCGACAGGACACTAACCCCCGAGCGAACCCTAGTGGGAACTCCCGCATATGCCGCGCCCGAGAGACTCCGCGGGGACGATCGCCGAGATCCTCGTCTCGATGTCTACTCTATGGGGGTCATTATTTACGAGATGCTTTGCGGCCGTCGACCGTTTGAGGCATCTACATTTGCCGAACTTGCGCGTAAGGTAAAAAAAGATCCGCCGGCCCCACTCCGAGACTTTCGAAGCGATGTTCCTCAAGCTTTGGAGGATGCGGTGATGCGTGCACTTGCCAAGCAAAGAGAAGACCGCTTTGTCAATGCTGAGGATTTTGCAAGGGCGCTGGTTCCTTTCGGAGGACTGAGCGTGCCTGAGGACGAGCCGGTGAGCGATAGTTTCTCGATGGACCTGCTCCATATTCAAGCGCGTGCGAACGCACATTCTGACCACACGGCGGATCAAGATGTTTTTTTAGGTGCAGACACCATCGTCTCTTTTTCGAGTGTTCCGGCACAGGCTTCGGTCGATGGAGAGATCAACGCAGAAGATCCAGGTCCGCTCGGGGGGGATACGCAGATCAAAGTTGCGCTGAATCTCGCAGGCGAATCGGTTCTTCCAATATTCAAATGCAGTGGAGCTCTAGTCTTACCGATATTGCGTTTCGTTGCTGGTACGTTTGGTGCGCTTGCTCTGAAGAAAGTTCTCGATACGCTTCCTGAGGAGAGTCGGGCTGTATTTCAAGGCGGTGTCACGGCGGATTCCTGGGTGGATTTTGAGGTCGTGCAAAGATTTATGACGCTTGTGGATCAGCAGCTGGGACGTGACGACCTACGTCTGGTTGTCGAATGTGGACGCGCCGCCGCTGCTGCGCTTTTAGTAGAAGAGAGTCCTCAGTTTCCGCAGAATATGCTGGAACAATTGCCGAGCATTCTAAGTGTTCTCTTTCGTGGAATCGGACTCACTATAGAGCTTATCGGTTCAGGCTACGCTAGACTCCAGCTGGAGGGTTCAGGAAAGGCCGCGCTCGTGACCTCGGTGTTGCTGCTTGGACTTATTGAAAGCGCACTGCAACAAGCAGGGGGGAAGGACGTCGAAGTGGCATTGATCAGCTGCACCGCATTCGGCGACGACAGCACCACGTACGACATTAGCTGGCTGCATAGCGAAGAAGTCTCGAGATGAGCGCAGTATCCCTGGAAGCTCATCGAAACCAAAGCCAACGTTGAACCACTCGGAACGGTCTTTTCGCGAACGATCAAACCCGAGACTGATCGAGAGTAACAGACAAGCGCTCTAGCTGATGCCTCTCGACTACGAGGGTGTTGAAGAGTTCTTCGACGGTTCAGACGAAAACGACTCTGTCACGTGAATTGAGCTTTGCGGCACCTAACCTACCTTTAACTTACCTTGAAATGATGCGTGCCTCGTGCCGCTACCGGAATCCGCGTATGACCCGAAATGGCAGATCCGGCACTGGACGCGGAATGTGTTGGAGAATCCGCTTCCCCCTACGCCACCGGCGTTGCCAAGAGCCGCAAGAAAAGCTTCTCCGGCATCCGCCTTGGCGCCGGCGGCTGCACATGGGTTCTGTCTACTCGCCTCGCTCCTCGGTGCGTACTTCATTGCCTTGCTGGCTAGACGCGCTTCAAATCAGAATTTCGGTAGAGGCCTTTATAGGCAAGGCCCACGGGAGCGGACTACTCGGCTTCGATAGCCAAATCACGACCAGTCGCGCGTCCAAGTTCGCGGGCTCTCACAAATATCGCAGTTCTTTGCTTATTTATCCGTGACTTCATCGGTGTATTCTATGCACTAGAGCTCCGACATTCCTCCGTCGACAACGTATTCCGATCCCGTCACAAAGGATGCATCATCGGATAGTAAGAAGGCCGCTACCGACGCTACTTCTTCTGCACGTCCGAAGCGGCCCAGCGGCACCTGCGACATGATCTGCTGAGCAAAACCTTCGATCGCGTCTGGCGAGAGTCCCGTGCGCCCAAAGAAATTGGTTTCGATAGGGCCGGGGCTCACCGCATTCACGCGGATACTCCGTTCCGAGAGCTCTCTTGCCAAAACGCGAGTCGCGGTGCGGAGCGCGCCCTTGGTTGCGCTGTAGATCGCCATGCCAGCCATGCCCATGTTTTGTGCGATGGAGGTATTGAGCACGATGGACGCCCCGTCTTTCAGGATGGGTTTGATGGCCTTCACGTGTAGGAGCGGACCTCGAACGTTGACCGAAAACTGATCGTCGAATTCTTTTGCGGTGATCGAATCTAGAGGAACGACCCGGCCAAATCCTGCGTTTAAGAAGGCGCCGTCGAGCTGACCGAGCTCCGCATGAGCCCATTGCCCAAGAGCCTGCGCCGCCTCTGCACTTCCGGCATCATTGACTAGGGTAAGCACACCGAGTTCCTTCTGTGCCGCATCGAGTCTTTCTTTGCTGAGACCGGTGATTGCGACCCGTGCCCCCTCGGCGACGAGCCGTTTTGCTGTTGCCAGCCCGATGCCACTGCTGCCACCCGTCATCAGGTACGATCGATTCTCAAAACGATTCATGGCTCCGCTCCTGTTTTCTTGTTTTCTCTTATTCAGCGTAAATTGTTGTACACAGAACGCCGTCATCCTTTGCTGGAGGAGCTGCTTCGATTCCCTTTGCGTGAGTCGTCGCTTGCCCCACACATGCAGACCATCGACCATGGTTGCAAGTCATGCTGTTGTACACAGCGGAGAGTCGAGGAGGTAGGTTCCATCAGGGGTCGGCGCTGCGCTTCTTGTCACTAAGGTTTTCGGACACGCGCGAGTGAATTGGACTGTGGCGGGTCTAGGTGCCTTTGTGGCCTATGCGTCCTCCGGCTTCCCACCACGAGCGGTACTTTCTCTGGCAGACTTCGCGCTCTCGTTTGGTCAGGCTCGGATGATAGCCGAAGTATTTTTGAGTCGACGTTTTGAGTTCGTTCGCTGCCTGTGCGCGAAGCGTTTCGTCTTCATGAGTCAGCGCATCGATCAGCCATTCGATGCGGTGCTTTGCCCCATGCTGCTCTGCCCAGGCTTGCCAGCGAGGCGCTGAATATCCAAAGTCCTGACGGGTCAGGGTTCTCAAGGCCGCATGCACAGATGTGGTGAGGGGTTCATCTTTTTCGCTCAGGAGTTCGATCAAGGTCGCAGTCGATCTGGAGTCCCTCAGCGTCACAAGTGCCTGAACGGCAACTGTGCGCAGCTCGATATCTTTGCGGGGCAATCGTGCAGCAGCGCGGATACCCCGCAAGACTTCTTCGAATTCTGTGGAGAAGCGTTTTGAACGAATCAGCACCCGAAGTGCAATAGTCCGAGTGTTCGGGTTTGAGTCGAATACACGCTTGCCTAGCGGTGCCACGAGACTCGGGTGGCGGAATGCCGAAGCAAGTAGAGTCGCGTAAAACCGCACCTTGTCATCGCGATCGTCAAATCGGCAAATGAGGTAGGGTATCGCCGGCTCGCCGAAACGAACCAGCGCTCGGCTGATCGCCGAGATATCTTCTCCTTTCGGCAGATGGCCTTCTTCGCTCCACTCTTCGAGCCAGATCGACCCGGGGAATCTCTGAATCAGAATAGGCAGTGCAATCTTCCCAAGGCGCAGCACCCTGTCGATCAACTCAGAGTTGTGTTCCCGGGGTTCGGTAGACAGCTCCTCAACCAGCGCGTGCACGTCGTCGCCCATGTCCACGATCACCGTCGGTTGGTCCTCGTTTGGACTAGGCGACAATTCGGCGCTGGATATTTCGATGTCTTCGGAACCCTCTGGCACCTCCGGCTCCGCCGTTGCAGCGGCTTTCAGGCTCTCAGTTGCCGGTTCGGACTCTCGAGGTGCTTCGGTGGTGGCCTCGGGTGGCGGCGGCGCGCTTCTTGGGACGCCAAGCATGTCAAACTGCAAGGGGCGCTGCTGGTCGAAGAGACGGGGTTCGGTTTCCGGGCTCGGCGTGCCGCTAGGACCGTGGCTCTCCTCCGAGAAACCGAGTCCAAGCACATTTCGGCGACGACCCGTACTCGGGGGCTCGGAGTAGCGCCACTTCCCACGTGTTTGGGGTTCGCTCGGCTCCTCTGCGAGGTTGTCGCTCGAGTTTGCCGTTTCCTGCGCAGCGGTGCTCCGGGCGCTGGGCGCGTTAGGGGAGTCGCTCACCGAAGCATCGTTAGGCGATTCATGAACCGTTGGATGAGGTCGATCCGCTTTAGCAGGAGGTTTCGCGCCGAGTTTTCTCTGCAGGATCAGGCGTTCGAAAGCCTCGCCTACCGAGGGGCTGAGTCCCATGAGTTCAGGGATATTGGAGAGTTGAAACACCTCGTCTCCTCGGTCGCCGTAAAGCAGAACTACGGGTCGCGTCCGGACTAAAAATGGCACGACGACCGACGTCTTCGCGTGGATACGCCCGAGCGAGCCGGAAATGCCTGCTCCGAGTTCGTCTCGACTACGCGCGATTTGTGGACTCCCACTGGTGTGTGCTTTGGACAATACGCTCGTTCCGAGAAGCGATATGGATCGTTGTTTCAATTCCGCCGTGGTGGCTCCCGGTCCGAAAGCGAGTTGGCCCTCCGCTTCGCCGTCGCGCACCAGAAAAAGCGCGGTGTAGTCAAAGAACTGCCGGGCGTATACGAAGAGCACTTCCAGTATTTCGTTTGTACTCTGGGCGCTCTCCAGTAGTTTGGCGGCGCGCTTGCCGAGGAGCGGGCCTCGCAGCTTGCGGGCGCTTATCTCGGAGGTCGTCTTTTGAAGACCTGTGTTTTGAAGACCTGTGTTTTGAAGACCTAGTGCGGGCAGTGATCGCACGGGCTCGGCTTGAGTGCGATGCGATCCGGTGTCTGCTCCCGAATTCGCGTCCTGAGACGTTTGGGTCAGGTCGGATTTGCCGGCAGAGCTTGAAATCGCGTCCGGTTTTGAGCCTGGATCAAGGGGAGCGCTTACTTTGAATGGGCTCTGGGAGATGTGATTCAGCTCTGCTGGAGGTTTCACGTAGGGCATAGGGCCGGGATCGGCTTGCCTTAGTTTTTCGGTGAGCCGTCTCATCCTCGGTGCCATGTCGACGCCGTAATGGTGGGCAAGACCGGCGGCCAAACGCACCTCAGGCACCACCCGAATGACGACGTAGTAGCCGCATTCGCTCTCAAGCTGCTGGCGAATCTCAGGTCGTAGAGGTGCAGTCGCTGCCGCGACTAAGGTGCCGTCTTCCGCACGAAGCGGGACAATGCGATACTTGCGCACGGTTTCCTGTGAAACCACACGTATCGCATCTCGACCGACGCCCATCACTTCTTCGCGGGTTGCCGGCAGCACATCGAAGAGCGCCGCTCGATAGGCACCCATCGTGTGCTCGGAGATCAGATCCATTTCCAGCAGGGCGGTGTCCAAATCGCCTTCGAACACCGCTTGCCTTTGGATCGCCGATTCGATCTGACGAATGGAGACGACCTGGTCGCGGACCAAGAGGGAAGCGAGAGCAGACATCTCGGAGATTTATGTTCGCTCCGGCGTTCTTCAAATGTCAATGCCTTACAGTGCATCTCCCTTGATCCGACCGCTCTTCCGGAAAGCGTGGCGCTCTATTTGAAGAATGCTGCGGCTACGCAGGCTTGCTACGCATTCGGTCAAGGGCGAGCACGAGCCCCGCGGTGGCTGCGGTTTCCACTCTCAGCACAGTGTCTCCCAAGGACTGGGTTTGAAAGCCCATCTCACAAAGTTTCGCCACTTCGGAGGCGCAAAATCCGCCCTCTGGACCGACGGCAACCCATACGATGTTCGAATGAATCGGTTCGATCGCTGGCGTTTTCGCGGTCCGCGCCACGAAGGCCCAACAGGTATCTTCTGGTCCCACCCTTGTGGCTACTTCCAGTAACGGCGCCGGGCCGATCAGGTCGGGCACCTGATTCGACTCGGATTGACGCGATGCTTCGCGAGCAATGCGGATGAGGCGCTCCATCTTTTGTGCGGCTCGACGATCTTCTGGTCGCGATACGGAATGGGCCCCTACGGCGAAATGGATGCTCGCTACTCCGAGTTCGGTTGCGCTCCGGACGATACCGTCGACCTTTGCGCCTTTGGGGAGCGTGAGAATCAGGTTTAGAGCACGGGCATGGGTGGGTGCTGGCGAAGTCGAGAGCACGCGACACAAGGTGAGTGCTTCGAGGCCCTCGATGATCGCGCGAGCCGTGCGTCCCACCGGGTCAAAGAGCTCGACCTCGCAGCCTTGTGGTAGCCGCAGCACCCGCGCGTGTGCGCTCTGGGCTGCCGGTAGCTCCAAGAGAGAGCAGCCCTCGGGAATTCGTTCTACGAAGAAACGTCGCAGTGTCATCTCGGCCGCGTCATCTGAGCAGTGTCATTTGAGAGGTGTCATCTCGGCGGCGTCATTCGAGCGCTGCGTACACTGGCGTCACTTACGGGCCGTCATCGCGATCCAGTCGCATTGCGGATGAACTTCCAAGTCTGCCAGGCCTTCAAAGCATGGCCGCATGGCGTCTTCCTGATGCGCGAGGATTCCGCTCAAAACGAGCCGTCCTCCCGGTTTGATCTTTGCGAGCAGGCTGGTCGCCATATGGGTAAGGGTGTCGGCCTCGATATTGGCGACCACCAGATCGTACTCGCCCGGGATGTCTGTGATTGCGCAGGTACTCAACTCGACTTGGTCCGTAAATCCCGAGTGGGTGAGATTGGTCTTTGCTACCTCGATGGCTACCGGATCCAGATCGATTCCGACCGCACGTTTCGCGCCGAGCAGCAGCGTGGCCAAGGTCAGAATGCCGCTGCCGCAACCTACATCGAGCACGCTTTCACCGCCCTGGATGCGGGATTCGATGATGGCGAGGGCGAGTTGGGTGGATTCGTGCATGCCGCTGCCGAACGCGTATCCGGGGTCGACCGTGAGCACCACTTCGTCAGCGGTCGAGACGTATGCGCCCCACGACGGCAGCACGACCAGTCTCGAGCCTATCTTCGTCGTCTGAAAAAAACGACGCCACGCGTCACGCCACGCATCCCCGTGCACGACCTGCAGGCTACCCGCTAGCTCGGCACCGAGAGCCTCGATGGCGCGTTCTGCGTCAGAGAAGCAGGAGAAACTGGCGACGAGGGTAACCTCCCCACCTTCGGCCTTGGACATCGTTTCGTCGGTGCGCTCTTCAACGCCGAGTGCTCCCGACTCGAAGAGCTTCAAGCTGATGAGCTCCACCTGTTCAGACCGTACATCGACGTGAACGTAAGGGTAGCGTGGCAGATCGATTTCGCTCTCTCGGTGTTTCATCGGACCGTGGTGTTTCATCGGACTGTGCCGCTCACTGGACTTTGTCGTGCGTCGGATTTGGCGTGGTTGGGCCTATCTACCAAAACGACGCGCCGTGGCCGCTTAGCATGACGGATGTTGTCTTGCGATGAGTCGACGTGCTGCCGCGGCGACATCGCTCGGCCAAGAGAGCCTCGCCGTGTCAGACTGCTTGAGTGTCCCGTGATCTATGGACTCTGCTCGGTCTTATCGTCTCCGGCGCGGCAGTACTGGTCGTTCACCTAAGGCTCGCGTTTGCGGTTTTACGACTGAATCACCTGAGCTGGCCGAAGCGAATCGCTGGTTTGCTTCCGCCTTTGACTCCGGTTTTTGCGTGGCGAGCCGGTTTGCGCCGTCCGGCCGTGCTGTGGTTCTTTGTCCTCCTGTGCTACGCAGTTCTTCGTGGATTGATGAGTTGAGGCGAGATTGACGCAAACGATCGGAATCGGACTGGTTGGCTGCGGGGTCGTAGGCACCGGAATCCTCAAGCTGCTCGAGGACCATCAGGAAACGATCGCTCGTCGACTTGGTGGAACGCTTGAAGTTCGCACGATCGCGGTTCGGGATGTTGCCAGACCACGCGATCCGGTGGTGCCGCTAGACCTGCTGTGCTCAGATCCGCTCAAGGTAGCGGTCGATCCAAAAGTCGATTTGGTGGTCGAAGTGATCGGTGGCACCACGATAGCTTCGGAGGTGGTTCATGCGGCACTCGACGCCGGCAAACACGTGATCACCGCCAACAAAGCACTGATCGCACAGCAGGGTGATCTGCTCCTCGGTAAGGCACACAAAAAAGGACTCGACCTCTACTTTGAGGCAGCGGTGGCCGGTGGAGTTCCCATCATACGGGTACTTCGTGAGGCCCTAGCGTCAGACGAAGTTTCTTCTCTGCACGGGATCGTCAACGGGACGAGCAACTACATTCTCTCTCGGATGGCGGTGGCTGGCCTCGCCTATGAAACGGCTTTGCTCGAAGCCCAGGAGAAAGGCTACGCCGAATCCGATCCAACCCTCGACGTGCGTGGAGTGGATGCGCAGCACAAGCTCGCGATTCTTGCGACATTGGCCTTTGGAGTCCGGATCAAACCGGATCAGATTGTTACGGAGGGAATCGAAGAAGTCACCGCAAAGGACGTCGCTTTTGCTGCTCGGTTTGGCTATGCGGTGAAGCCGATGGCGGTGGCCAAGCGTCTCGAAGACGGCACCCTTGATTTGCGGGTGCATCCGGCCCTTGTCCCAGAAGATAGCGTTTTTGCCAATATCCACGGGGCGCTCAACGCGGTCCATCTCGATGCAGCGATGGTCGGTCCGTGTTTGCTTTCTGGACCGGGGGCGGGAGCACTGCCCACGGCGATGAGTGTGGTAAGCGATCTGGTCGATGTGGGACGTAACTACCTCTCCGGTGCTCATGGGCGGGTGCCGGGTCACGCCGTGGTTCCCGGGAGTCTCGGTACCAGTCCGGATACGTCCTCAGCCGACGCCTCGGCTGCTCGTTTCTTCTTGCGTCTCACCGTGCGTGATCGACCCGGTGTGCTTGCCCGCATTGCGGGAGTGCTGGCTGCGTTTGAGGTTTCGATCGAGCAGTTGGTTCAAGAAGAGTTAGAGACCGGGGAAGCTTTGGTGATTTTGGTCACCCATTTCGCACGGGCAAGAGATATGCGCGCAGCAGTTCGAGAGATCGATTTGCTGGGTCACGTGCTGCAACCAACTAGGGTTCTTAGGATCGAGGAAACTGCCTAAACCCCCCAGGGGGTCTATGTCGGCCCAAACAGCTGCTTACCTCCGATGCTCGTCGCTCAACGTACCTTAAGTACGCTCGTCCTCCCCGGCCCAGCGCGTCTCGATGGGTTTGAACGGCCAGCGCCAACCCCCAGTGGGCCTAGGTTGGTCGAAACAGTCAGCGCCCCGGAAGCACAGGAGCGCAGGAGTAGTTTGGCTACTTCAAGCTCCGAGCATGGGAGGAAAGCAGCTGTTTGGGCCGACATAGGCCCGCTGGGAGGCAAGCGGGTGTTCAGGCCTAGCGAGGCATGCTGGGGGGCGCTCGCCTCGCTGAGTCATCGAAGTTCCTGTAGGTTGCTCGGGATGGATGATGGTTTTTGTAAAGAGCTTTGCGACCGCTTGGGCGAGTCCATGTGGGGAACGGCTCCGACGGCGTCGACTTGGATACTGCTCGAAACTTCGGGAGCGTGGGCAAGAAATCCGATGGATTCTGCCGAGCTCTCTCCGGCCGTCGTTTCCCGACTCAAGCTCTGGCTACAAAATATTGAAGGGTCTCGCCTACAGTTGGTGCGCTCTTCGAAGTCTCGGGCGCAGGCTGCCGGTAGTTCTAAGGGAGGCCGTTCGTTCGGGATGTTCGTGGCGTTTGTCGATATTTCCTCGCCCCGGCTGGTTCGTTTGGATGGACTCACAGAGGCAGAGTTGCTCTCTCTTGATCTACCCGCACTGCGCTATCGGCTTCCGCCCAAGGGCCAGCTTGTGGAATCGCCCATCTACTTGGTGTGCACGCACGGGAAGAGGGATCGGTGTTGTGCCAAATGGGGACTTCCCGTACTGCGCGCCTTCAAAAACGTGGCCTCAGAGCGGGCCCTGCCGACCACCCATCTCGGAGGGCACCGATTTTCTGCCAACGTGGTTTGTTTGCCCGAGGGAGTTGCCTACGGGAGGGTTGAACCGGAGGATGTGTCCGGACTGTTTGAAGCCCACGAGTCCGGACGCTACCACGTGCTTGAGAAGGTCAAGGGTCAAGTCGGCCGTGAAGCTTTAGTTCAAGTAGCAGACGTCGCGCTTCGAAATCATCGGGGTTGGATGCAGTTGTCGGACGTAAGCTTCCTTGGCGTTATGTCGCCTGAAGTCGATGCGCACGATGGAGCGGTGCATGCAGTGCAACTGCAAGGGGTCGACGGACCGTATCGAATCCAGATAAGACGAGTATTTCAGGGGTTTCGCATCAAGAGTTGTGGAGACGTCCCCAGTAAGTCCTTCATGTATGCAGTCGAGCGCATCGAGCCTGCCGAAATACACCGCGCTTCGCCTGATGCGAACAACCCGACTGGCGCCGAGATCGAGTGAACGCTGCCGCTACGAAACACACCCGGGTAGACTTGCCTCGTCCTTCGAGGTTGGCTTTTGCTCCGTTCGGTCTTCTGGCGATCCGCCCGGTGAACTGAAGCTCAAGTCCGGGCCTTCGGAACTGAAGTCGTGCACCTTGGTGTTCATCACGCAATGTCCTTCGAAAATGACGCCCTTCTCTAGGAAGAGTTGAGGTGCATGCACATCACCGATGACTCGCCCCGGTGCATGGACCTCAATCAGCTGATGTGCGGTGATGTCTCCCCGAACGCTGCCGCCACGTATGATGAGGGTTCCCACAGTGATGTTGGCTTGCACGTCCGCCTCATCCCCCAAGATCAAGATGCCTTCGCTAAAGATTTCTCCTCGAAAATTTCCGTCAATCCGCACTCGACCTTGAAAAGTGAGCTTTCCGTCGTATTCGGTGCCTCGTCCCAAAAGAGCGTTGATTTCCCCGAGTCCAGTGAGGTCATTCCGAGTCATTGCGACGCAAAACTACCGAGCTAGGAACTTTGGTCAACCAGACAGGCTTCGCACTAGCATTTCGAGTGGATCGTCGTACGATAGGTCAGGTACTGCGGTGATTGTGAAAACGAATCGATTCGTTCTCCGCTATGTAATCTGTTAGGCCTTTTCGCTTGAGAATCGGACGAATGCTCCAATGATGGACGATAAAGCTGAAGCGCGATGGGAACTATACCTGGTTCAAGCGCGTCGATTTGCCGAGAAAGAAACCTACCTGGATGCAGTAGAGCGCATACGGCTCGTGCGTGATGAAGTCCGTCATGCCTTGGATCGTGAGTCCGACAACCAGATTCGGGATCGGCTGGGCCGGCGCTTGCGACGAGTGGAATCCGAATTGACTCAGCTCGAGGGACTTCTGGAGCAGTGGCGTGCTCAGTTGAGTGAACTCAAAGCCCAGCGTCGCGCGGGTGCGGATGAAGAAATGAAGCGCCCCCTGCCAAAGCCCGCACCTCAAGCTCAGAAATCGGATCGATCGTCCGCCTAGCGGGTCTACTTTGGCTCTGACGCGGTTTAGGTCCCCTCCGTGGTTTGAGAGGCCGATCGCGTGGTTTGAAGACCAGGTGGGAATGTTGAGCGGTGGCCATCAAACCCCGTGTATGCGGAGGCTTGAGCCTCGAAAAGTTTGGAGTAAAGGCCGTCGCGAACGATCAGCTGATCGTGAGTCCCCTGCTCGACAAGCCTGCCCTTGTCGAGAACCAAGACCACGTCTGCATGCTGCAGTGTCGCGAGACGGTGTGAGATCAGCAGTACCGAGCGGTTCCGAAGCTGGGCATGCTGCCCCGAGTGCGTATCCTTCTCGGTTGGGTTCCTCTGTGATTGAAGCTGGGTTAGGAGCTGTTGTTCCGAAAGTGCATCCAGGGCGGCCGTCGGTTCATCTAGAATCAGATAGTCAGCTTCAGTCCGGATAAGTGCCCTTGCGAGAGCCAACTTCTGCCACTGACCTCCGGACAGGTCCATACCCCCCTCAAATGATCTCCCAAGTCGCGTGGAGAGTTTTCGAGGTAGTCGCTCTATGAAGTCACTGGCGTAAGCCTTTTTTGCGGCAAGCCAGATCTCGTTCTCATCCTGTAGACGACTGGTGTTGCCAAAACCGATATTGTCGGCAACCGTGAATTTGAAACGGGCGTGATCCTGAAAAAGAATCGCAAGTCGTGAAAGGAAGTTCTGGCGATCGATCGAGTCCAGGCGTTTGTCGTCGACCCAGATCGTTCCTTCCGTGGGTTGATAGAAGCCAGCGATCAGTTTGACGAGCGTCGATTTTCCCGAACCGTTCCGACCTACAACGCCCACCAGAGCCCCCGGCGGAATCGAAAGATCGATCCCATCCAGTGCATACGTGGAACTGCCCGGATATCGAAAACGCACACCTTCTAGCCGGATCCCGGATCGCTCGGGAGCCCGGGATGCTTGTTGCTCTGGAGTGGCAGCAAATCTCGTGGAATCCAAATGCGTTTCGAGCTTCACCGATTCGAGAAAGGACCTTAAGTCCGCTACGTAGAGATGATCTCCATACATCGTTCCAAGGTTTGCTGCGCTGTTCGACACTGACGTTTGTGATTGTCGGAACGCGATCAACATGATCGTCATTTCCCCAATGCTCAATGAACCGGTGATGGTCTCTGATACAATCCATACATATGCCGTAAAGAACGCGCCGGTCGAAACCACGCTTGCAGCAGTGTAGGTGAGCTCTTTCTTTTGAAGAAGCTTTCTTTCGTCAGTTAGTAGCCCATCAGTGATCCTCTGAAACCTGCTTACGAGCGTATCACCTAGGTTATATAGACGGACTTCTTTGGCAAAATCCTCTCTCGAAAGTACATTTTCAATGTAGTTCCGTTCACGGTTGGCTTTAGACCGCAGTAGGCTAAGTTGAAATTGACGTTTCGCGAAACCTACCTCTGTAAATAACGTAGGTAAGCTGGCTATCACGAGTAACACTGCCAACCATCCAGAGAATGCTATGATCAGCGCTCCATAGCTCAGCAGAGACGTGGCGTGGCGTACGAGTTCAAAGCTTCGCTGTAGAAGCGCTACCGGGCGATTGCTTGCCTCTTTTCTCAGTCGAGTGATCTGATCGTGTACTTTGGGCACCTCCAGCTCGGCAAGCGTCAGCTTCGTCGTCTGGCGCAGAATCGAGTCACGTACCCATTCTGAAAGTCTAAGTCCGAGCAATGTGCGAACAGTGCCCGAGGCGCGCATCGAAAGCATCCATAAGCCGGTCATGCCTGCCTCGATGACGATGAAAAGATAGGGCGTTGGCGAAGCAGATGACTTTGCTTCGATCACGCCGTCGAGTATCAGCTTGCCTACCCAAGCGACCGCCGCTGGTGTGGCTCCGCTGACCAGGGTGAGCACCATCAGTATGGTGGTAAGACTAGGCGCAGCGGTTTTTGAGAGTTTTGCAACATACAGGCCGGAATGAAAAAGCCCGATGATGGGCAGTTCGCTCCGCCTTGACTCCCGTAGCGTCATCGGTTCAGTCGTTGACTTCAAATTCACTTGCGTCGTCCTCATGATCGATGGGACTTGCGGAGTGAGAGCGCTCCTGGTTTATCTGCTCCGAAAGTCGAAAGCCCTTATGGGGAAAGGGTTGGATTGGCTCGGGAACACCGAGAAAAGGTGCGAGTTTTTCGAATCCCTCTCCATTGCAGATGTCGATCACAAGAAGATCTTCAGAACGCTTTTGAAAGTATCGTTCGACGTTGAGACGGTGTTGTTCAAAGACCCATCGGAACCTTGTCGGTTCAAATTCATAACAACCATAGGTGGCAGCGCGCAGTAGCCGCCTGATCTTCATGTGGGATTGTGCTGCATCCGTCTCGGCGGGAGCAAAAGGGTCCCGGCCAGTCCAATGATTGTTTGCAGAACGCAGCCATGAACCGGTATCACGCACGGTGAGAATGAACTTGCTCCCCGGGTAGTTAGCATCAAGCTGTGCGTAGTAGGGGGCTGCTGTGATGTCTGTGAGTCCGTCCCAGATATTAAGAAATTGAAACAAGCCTTTTCCTGCCGATAAATCTTTGAATGTCTGTTCATCGGTTGGGTAGTGTAGGCAGTCCCAGCCGAGTATTTGCAAAGCAGCAGTAAGACTCCGGGTTCCTGTGCGACTCAGTCCGAGTCCAAACACTTTAGGCTTCTGGCTGCTGGGACGATTTTTGGAAACCTCATGTGCGCGTTTTTCAACCTCAGACCTCAAGAGAGGCTTCTGGCTCGCTGGGGGCATCTTCCTGGTTTCTTCTAGGGCAACTCGCGGTAGCTCTCTAATGTACGCATGCTGCTCACTTGCGGACGCTTCCGGAGGCACAGAGCGGTTTGCGTGGGCTAAGGCGGCCCGGGCTATAACGAAGTCTGTGTCATCACCCCACTTTTGCATCGCTGTATCGAGGCGGAGTCTCTGCTTTTTTGTTCTGCTCCTGAGTTCCCGAAGCGCGTACTTGGCGAAAATGTCGCATGCTCTCTGAAAATGATCATGCAGTATGAAGAAGTTTTTGAAGGATTTTTTCCAACCGTTCGCCTGCATCGCCAAATTGCGAAGTCTTGATTCCGGCCTCAAAACGTACGCTAAGTCGTTTATTGGAGGAGACACGCGACGCATAGCATCTACGAGATCGATTCGAGTCAAGTGCACCCCACAATGGATTGCTCCTCGAAATCTGTCTTGGACAAAGCAGTCTACGTAGGGAGACTCGTTGGATTCGAGAAACGGACGCATGTTCTCCAAAATGAGACAGTCTGCGTCCATGTAGACTACGATGTCGCAATTGTGATTTAGCTTTAGTTGTTTTTGAACAGTCTCCGAAAACGGTCTTATGTTCTCGAATATAAAAACTCTATCTGGACGAATGTTTGTCTTAGCGAGTTCAAGAGCGAGTTCTGAAGTACGCTCTCCTACTGTCCGGAAGACTAGGTCGATGCGTTTCATGGCCACCTAAACCTCAGGTTGAGCGTTCCGGCGCGCTTTTCGAATAGTCTGAGAACCTCGTCTGGGAGCTCTGACCGCCAACGGAGATCCAACTGTATCCCGGCTGGGTGAGAACCGTAGTACGCGTGAATCCGGTCTCCTAGAGCGTTCTGGTTTGGGTCCTGACCTTGCGCTCGAGACATGAGAAATTGGGTTCCGTTGTTGCCACCAAGTGGATGGTGGTTCGAAGCATCGAATCGGAGCATCGATGGGGTGTACCTCAAACCCAAAAAGTTGCAGAGATTGCGCATGATGACCTCTGGTTCCGTGGCCAGCTTCTCGTAGCGAATCTCGTAAGTATCGCCATCGAAGCGTTGCATCAGCTGCTCGGTCGCCTCGATTTGTCTCCGCCAATCGTCGATCAGATCCGAGGGTTGTCGATTCGGGTACTTTCTCACCCTCGAGTTGACTACGGCGCGGCCGTCTCTCGTCAGAAAGAGGAGATAGGCTTCGGTTTGGGCCGGTAGTGTTCGTCGCTGTCGCTCGATCCACTCGATCGACTTCGTCGAGTCAACGACGACAGAGCGTCCGCTTAGATGCGCCAGTTGCTGGTACAGGTGGAGCTTGCTCTCGGGATCGAATCGGCTCCAGAGTGGGCAGTCCTCGCCACAGAGCTTGCAAATGCGCTTGCGCAAAGGCTTCGTGGAATCTCCGATGTAGATGCTTTTCTTGGCCTCGCCGGCATAAAACGCCTGAGCATGGTTGCCGAGCAAATGCCCGAGCAGTGTGGATCCGGAATGACCGGCTCCTGCAACGAATACCGCCTTGTGCACATGTTGACTCCCCATCGGAGGACTCCTGCGGGCGACGCATCAAGCGATATGGAGAATACGACCGCTCCGCACGCCACTGCATCATGACACGCTTTACGCTTCGGTACCGCCCAAGGCCTAAGAGCGCGCCGAGAAACGCGATTTTCGAGCGCACCTGGCCGTGGGTGTCGTGGCCGAACGTGTTGCGCCCTGTGGACATGTCTGAAGCAAAAGATTCACACTGCCTTCTCGGCAGATGTATCCAAAAGCCACAGGTGTGGCTGAAATTCACGGTGAGTCTGAGCATCGCTCCATGAAATTCTTGGTTTTTTTCGGCTCGAGGCGCCGCACCTCAGGTTGGAGTCCGGTGGCCTGATCTTTGTAACGTCGCGGCTCCGACAACGAACCCTGATTGCGGCAACGACCGCCATCGGAGGAACTGATGCTTCCCCTATCGCCTTCTCCTTCACCGTTTCCGGCCTCACTACACCTCCCGTTGCGGACACATTCCTGCTCTCCAAAACTCCGATTCCCCTCACGTTTTCGATCTACGCTTAGAAGAGCGAACGTATCCCCCTCAAAAGCGGCACTCCTACCTGCCCGTTACTCACAATCCCCATCTGCGAAAAAAAAATGCGCCGACGTCCCGAGGGGCATGCGCGAACAGCTCGCCCTGATGACAAAATCGGGTTCAGCACCAATACTCGGTGCAGCACTCGCAATTGGCCTTGCGTTGGCTCCTCAGCTTGCTCTGGCGGACGCTTCCTCGATCGCCCGGCGTTTGGGCGGAGAGATACAGGCGAGCGCCGTCGACCATCCCGAGTTCGACGTGAGCTGGGGCAAGGCGATCGGTGTTGTGGATGCTCCGTTCGAGGATGTTCTTTCCACTGTCCGTGGTTACCAAGACTACCGAGAATTCTTGCCGCATTTTCACGAGTCCAGAGTGCTCGCTCAAAGAGGAGACCGGGCTCGCGTTTATCTTGAGGCAGGAATCATACACAACACCGTCACGCTTTGGGCTCAGATGGAAATGGATCGGGTGGCGTCGCGCGGACAAACGCAGATCATCGAAGCTCGAATGTTGGATGGAAACATGGAGCGCTTTTTGGCGCGCTGGGAGGTCGCGCCTCTCGATGGGGGACAGCGTGCACTCGTTGCGTTTCAGCTTCTTGTCGATCCCGACCTACCGCTTCCGGCCTCGATATTTACTGAGGAAAACGTGAGCAGTGCGCGCAGAACGATTCGTGCTTTGCGACGCAGGTTGACCGCCGGATGAGCAGGTTGACCGCCGGATCAATGTTGCACTCTGATCTCTGCATACCTTCTCGGTTTTGAGCTTTGGGCGTCCCAACCGGAGTCGAGATGCCCTGAGTCGGGGTACAGAGCGTGCAGAGCGTTTCTCCCTTAATTCTAGTCGCCTGCGTACCCAACGTACACGTCGACTGTCGTTCCTTGACGTTGCCAAAAGGCGCTGCTAAGCCCCGCCGGCTCGACAATCGCGATCTGGCGAAACGCAGCCGAGGCGACGAGAGAGATCGCATCTCGTACCACGAGCGAGGAAGTAATGCTTTCGCAATACCATCTGTTGACGTCACCCACCTTGCTTTCTGGTGGCTCCCTGATCGACGTCGACGGCACCATCTTCATCCAGGCGGCGTTGTTCTTTTTGGCGATGCTCGTTCTAAATTGGACGGTGTTTCGTCCCATGATCGCCCTTTTCGAAGCACGAGAGCAAGCGATCGACGGTTCGAAAGAAGAAGCCGAGCGACTCCGAGCAGACTCAGAAGAAAAGGCGGCGGCTTTCGAGCAAAAGCTGGTCGACGTTCGAGCAAAAGCAGCCGCTGAGCGACAACAACTTCTTCAGGAAAGTCTTGCGATGCAGCAGACGCTACTCGCAAAAGTCCGTTCCGAGACCCAGGCTCTCGTGGACGACACGCGCAAAGAACTCGACCGACAGTCGGCAGTGACGCGTAGTGTGCTGCACGCCTCGGTACCGAACCTCGCCAAGCAGGTGGTCAGCACCCTTCTCGGACGGGAGATCGCCTGATGCGGTTCGAATCAAAACGCGCTCCCCTAAGCTCCGCTTGCCGGCTTTTGACGGCCTCTGTGCACATATGCGTGCTTGGCCTCGTTTTGGTTGGTTCTCTGCTCTCCTCAGCCCTGTCCGCTCGCGCAGACGTCGGAGGACATGGGGCAGCAGTCGAAGCTCACGAATCGAGCTCCACCCACGTTTCAGGGCCTATCGCTCCCGAATCAAGCATGGGAGATCGACTCCTAAAACTGTTCAGCGATACGACTTTTCAGGGAATGGTATTCAATTTTGGATGCCTCCTGCTTCTCATCTATTACGGCGCCCGCGGACCCTTAAGTGCGTTCCTCAAACAGCGCCGGGCAACCATTTTCGATCAGCTCGAGGAAGCGAAACGTCTTCGCGAAGAAGCAGAGCGCATGCATCGTGAGTACGAGCAGAAGCTCGGAGCTCTTGATCAGGAACTAGAGCGCATTCGTTCGGAAACGAAACGTGCGGGTGAAGCAGAACGGCAGCGAATCTCTGAAGAGACAGAGGCAAAGTCCGCTCTAATGCGAAACGACGCGGAGTTTTTGATTTCCCAGCAATTCAAACAGATTCAAGAGCGACTAACCAAGGAAACGGTGGTCGCTGCCCTAAGCCATGCGGAGGAAATCCTTCATTCGGAGCTCTCACCGCTTGACCAGCAGCGACTTACGGAGGCCTACGTAACGCAGTTGGGTCCCTCGATTCGCGGGGGAGGGCGAGCATGAGCCAAGATACGATCGCAATGAGGTATGCGAAGGCACTCTTTGATCTTACCGTCGACCATCCCGACCTCGGTGCTTCAGAGTTGGGTGCACGAGTAGAATCAGTAGAAAAAGAGCTGCAGTCGTTTCAACAAACGCTGCAGTCCTCAATCGAGCTGCAGAGCGTGTTTTACAACCCGGCGTACGGTGCTGAAATCCGAGATGCCGTGCTCAAATCGGTGGCCGATCGCCTGAAGCTCTCTACCCCGGTTCTCAGGACGCTATGTCTTCTATCTGAGCGTCGCCGTATCGAACTACTAGACAGAATCGCTCAGGCTTATCGACGAATCGCAGAGCTTCAGGCCGGAACATTGAGGGCCGTTGTGACCAGCGCCCAACCTTTGTCACCCTCTGAGTATGAAGCGATTCGCAAAGAGCTTTCTGCCTCACTCCCGGACCGAAACGTGGTTCTCGAGAAAAAGTTAGACCCGTCGCTCATCGCCGGGGTCGTTACCCGCCTCGGAGACGTGATCTTCGACGGAAGTTTGAAAAACCAACTGCAAGAGCTCAAAGAAGAGCTAATGGCCTGATTCGCAGGCCCCGCCTGCCCCGAGGGAGCAAGAAATGCAGCTTCGCGCCGAAGAGATCTCTCAGATCATCAAGCAGCAGATCGCATCGTACGACAAAACAGTGGATGTGGTCGAAACCGGAACGGTGTTAACCGTTGGCGACGGGATCGCACGTATTTACGGTCTCGACAAAGCCATGGCTGGCGAGCTTGTTGAGTTCGCCGGCGGTGTTGTAGGCATGGTCTTGAACCTCGAGCAGGACAATGTCGGCGTCGCGGTTCTCGGTTCAGACGTCGAGATCAAAGAAGGAGCCACCGTCAAGCGAACAGGTCGGATCGTCGAGGTTCCGGTGGGTGAAGCTCTCGTGGGTCGGGTGGTCAATGCGCTCGGCTTGCCTGTCGACGGTAAAGGCCCGATCGACGCTGCAGAACGTCGCCGCGTAGAGCTGAAGGCTCCAGGCATCGTGGCCCGGCAACCGGTTCATGAACCACTTCAAACCGGACTCAAGGCGATCGACGCCATGATTCCAATCGGCAGGGGTCAACGAGAGTTGATCATCGGCGATCGCCAGACAGGGAAAACGGCGGTAGCTACAGACACGATCATCAATCAGGCGGGTAAGGGAGTCTACTGCTTCTACGTCGCCATCGGGCAGAAGCAGAGCACCGTCGCTCAAGTTGTCGACAAGCTCACCCAGTTCGGGGCCATGGAATACACCACGGTCGTTGTTGCTGGGGCCTCGGAGCCGGCTCCGCTTCAGTTTATTGCGCCTTACACCGGTGTGACGATGGGAGAGTTCTTTCGGGATACCGGAAGACATGCGCTTTGTATTTATGACGACCTATCCAAGCAAGCAGTCGCCTACCGTCAGCTTTCTCTGCTCCTCCGTCGTCCTCCCGGACGAGAGGCCTACCCCGGAGATGTCTTCTACGTACACAGTCGCCTACTCGAGCGTGCCGCAAAGATGGCCAACGAATGGGTAATCGTGAAGAAAGGTGACGAACCGGATCGAGCGAGTGCAGAGCGTATTTTCCATGAAGCTATCGACGAAGAGTTGCTCAAAGAAGAGCTAGAGAAAAAAGGGGAGGGTTACGAATCGAAGCGCTTGCCGGATTCCGGAGGCTCCCTAACCGCACTCCCCATCATCGAGACCCAGGCGGGTGATGTCTCCGCGTACATACCGACCAACGTGATCAGCATCACCGACGGGCAGATCTTCCTTGAATCCGATCTCTTCTACTCCGGGGTCCGTCCGGCGATCAACGTAGGCATCAGCGTTTCTCGCGTCGGCGGCAACGCCCAGATCAAGGCGATGAAGCAGGTTGCCGGGACACTCCGATTGGAGCTGGCCCAGTTTCGAGAGATGCAGTCATTCGCTCAGTTTGCCTCCGATTTGGACAAGGCAACGCAGCAGCAGTTGGCTCGAGGGCAGCGACTCGTAGAACTACTCAAGCAGGGTCAGTACGCTCCAATCCCTGTGGAAGAACAGATCATTGCGATCTTTGCGGGCACCCACGGCTTTGTAGACGAGATTCCAGTAGATCGCGTTCTCGATTACGAAAGAGATCTTGTTTCGTGGATGCGGTCGGAACGCGCAGAGTTATTGGCTCAGATCGTTGAAAAGAAAAAACTGGACGATGCGCTGAAGCAAGAACTAAAGACCGCACTCGAGTCCTTTGCGAAGATTTTCGGTACGGGTAATTCGGCGAAAGCCATCGGCTCCTAGCCATGGCCAGTCTTAAAGACATACGCAAGCGCATCGCTTCGGTGAAGAGCACTCAAAAGATCACCCGAGCGATGAAGCTCGTGGCCGCTGCCCGATTGCGAAAGGCCCAGCAAAACATCGTTGAGCT
Organism: Myxococcota bacterium; assembly: GCA_039030515.1. Classification (GTDB taxonomy): domain Bacteria; phylum Myxococcota_A; class Polyangia; order Polyangiales; family Houyiibacteriaceae; genus JBCCEA01. The sequence continues at coordinate 36,664 of JBCCEA010000009.1, read as the reverse complement.
GCGACCGTATGCGCTGAAGACACTTGAGGTTTTAAGCGCTGTGTCGGCCAGATGCGGCGAGGATCAAGAGGTCCATCCTCTGCTGGCGAAGCGCGAGGTGCGTCGCGCGATGTTCGTGGTGCTGACAAGCGATCGAGGCCTAGCCGGAGCGTTCAACGCCAACGTGAACAAGCGCGCACACCAGGAGTGGCGCGGTCTTGAGGGATCGGCTGAGGTCTGCTTCGGAGTTGTCGGGCGCAAAGGCCGTGAATATCTGCGACGCCGAAATGCGGATATTCGGCAGGAGTTCACCGATGTTCTCGAGAATTTATCCATTGAAAAAGCGCGTGAGGTGAGCCGCTACATCGTAGATGAATATTCTCGCGAAGGACTTGATGCCTGCTACCTCGTGTACAACCAGTTCAAGAGCGCCATCAGTCAAGAAGTTATAGTCGAACAGTTGCTTCCCATCGCACCGATGGAAATGGAAGAAGACCGACTTGGAGATTTTATCTACGAGCCTGATAAAGAGCAGCTTCTCGACAGGCTTCTTCCAATGTACGTCGAAGTCGAAATCTACCGTGCTCTCTTGGAGTCGGTAGCGTCGGAGCACGGGGCACGTATGACCGCGATGGATGCGGCTACGAGCAACGCAGGCGACATGATAGGCAAGCTCACTCTGCAGTTCAATCGAGCCCGCCAAGCAGCGATCACCAAGGAGTTGGTGGAGATCATTGGAGGCGCTGAGGCATTGAGCGGCTGAGCTCGGCTCGTTATGAGTCAAGCTCGGACGCTACAGCTCCTCGGACCAGCTACGATCATTTACCTTGCCGCGGATTCAATATCCGTGCGCGCAGAGCTACTCAACTCTATCGACATCGTCGTATTGCTCGCTGCCTTCGCCTGTTCCTGGATTCCATTCATTGTACACGGGCGAGGTGAAGCGCGAGGTCCGAGATACGTTGCCGCTCTTGGAGTCGCACTCGGGTTTATGCTCCTCGCAGGCGGGGCGCACTTGTCTCCCTCGCTCGCTGTGGAGGTGTTCCGAGTTCTTGCACCGATACTTTGCGGGGTCTTGATACTGGAAGCTGCTCTTCGTGTTCCCGATTCTCCAAAGCCGCTTGGGACCATAGCCCGGATGCCGCTGCCGGCGGGGATGCTCTGCTTTGCCTGGGGACTCGCTGCGGTTGTGCCAACCCTACGCTTGGGTGAGTCGCTTTGGGTGTTTCCAGCAGCCGGTCGATGGGCGCCCTTGTGTTTTCTCTTTGCGTCCGTTTTGTTGGGTTGGATCGCACGGTTTGTGAGGCCACACCTGCGAAGCCCGCCAGAGCACCTTGCCGACAATTTGTGGGGCATTCTAGGCCTGACCCCAGCGGCGGTGTTTTCGTTGATTCTCTTATTTACACGTCCGGTAAGCCATCCGGCGCCACCATGGGTCCGAGTTGGAGCCTCAGTTGTCGTGCTTGCCCTGCTCGCAACCCATGTCCTCCTAGTGGATCGCAGGCATCGACTTCGGGCAGCTCCGTTCACGCGCCAGATGGTCGCTGCGAGTGCAACGATTTTATGTTGCACGCTGGGGCTAAAATTCGTGGGTCCTCCGATCGCCTGGACCGCTCAAGTAATTGCACTTTATATCTCCCTAGTCCTCCTTGCAGGATGGAGCTGCTATCGAATCCTATGGAGTCCCCTAGGGAGGGTTTTGCGTCCTCACGGAGGCCGATTGCTCCACGAAGTTCGTCGGTTTCTCGCTGACTCCTCGGTGACTTCAGGCTTAGACGCATTGGGCAGTCAGATTTTGCCTGCACTTCGGCGCGCCAGTGGTGTTCACCGGGCGGCGCCGCTACTCTACCTTGCTCAGCCACCTCGGGTGGTTGAGATCGATGCTTCAGGCGGCGTCCGAGTCCGCGATGCGTCCATTTCACCGGCACTTGCTGATGTTTTTACTCAAAGACCGCGCGAGATCCTCGTGACATCTCGACTCGCGGCGCAGGTAGTGCGACGACCGGATCTACGTGCTGTGGTGGAGGCTCTTCTATCGCTGGAAGCCTTCTGTGTTCTTCCCCTCTCAATAGATGGAGAGTCGATCGAAGGAGCAGTGGTGATCCCCAGAGGAAACCGTTCAGCTCCAATGTCGTTTGAGGAGTTACACGAACTCCGTCTGCTATCCGACCGTTTGGCGTCTTCACTCAGTCTTATCGGAGCCAGGATGAGGAGCGAACTGCGGGAATCTGAGCTTAGAGCGCATATGAGTAGGCAGTCCGGTTGGCTCGAAGCCACGCAAGATCAGGTGGCAGAGCTCGGCTTGAGAATTGAGATACTCCGCCGTTCCTCGAAGCAAGAAGCTCCCTTTGTTTGGCCTCTCGTAGCGTACAGCGCAGTGATGAGGCGGCTTGAGACCAGGCTTGAAAAGGTGACCCGCGACTTGGCTCCTGTATTCTTACACGGAGAATTCGGTACAGAACTCGATTCGGTTGCCGGCCGTTTTCATCAAGTCAGCGAACATTGTGATGAGTCTTGTATTTTCGTGTCATGCGCACAAATGCAAGAAGATCAGATCACCCAAAGACTCTTCGGCTCAGAATCCGAGACCGGGTGTTTGAGAATCGCCAGCGGGGGCACTTTGGTCTTAAGGAATATCGGTGCCCTCTCGTGTTCGATTCAGCAGGAACTTGCAGCGGTTCTCGCGACCCGGCTGCTGCGTCCCCTCCACGCAGCGCAAGCGTTTCCCATCGATGTGCGTTTGGTGGCTACTTCTGCAGTTTCTCTGGACAAACTCGTGCAGTCAGGTGCTGCGCATCCCGATCTTGCCCGCTGGTTTCAGTCCTCTATCATCGAGGTGCCCCCCTTGCGCGAAAGGCGAGAAGACCTTCCGTCGTTGACTCTTTTCGCACTCGATCACGTGTGTCGGGTGTCGGGAGTGAGTATCCGAGGGATCGACTCCGAGGCACTCAAGGTACTTCTGGAGCATGAGTGGGCCGGAAATCTCGATGAGTTGTTGCTGATTCTTTACAGTGCGGTGCGGCGCTCGGAGCAACGGCTGACCGCTTCGAAGACCGCACTATCGGGAAACGAGGAGAAACCTCTGGGGGCCGTCAGGGTTCTTGCTTCAGACTTGCCTCGCTTGATGCGCAGTAGCGGCAATACCCTCGGTGATCCGTTTGCCGCTACATTCGAGACCATTGAGCGACAGGTCTTGGAGTACGCGCTCGTCAGGGCGCATGGCGACAGGCGTCGCGCCGCCTCTCTGCTCGAGCTTCCACGTTCGACCTTTTCCAGCAAGTTGCGACGTCACGGGTTAAGCGCTTCTTCGGCGTCGATAAGTCAGAGTGCTCTGGTAGGTAGTGATTCGGCGGTAGGTTGTGATTCGGCGAATCTCCAAGAAGGGGTAGCAGAGTGAGCGCGCGAAAGGTGGTCTTATGGGACGTGATGGGGACCCTAGTGCGTGATCCCTTCCACTCCGTGATGCCGGCATTTTTTGGCATGAACTTTGACGAAATGCTGCAGTCTAAAGATCGTTTTGCCTGGATCGACTTCGAGCTTGGTTTGATCTCTGAGGAGGAGTTCTTGACGAAGTTCTTTTCAGACCGTCGGGTATTCGACTTCGGTGCATTTTCTGAGACGGTGGAGCACGCCTATGAGTTCTTGCCGGGAGCCCAAGAAACGTTAGTGGAGATGCAAAAACATGGAATCGAAATGCATGCATGCTCCAACTATCCGAACTGGTACCGACGGATTGAGCGACGTATCGGTCTCTCTCGCTACCTAAACTGGTCTTTCGTCTCTTGCGAGATGGGCCTACGAAAACCGGACCTGCGGTTTTTCTTTCATGCGGCGGATCATCTTCGTCTACCTCCTCAGTCGTGTGTCTTTATCGATGATCGAATGCAGAATTGTGAGGCTGCTCTTAGGGCAGGTATGGATTCGCTTCATTTGGGCGCAGGAGGCATTCCTGCGATTCGAGAAGACCTCGCCTCGTTGGGTCTGATCGAGACTTAGGTTAGATAGAACTCTATTTATTCGCTGATGAGAATACGGGTTCCGTCATCACGCGTATTGACTCCGTGCCAACCGCTCGGAACTTCAGGTTGCGTCAGATCGAACAAACGCCGGGCGTCTGCGGGGGAGAGGTTGATGCAACCGTGGCTTTGGCGTAGTCCAAAACGCTCGTGCCAGAACGCTCCGTGCAGTGCAAGGCTTCCTTCAAAGTACTGAGTCCACGGCACATCTTCGATGCGATATCGGTCGTCTCCGGCTTCGGGACCTAGATTCGACATAGTGGCGGTGATGCGTTTTTTTTGAACTCGAAACATTCCCAAGGGGGTTTCGTGACCGTCTACTCCCGTCGAGACTAGGGTGGAAAATAGTGGTGTGGCCCCACGGTAGGCGACTAGAGTCTGCTCCGAGCGGTCCACGTGAACCCATAGTTCTTCGCTGCCGAAATTGTAACGACGAAATATTCTTTCCGGAACGCGCTCGCTGACTCCGACAAACCAGGCAAGAAGAAAGCGATCTCCCTCCAACCGATGGACGGTTCGGCCATCGCTTCGTTCTCGCCCCAACCAATTGTCCAACACGGTTTGACGAGGTATCGGTTCCCAGTTTGGGTGTTCGGCCCAGCGCATCGTCCCGTCAGCGCGTCGTCTCTGGTGTCGCGGTCTCGCAGTGCGTCTCATCCATGCCATCGGTAGCGTCCGCTCGCCCTTGAGCTCAACTCCTTGGAACGTAGAGTTGCTGCGGGGAACTAGTCGCTCCTTCCAAATATAACCGCCTCGGATGGTTCGAATGAACGCACCACGCTGCTCTGCACCTTTGGTGATGGCGACATGAAAGCCGCGGTCGAGAAATCTGCTGACTACACCCGGACGAATCGGCTCCGACTTGAGTTCTCCTCGCAGGAAAGACGAAAGCCGTGGACTCTGCTCGTCTTCGAGTTCGCCCAAACGGCGGGCATACGCCCATGTGCGCCTCCATTCCTCGTCGGTGGGTGGCCTAAAATATTCGGCGGTTCGTGCCTGTTTTACCTTGAAGTAATCGTAGGGCAGATCGGAAACTCGATTTGAACGGGAGACTTCAAGGTTCTCCACACCCGCTGAGAGCGTTTCGATCCCTTGTCCGGCACAGGCGTATCCTTTGGGGTAAACGGCCATCCATCCCGTCGCACAGGTAGGGGTCCGATGCCTCTTCGCTTTCATTCGGATGTATGCGCCAAGCCGCAGCACGCCCTCAATGGGCGCGTTTGTTTGTGGCCGGCGATGAATGCGGAGCTGTACTCCGCTCACGCGTCCGACCAGGGGCCACTCTTCAGGATTGGGTGCGACGGTTGACGGGCGGTTCGCCAGGGAACCGTGGGTCGGCGCATCTCGTTCCGCTCCCTTGAGCGATGCTTGGTGTGCTTCACCAGCGCTGTCGGTAGGCGAGACTTCATCAGCGCTGTCGGTAGGCGACACGTCTTGTTCATGTGCCTCCTCAGCGTCGTTCGGGCCGCACCCAAGCACCAGACAGCTCGCAAGCGACCCTGCCAAAATCCAAGTGGTTCCTGAGACCGGGCAGCCCCCCCGCCGCTGTCTGAACGGCCACTGCCTGATGAACAACCCTTGCGACATCGAGCTCGTCTATGCTCTCGACATTGGGCACGCAAGCTCATCCCTCGCCCCGACTACCGTGTCGCTCTCCTCGTCGACGCTGGGACGTGCGCTTTTGAGGACTTCGGAACAACCGGCTCTCGGTAGGTAGGTCGATCGCTACGGTTCACGAAGATGGGTAGATCAGCCTCCAGATCGCTTTTGAGGTTCATCAAAGAGCACGGGCTCCCCCTCAAAGGTCCGTGCGCTGTGCACCAAGATGGTTGTCGGTAGTCCTTCCAAGATGGTGTTCATGCGTTCGTAGAAGGGGGTGACCGATTCACCGACTTGAGGCAGACGAATGCCCACGATGGCCAAGTCAGCGTCTTTGCTGTGCTCGCTCATAATCTCAGGGATCTCTCTACCGTTTCTCGGAATCACGCTTGCAGTTGCGTTCAGTCTTGCCGAAGCGAGCAGTCGCCGAAGGTTGCGTTCTGCGGAGGTCACATTGTTGCTGTCTTTCACGACAGTAAGCACTTCAACGTTTGCGCTCCGCCATCGATGGTGGTTGGTGATCAGATATGCGAGCAGGAGCATCAAACCCCCATTGCCCTTGAGTCCGCCCCACCAGATATGGATTCGCTTGCAAACGTCAGCGCCGCTGTCGTCGTCATGCTTGACCAGCAAAAGGGATCGGTCGAGTTTGACGAGGTCGCGCAGCATGTGCACGTAGTCTTCGCCACGCTCTACCTTTTTGGGCCAGCCGAGCATTACGGAATTGGCTTCGAAGCTTCCCATTCCGTAAGATTGTGACACCTGCACCACGCCCCGATAGATATCTTCAACGACGTCTACCCGATAGAATACGTTCGGGTAGTCCTCCGCAGTCTCTCTCTCATAGCTTTCGAGAAGGTCTTTGCGTTCAGCAGCTAGTTCGGCAACATTTCCGCGGAGTAGGTGAAAATAGGTTACGATTCCACGGTCCTGAACGATCGCGCTTCCCAGCTGAAGTAAATAACCGCGTTTGTCGGGGTTGCCTCCGAGAAGAATCATATTTGGACGCCAGTTTTGCGGGTGGAACGCGGCGCGCCTCAGCGCAAGCAAGGCCGTTCGTACTAGGGCCGCCCACATTCCGTGCCGCGCGTCGCCCCAGGTCGTCCCTAGCGTTCTCCTCGATACATAGAGAAAGATCGCCCCGCAAAACACCATCGCAGCCACCATCGCGGGCAGGTCGATAATGCTCATCACGTAGAAACAAGCGACACCTCCGGCGAGGCTCACGGGGGCCGGAACTTGAAAAGAAGGACGAAAACTAGGATTCGCGGCCCACTTTTCAAGTCCACAAGCTAAGTTGGTTACACCGTAAGTCACCAGGAAGAACATGGTGAGTACGGGAGCGATCGCATCGAGGCTGCCCAAAAGGATGCCAATCTGAGCGAGTCCGAACGTAACCAGCGTGCCGATTCGCGGTTCCCGGTTGACGCCATATCCTTTGCCGAGAAACTCAGGCATCAGACCGTCTAGGGACAACGCCTGCATCGTGCGGGGCGCTGTGAGAATGCTACCGAGTGCGCTCGATAGGGTGGCACCCCAGATTCCTCCATAAATCAAGGGTGGTAGTGACGCGATCTCAAAAAAAATGGAGGTATTCGAAATGAGCTCCTCGCCGGTGGCGTTGAATGCGAGCCATACCGGGACCGCTAGATAGATAACCAATCCTACAAAGACTGCGGACATGGTTCCTACCGGGATTGCCGTTCGAGGTTCCCTCAAGTCTCCGCTCATACTGACGCCGGCCATGATTCCAGTGACCGCAGGAAAGAAGACTGCAAAAACCTCAGAAAAAGATGCCCCGTCGGCATTGAAGACTACGGGTTCCTGTGGGAACGCCTCCCGAGTACCGGTAAAGAACGCGAGTAAAGACAGCCCAATAGCGGCCATAACGAAATACTGCGTTTTAATTGCAAGCTCTGCGCTTTTCAGACTGACGGAAGTCAAAATGATATTGACAATGGTGCTTATTGCAGCCCCGACTGACCAGGTTTGAAATTCTGCCGGCATTAGATGAAGCACGGATTCAGTAAAGCCGACGATATAAAAGGTGACGCTGAGTGCCTGGGCAAAGAACAGAGGGATGCCGACTGCGCCCCCAACCGGGGCACCCAGTGCTCGACTCACCATGTAATAGGCCCCTCCCACTCCGACGGTGCGGTTGGTCGCTATGGAACTCACGCTGAGCCCGGTTGCGATCGAGATCAAATGGGAGATCAGCACGATGACAAGCATTCCCACCAGGCCTACCTGACCCGTTGCCCAACCGACCCTCAGATACATCACAACGCCCAGAATTGTGAGGATCGAGGGGGTGAAGACTCCGGCAAAGGTGCCAAATCCATTTGAATCGGTCGGCACCCGATCAGAGGCGCCGGTGTCGCCAGTTGCTCGTTTCGCGCCCTTGCTCCGGTTCGATCGAGACACGTTCAGCCCACCACCATCGTCCAAGACCTCGACGTTGTAGCATGTCCCTCAGGTTCGGTGGACCGAACCCGTTCGAAGTACGAGTCCTCTCGTTCGACGATAGGTTGAATTCAGGGACGTTGGGCCCGAGACGCGAGCGCGTTTTGCGATGGTTCGAGCAGGGCAGCTTTGCGTTCCAAAGGGGGGCACCGTACGCTTACGCTCAGCATGAAGGTGTTTGACAGGAGCTATACTTCCTGCCGATTTCAGTCGCGAGTTTCGCACGGTGGTCGGCGCGTCGCGTGTCGTTTTGACCTAGCTCGTTTTGGGACGCTCGTTATGCTGCCCTGTTTTTTCTCGGTTGGGTGCGTGCAACAAGGCGACGTCGCCAACGAATCCGGGCTTTTGGTGGATCGAGTGCGCTCTATCGATGTTGCGGTCGATGCAGAGACCCGCCGCACCCAAGTGAATGCGCTGGAGGCACTTGGGTTTCAAACCGAACCGGTGCTTCGTGCGCAGCGAGTTTGCGTGGCCTACCATCGAGCGCTTCTCGGTGCCGAGGATGAAGCCGATACGGCGCAGCTTTTGGTCAAGCGGCTCGAGAGTGAGGATGCGGAGCATAGGGTGCCGCCCGAGATCGCGAAAAAGGCGACTGATGCGATCCGTCGCAGTCAGACGTCGCTCCAAAAAGTGGAGGAGCTACAGCCTGAGTGTCAGCGGCAAGTGGCGCATTTGGCTGTGCAGTATCAGGGGAGACGATAGGTTTTGTCCGTCAGGGATCCGCGAAGTCGCACCGGAAGCTCGATGGTGAACCGAGAGTGTTACCGGAGCTTTAGGTCGCGCCAGATCGTCTGTTTTGGTCGCTTGTCTGTTTTGGGTATGATTCTTTGTACGGGTTGCGACCTGCTCTCCGCTGAGGGCACCTCCGGAAGCGAGACCGTCCCTTCCGCAGATTCATCGAAGGGTGAGCTCGTCTCGCCGCCTTTTGATGTTCTCGGGGACACAGAGGGGTTGCTGCTCGTATGGTTTGACGAATTCGGAGTGCATACCGCCAGCAGACGAAGTGATGTTCCAGAGTCTCACCGGCAATGGGTGCGCGTCGACTCGCTTGAGCTTTCCCCATCGGAGCGTCTGGATCCGGAGTACGTTTACGTTGCAGACCTTCGCGAGGCGCAAGACCACAGCACCTATCCCGTGAGGCTCTACCGACGAGAGTTTTTTGATCGTCAAGTCGACCAGGCCTCGGGAGTGAGTGGAAAGCAGAAGGCGCCGGCCGCATCTTCGAATGCCAGCATTGTGATCTACGGAGCAGAGTGGTGCGGTGCATGTCGCTCGGCAGCGCATTATTTTCGAGGACGCGGAATTTCATTTGTCGAGAAAAATATCGAGCGCGACTCCTCTGCAAGTGCCGAGCTTCAACGGAAAGCTCGAGCAAGCGGGATTCCGCTGGGATCGATTCCGGTGATCGATGTGCGAGGCACGCTTGTCGTAGGGTTCGATCAGAATCGAATCGAGTCGATCCTCGGTCCCAACGGAACCCCTATCTAGTGTTCAGTTTTTGCCGCGGTATCGGACGAACACAGGAGTCCCTTCAAATCCAAAGGCACGCCGCAGCTGATTCACCACGTACCGTTTGTAGCTGAAGTGGACTCCTTCGGGACGATTGGTCGACACTACAAATGTAGGGGGAGATGCTCTTGCTTGCGTAATGTAGTAGAGCCTTACCGGCCGATGGTGATGCGTCGGTGGCGGGTGCGTTTCCAGTACCTGTTCGAAGAACCGGTTGACCTTGGCAGTACTGATCCGCTTTCGGTGCTCCGCGCAGATTCTTCGGCAGGTTTGCAGTAGTCGTTCTACGCCTCGTCCAGACTTTGCGCTGAGATGGACCATCGGTGCCCAAGGCGCAAAAGCAAGCACCTCTCGGGTGCGGGCTTCGAGACGTTTTCGCGATTCTGAATCGAGCAGATCGGTCTTGTTTAGTCCGATCACCAAGGCGCGACCTCGCTCTTCTGCAAGCCCCGCGATTTTTGCATCCTGCTCGGCAATGCCCTCGTTTGCGTCGATCATCAGCACCACAAGATCGCTTCGTTCCATGGCCCGAATTGCAGACACGACACTCAGTGCTTCCACGCCTCCTTTGCGCTTGACCGCTCGCTTGCGTCGAATCCCTGCGGTGTCGATCACCACCAACGGGCCCTCCTCATGCGGGACCAGGGCATCGATGCTGTCGACAGTGGTGCCCGGGCGATCGTCGACCAGCTGCCTTTCGTCCTTTAACAGCCGATTTAGCAGCGATGACTTACCGGCGTTCGGGCGGCCCACGATGGCTACCCTTGGCAGTTCGCGGTCGAAGCTGAGGGCGTTCACGGGCTGCTCTGCAGGAAGTCCGTTCGCGAGGGCCTCCTCAAGGTCGCCCACGCCGTTACCGTGCAGTGCGCTCACCGGAAAAATTGTGTCCACCCCTAACTCGTAGAGACTCGAAGACTGGATCTTGTTCGCAAAAGACTCTGCCTTGTTCGCCACCCAGAGCACTGGTTTTTCGCCTTGGCGAAGGAGATGAACCGCTTCCCGATCGGCTTGCGTCGCTTCACTGGCGGCGTCCAAGACGCAGATCACGAGGTCGCACTCCTCAAGAGCCAGCCGTACGTGGGAAACGATCCCTTCACGCATCGGGTCGTCACTTTCCGGATCAAAGCCGCCGGTATCGATAAGGACGTATTCCCGTCCATAGACACGAGCATCAGCGTAGTTGCGATCTCGCGTGACTCCCTCCACGTCCTCTACGATAGCGATTCTTCTGCCGACAAGTCGGTTGAACAGCGTGCTCTTGCCCACGTTAGGGCGACCCACGATCGCTACCAAAGGTCGTCCAGATGCGTCCGCATCCGCAGGAATCGGGTTGTACGTACTGTTGCGGCTGCGTTTGCGAGACATGAGCTGAAAGCCGAAAAAGGAGGAGGGTTGAGGTTAGAGGGAGAAGGTGTTGACCGGAATCGTCACAGGTTTTGGGAGGAGCCCACCAATTCGCGAGCCTTGGCCGGACTTGCAGTCCACTCCCGAACTACCTTGACCCAAAGTTTCAGCATGACTTTCTTTTCAATGAGCGCCTCGATGTTTGCTCGTGCCTCACTGCCTACGGTTTTGAGCAGGCTGCCCTGTGCGCCGATCACGATGCTTTTGTGTGAATCCTTCTCGACTACCACGACCGCTCGGATTTCAACGATGTCCGAATCATCGAGGTACTCCTCGATATGGACCGCGATGCCGTGAGGAATTTCTGCTCTCGTGTGCCTTAGCAGTGCCTCGCGGATCAGCTCTGCCGCAAAGAAGCGGGTTGGTTTGTCGGTTAAGAAATCGTTTTCGTAGAGTAGTCCCTCAGGCAACAAAGCTCGAATCTCGGCCAGCAGACGGTCCGTATTGAACTGTTCTTTGGCTGAAATTGGAACTAAGGCAGCAAAGTCGTATCGACGACTCCAGGACTGCAGTTGAGGGAGCAGCAGTGACTTTTGACGAAGATGGTCGACCTTATTGATCGCAAGTATCACCGGGCACCCCACGTCGCTCGCGATGCGCAACATCTTTGCATCCTCGGAGTCCAACTCTACCGCTTTGGCCTCCGAACGGCTGGCTTCCACCATCAGAAGCACACAGTCCGTGGCCAACAGACCTTGTTTGGCCTCCTCGAGAAGGACTTTGCCGAGTGCACTTTTCGGGCGATGCAATCCTGGAGTATCCACAAAAGCTATCTGGGTTCTCGGGTCTCTGCTCTCGTGGACACCCAGCAAACATGTTCGGGTCGTTCCCGGAGTTGTCGTCACGATAGCGAGTCTCTGGCCGAGGAACAGATTCAGAAGGGTCGACTTTCCAACGTTGGGCGGGCCGACGATTGCACAGCGACCCGCTCGGATGTCGAGCTCAGACGCCGGCTTTGACTCATCAAGACTGAAACTCTTAGGTGGTAAATCTTCGCAAGAAAAAGTTGGTGTGACTGGAATATCGCTCATCCGTACTTCGCCAGGGTAGCAATGACTTCTCTGATGGCCAGGCGGCATTGTAGAAGTCCGTCCCGACGTGCATCCCCCACCGCATTGAGGCACATCATGTTTGCTCCCGAGGGAGAACCTGATTTGCTGGATGTGAGGAGGAGTCACGTGCCATCGCGCTTTGCCGTTACGTCGATAGTTCCAAAGTCTTGTCTGCGGTGCGCCGTCGCACATACGGCTCTCTTTTTGATGCTTGAAGCGTGCGGAGGAGAGGCTGGAGACCCCTGCAAGGAAAACAACGACTGCAATGGAAGTCTGATTTGCTGTGGGCTCTCGGCTTCGTCTGAGCGAGGCACCTGTGATTCCGAGTGCAATACTGCGGTGCCCGACGCAGGTGAAGTGGACTCCGGTGTCGTGGATGCGGGCGATACCGATGTGCTCGATGCGGGTGAAGTGGACTCCGGTGTCGTGGATGCGGGCGATACCGGTGTGCTCGATGCGGGTGAAGTGGACTCCGGTGTCGTGGATGCGGGCGATGCCGGTGTGCTCGATGCGGGTGAAGTGGACTCCGGTGTCGTGGACGCGGGCGATGCCGGTGTGCTCGATGCGGGTGAAGTGGATTCCGGCCTGGTCGATGCAGGGTTTGCTGATGCTGAATAAGTCGACTTATTAATTTGAACGACCGGCCTTTGGCGGGAAGTGTACACAGCGGCTTCATCACGGGTACTACCGAGTCGGCCCGAAGCGAGTTACCATAATAAGTCTCGTGAAAGCCCGTCCACCACGCGATGAAACGCATGTTGCGTATGGCTCTCGGGTTCGTGCGCCGGCGGGTTCAGTGAACGATCCATTGCTGGGTTGTACTGTAGGTGGGCGATATCAGCTGATATCGAAACTCGGATCCGGCGGGATGAGCTCGGTTTATCTCGCTCGGCATGTAGCGATCGATAGGTTCGTGGCGGTAAAAGCGATGCGTCGCGACCTCGCGCAAGATCCAGTGCAGCGAAGTCGTTTCACCCGGGAGGCAAGGGCAGTAAATCGCATAAATCACGAAAATGTCGTTGAGATTAGTGATTTTGGCGAAACCGAAGACGGCATTCGTTTTCTTGTGATGGAGTACGTTCCAGGGCAGTCACTCCTAAAAGCACTTCAGCGAGCACCTTTCCCCGCCAGAAAATGCATTAGGATTGGGAGGCAAGTCGCTTCGGGTCTGGCTCGAGCTCACCAGATGGGTGTCGTGCATCGCGACCTCAAACCAGAAAATATTCTCCTGCTATGCCAAGACAACCGTGAAGACTTCGTTAAAATACTCGACTTTGGCATCGCTAAAGTTCTAGACGCACCATCCCTTACCGGTAGCCAACAGATATTCGGTACCCCTGGCTACATCGCCCCGGAGTATATCCAATCAACCGAAATTGACGGCCGTGCGGATCTGTACTCGCTCGGCGTTCTGCTCTACGAAATGAGCACCGGGGCTCTGCCTTTTAACTATCGTTACTCTAGCGATCTTCTCATCAAGCACGTGACCGAAACACCGATTCCCCCTCGCCGGCGGTACCCGAGTGTGGAGGAGCCACTCGATGCGTTTATTCTGCGCTGTTTGAACAAAGACCCTAATGAGCGTTTCCAAGATGCGTACCATTTCTTGGAGGAATTGGCTCGAGTGAACGAGCTTCTAAGTTCTGAGCCTCCCGACGACCGTTGCTCTCCGAACAGACCGACATCTGAGGTTGAAACGAACGTAAGGCGCGATGCGTTCGAACAAATACGCACGACCTCCGAGACAGGAGAGGTCGAGTCGGAACGTATTGAGGCGCTGACCGTTCGCGGCGTCAGCGAAAACAGCTTGCATAGCGATCTCGGATTCTCCACTTGGCGTGAGCGGTATGAGTTGATGCGGAATCTTCTACTCAGGTGTCGCACGCCTTACCCCGAGCGAGTGGAGGAGGATCTCCACGCTCTAGAGATTCTCTTTGCAGAGGCTCATCAATCCGTATCTGCGGCCAGGTCGGCCTCCGAGGAGCTTGCCGTTGTCGAGCTGCTACGAAGAGAGCGTCTTCTCGCACTCGGTCAAACTGTGGATGATCTCGGCGCGGAGCTCTCACGGAGCCGGCGAGAACTCGAAATACGAAGCAGAGAGCGCGAGCTGCTTTTGCCCGATGAGTTGGGGCATACGGGGTGTCTCAAAACGAGCGTTGAATCTTGTTTGTCGGACCAGGCGATTCGGGAACTGGAGCTCCGCATCGACGAGTTAGAGGTCCAATTGGCGCGTCGCCACCGAGAGCTGGAGAAAAGTCAGCTTAAGTGGGAAAGAGAGCGCACCAAATTCGCGAAACGAATTGCATCGCATACGTCACACTGTGAACAACGCTCCTTGGAACTTCAGGCTGCTCTGGAACGAACCGAAGCCCACCTAGGAAGTCTTCATGCTAAGGGCCGCATCAGTACGACGTCGATCGAAGCGCTTCGCAAGGAACAATTGCTTTCGAAGATCGAGGACGACCTTTAACTTCCGACCTGAACACACGGAGGACCGATCGAGTTATCGAAACCGCTTCCGCATCTGGTGAATGAGCGATAACTATTGTATCTTCCTTCTGAAAAAGAAAACGACTACCACATCTTATGGGCGTATCGTTCCGACGATCTCGGTCTCGCGTAGAAAGGTGAGAAGTGGGATGCAAAAACTCCAATTCCTACCGTTGCTGGTGGCGTCTTACCTACTGCACTGCGCAACCCCCATGCATGCAGGAGCCCAAGATTCGGCGCAGTCGCCAAGCGTCAGCGATAGCGAACGACAACAGCACGCTCGTGAGTTCTACAGTCGTGGCCAAGCGATGTATCGCGCGGCGGACTATGAAGCGGCCGAAGTCGCGTTCTGGGATGCCTATCGCAGCGTTCCCAATCCGGTTGTTCTGCTTGCCATCGCCGAGTCCCGGGAGCGTCGCGGCTGGATTACCGGAGCCGTTGAGATTTTTGAGCGATATCTAAGCGAAGCTCCAGCGTCGCAAGGTCGAGAGAGTTTGCGCGAACGGATCAGGAGTTTGCGAGAACGCCCTGCACAAATCTTAATTCGATCGGTACCGCAAGGCGCGTCTCTCTCGATCGATGGGATGCCGGTCGGTGCCGCTCCTTACGAGGGTGAGCTTCCTGAGGGCCTGCATACGATCTCTGCGACCTTTTCCGGGAGAACTGTTGAAAAAAACGTAGAGATACCCTTCGGAGACCGTTTCGACACGACGCTGGACGTGACGCCTCCGAGTCCGGTGCCATCCGGCTTGATGGGAGAGGGAGGACCGATCGAAGATCCACCTCTGATTCCGAACGAGGCAGAGCAGTACGATACCAGTGGTCCTCGAAAAGGTGTTTGGGTCGCGGCTGGAATCGCCGGGGCTTCACTGGTGACTGGAACCGTGTTTGGCTTTCTTGCGTTGTCGGAGCAAAGCAGTTTTGATTCGCGACCCAGTGATGCGAAAGCAGATCGAGGAGAACGCTATGCGCTTTTCGCCGATCTTGCTTTTGGCCTCTCCGCATCTGCGGCGGTTACAGCGATCGTGCTGGCCTTTGTCGGCCCAGATTCAGAACACCAGGACACGGAGCGTAGCGCTTCCATCTCCGTGACACCCTTGGTTTCTCCTGCCGAGGCAGGAGTCGGCGCAAAGCTCGAATTCTAGAGGAAAATCATGCACCAGTTATTGCGATGTTCTCTGATGGTTGTGCCGATGTTTTGCGGTTGTCAGCTTGTGGTTGACTTTGACCGTTCCGGTCTTGGTTCTGATGAAGATGCTTCTTTTGACACGGGAGTAGATCCGGAAGATTCCGGGTTTGATCTAATGGATGCCACTGATGATGCCGGTGACTCGAGCGATGCCACGGATGACGCAAGCGACGGGGATGCTTCATCAGATGCAACCCTTGTCGATGCGATGCCGGGTGATGCCGTGATCGGAATCGACGCAGGCACGGACGCCGGCAAGGGTAGCGATGCAGGCACCGATGCAGGCAAGGGAAGTGATGCAGGGACGGACGCCGGCAAGGGAAGTGATGCAGGCACGGACGCTGGTAGCGATGCGGGCACCGATGCAGGCACGGACGCTGGTAGCGATGCGGGCAAGGGAAGCGATGCGGGTACGGACGCGGGCACGGACGCCGGTAGCGATGCGGGCACCGATGCAGGGACGGACGCTGGTAGCGATGCGGGCACCGATGCAGGGACGGACGCCGGCAAGGGTAGCGATGCGGGTACGGACGCGGGTACGGGTAGCGATGCGGGTACGGGTAGCGATGCGGGTACCGACTCCTCGGTTTAGCCGTAGAGGTATGGAACACATAAGTTGCCGCAGAACGTTACGCTGACATGCGCGCTCCAGTTTCAAATATTGAGTTGATAACTACGTTATCGACTTGACACCTGCATCGTTTGAGCAGAGAAACTGGCTCCAGACGTTTTGAAGAGACGTAATGTCGACGTGTTTCGACGTTGTAAGAGAGGTTGAATGTCCGAAATCGACCGCCAGATCCATGCGCGGATTCATACTTTTGTAGACGAACTTAACGATTTGGTTCGGCAGGCTGCAATCGATGCCGTTGCAGAAGCCATTACTGGCACCAGCGTAAGAGCAAAGCCTGTTTCGATTTCGTCCCGAGCCCCTATTGAGCGAAAAGGGCGACGTCGCTCCTCTGAAGCGATGGACAAGGCGCGAAAGGCGTTATTAACTTATATCGAAGCAAACCCGGGTGTGCGCATGGAGCAGATTGGGGTTGGACTAAAGACCCCAACTAAGGAGCTCGCTCGCCCGCTCAAGCAGTTGCTCACTGAGGGCGCGCTTCGTCGAGAAGGTGAAAAACGGTCGAGTCGTTACTTTATCGGCCCAGGAAAGCGGGTAAAACGTCGTAAGAGGCTTGCGAAGGACTGAGCTGTGTTTACTGCGCTTGACCAGATAGGGTTTCGCCTCGTAAGCAAGGGCCTATGCAAATTTTCATCGACTCGGCAGATCTCGCCGAAATCCGCGATGCTGTTTCCATGGGCCTTGTGGATGGCGTTACGACGAACCCCTCTTTGATCGCCAAAACCGGTAAACCTCTCAAAGAAGTGATCGTTTCCATTTGCGAGGTGGTTCAGGGTCCGATAAGCGCTGAAGTGATCGCTACTGAGTACTCGAATATCGTAGATGAGGCACTTCAACTCGCGGCACTCCACGACAACGTTGTTGTGAAAGTCCCGCTCATCGCTGACGGGCTCAGGGCAGTGCGAACCCTTTCCGATCAAGGCATCCGCACCAACGTGACTCTTTGCTTCAGTCCAACTCAAGCGCTACTCGCGGCAAAAGCTGGAGCTACCTACATCAGTCCGTTTGTGGGAAGAGTCGACGACGTGAGTGGAGATGGTCTCGATTTGCTTCAGCAGATTTTAGATGTGTACAGGAACTATGAG
The DNA here is from genome assembly GCA_039030515.1 of Myxococcota bacterium. Classification (GTDB taxonomy): domain Bacteria; phylum Myxococcota_A; class Polyangia; order Polyangiales; family Houyiibacteriaceae; genus JBCCEA01. Next base: position 19,247 of record JBCCEA010000009.1, on the reverse strand, counting down.
GTGACGACAAAGGTACTCGCCGCGTCGATCCGTCACCCCTACCATGTTGTGCAGGGTATGTTGATGGGAGTTGATGTCGCGACACTACCGCTTGCCGTGATTCAACAACTCATCAAGCATCCATTGACCGATCGAGGTCTTGAGCGCTTCTTGGCAGACGCGAAGAAGATTCCGGAGCAATAGTACATCGCCGATGTAGGAACCCGTATCTCGAACATTACTTCTCGTTAACAACTGCAAGATATGTTTCGAAGCGTTTGCATCGGTGCCTTGCGCAATGACTCCTGCTACTTAGTACGACGCCAAATACGACTCTCGCATTGCGGTCTACTCTGGGGGCGGAGCTGATGGGAGGCACAAGACAGTCTGAGCCTCGTCTCTTGGTCATTTATAAGAAGACCGCTCTGCAGTACACGAAGATTGGAGACGGTTTTGAACGGTTGAATCGTCTCATCGAAAACCGCGATCTTACAGTCAGACATTTGGAGGAGGAGCATCGCGAGCATCTGACGACCCTTCAGCGTGTCAGGCATCATCTCAAACTTAGGAGAATTCCGGCCGCTTTTCGTCATCGAATCCAGAGTGGCGCTCACATCGAACCGTTCTCACTCGTCGTCACGCTTGGTGGCGACGGCACTTTGCTGAGAGCCTCTCACTTGGTCGGTTCTCATACACCCATGGTGGCGGTCAATAGCGCTCCCTCGTCCAGTGTCGGCTACTTCTGCGCCGGAGAACTCTCCAACTGCGAAGAGATCCTGGACCTCGCTCTTGCAAAACAATTAGAAAGAACTCGGCTCAGTCGAATGCAAGTTGAGGTCGATGAAGAAGTGGTATCCACTCGAGTTCTCAACGACGCGCTTTTTTGCCATGCTTCGCCAGCGATGACCTGTCGGTATTTGATCAGTACCGGCGGTCTTCAGGAGGCTCATCGGTCTAGTGGCATTTGGGCGGGACCCGCCGCTGGATCGACCGCTGCTCAGCGTTCGGCAGGAGGGCGAATTCTTCCGATTGCCTCAAAAAAGATTCAGTATGTTGTTCGGGAACCCTACCTCGCCAGCGAGGGAGCACTCACTTTGCGCAAGGGCTGTATCGGCCCTGGGTCGAATCTAGAAATACGAAGTCAAATGCGAGATGGTCGCCTCTTCTTCGACGGGGCGCACAATCGTTTTCAGATCAGGTTTGGTCAGAGGGTGCGATTCTCGCTTTCGGAGGACAGTCTTTGGTTGCTGGGCTTAAGATCGAGGAAACGTGAACAGTCGTGGGGGACTAAGCGCTAACTCAGACAACCGATGCTCGCGAGAGCCATCTAAAACGAATCCAGTGTGCCATCATAACAAATGCAATTGCAGCAGTGAGCCATTCTCCCAAGCTAGCAAACGGAGAGAATATCTCGAGGATGGCGGCCTCTGCAATGCGTGCGTCACGCTCGAACGTCTTCGTTGTAAATAGAGTGTTGCCCGTTGCACTGATATGCCCACTCACCCCCGAATTGACTACTCGAACTAAATCGCGACGTCCTTCGATCGCTCGATAACGTGCAACATGATGGTGAAGCCAAGGCTCGTTTGTATCGCCAAACCAAGCGTCGTTGGTGAGATTGATGAACAGCTCAGGTGACGCTTCTAGTAGTTTATGGAACGGGCCAGGTACGAAATCTTCGTAGCAGTTGAGGATACCGATGGAGACTCCTAGTAGATGCACGGGGGTGAGTTGATCTCCTGCTTTGAGACCAGGGCAGTCAAGAATCCGCTCGATGCCCGGAAGATAATCCCATAGCGGGACGTACTCACCAAATGCGAGCAGTTCGACTTTGTCCACGACCTGAAGGACAGCTCCGAAGCGGTCCAGAGTAAGAGCTGAGTTGTATCGGACGCAATGGCTCTGCTCGGTGATGGCTCCAACGATTAAGGGTGCTTGCATTTGCGGAACTCGAATCGATCGAGCGCCTTCAACATCTCGTTTTCGCTCCCTTGGAAAGTCAAACGGATAGGCAGTTTCTGGCCAAACGATAAGTTCTGCTCCTCTTGACTCTAGTGAGACGCTCATTTCTTGTAGGCGTCGCAGTTGCGCGTAGTGGAGATGAGTCTCGCGTTTTTCATCGATTCCGATATTGGGTTGAACGATACCTACTTGGATTTTCCGTGCATCTCTCCGAGCTTCCTCAATACCCTCGATTCGGTAGACACCGTAGACCGCCGGCAACGCGAAGCAGATGCTGGCGACCATCAGAGGTCTTAGATAGGGAAGTCCTCGTCGTTTCCGCCGGTATGCCTCTAAAATAAGGCTGCCTACCAATACCAACATAAAGTCGATTAAGGCCTCTCCGCCGAGATCTGCCATCTGTACCCAGGTCGTGAAACCCAAAGCGCTGACCGCAGGTCTCCAAGGGAAAATTGCCGGAATGATGCTGAAGGCAAGTGTGACGCTTACGGGGAGAGCGAGGTGGATTGGAACTGTGATTCGGCCGAGGAATACGGTGGAGAATGCCGCTGCTGCGAAGGGCAGACCTTGAGCCACATACAGCAGGAGTGATGTCAATAGTGCTGCCCAGATGGGCATTGAGGCAAAGTTGCAAAACAACTCTACTGTCCAGCACAGCGCGATGGCGTTAGCGGTACATCCTGCCACCCATCCGATCCAAAGCGCATTGATTTCGGCAGCTCTGGTCGTCGTGGTGTGCAGACAGCTGTGATGAAGCCCCGCGGCGATCAATGGACCAAAAAACCAAGCGCAGGGTGTCGCGTTCACGGGAGGAGCGGCCAAAGCAAGGCAGCAACCTGCAGCGATTGCCAGAAGCAGCGCAGCGTTTTGGGGTTTATATCGATTAGGTTTCATATGCACCTATCCGGCGCGTGAACCTCTCATATTCGAGCTGTCCTGCGTCCTGATTTGCCAACTATGTTAAGAGTTCTGTCGAACTATGAGAGGCGTGTCGCCCACCACCATAGGTTTTGTCTCCCGGCCGAGGTGTCCCTGGGCGCGCTTTACTCTCGACGCGTCGTTCTCTTAAAGGTAACACCGCTCAGTGGGACTTAAGCCTGCGTTGGCCGACGCCTGGCGTCTGTGTCTCGGTCCGATACCGCTCGTCGTGTACATCTTTGTGCATCTATGGCGGACGAGTCCTCGAGATAGGGAGAGCTTTGTGCGTTCGATGCGGGGGGTAGAACCTCTGGAGCTCGCGTGCGACGCTCTGCTTTTTCTCATCCCTGTGCTGGCGTTCGCAGGCGTCCAAAGACTCTGGTCAAGCGTTCTTCCAAAGAAGGACGCTCCCTCGGATGATTCGGGCGCCGGGAGCAGTTCAACTCTTGAGGGACGCTCCGGTGATGCAGACGATCCGGGCCGTGCTTCGAGAAGACCACCAACAGAGAAGGCACTCCACTGGGGTGCTGGGATACTGGGCTTCTCCTGGGTGTTGTTTCATCTATGGGATACCTGGCTGCAGAAAGTGCTCCGCAAGCCCGTTCTTGCCATCTACCACGAGTTCAGTCTCAACTTGGGACGCCCAATCACGCTTGTCTTTTACGTCGTCGGTATCGCTTGTCTTCACCTACACTTGGGAGAAGAAATTCTACGATTCGCGTCGCGGTTTGTCTTCGAGAGATCCAAGGAGAGATCAAGACCTCGGTGGATCGAGTACGGTGTGTGGCTACTTGTTGCCTTTATGTTCGCTTGGTCTGTCAATAACCTATCGGCTCTGGCGACAGGCGAAGCTATATTCTGGAGCGGTGTACACCTGGGATACTGAGCGATGGGAAGAATCTGGGCAATCTCCATCAATACGTTTCGAGAAGCGGTACGAGATCGCGTTCTGGTGGGGCTGCTTGGGGGAGCGGCGTCACTTATCGCCTTCAGCCTCGTGCTCGGACAGCTGTCGTTGAACAACGAGCGAAGGGTCGTACACGATGTCGGTTTCGGTGCGATATCCATTTTTTCGGTGATCGCCGCGGTGTTCTTGGGAGCCTCTCTTTTGTACAAAGAGATTGAGCGAAAGACGCTCTACGTGATTTTGCCGAAGCCCATTCATCGATTCGAGTTTCTGCTCGGTAAGTACTTTGGTGTGCTGCTCACAGGTGCTGTGTTCATCGCTTTTGAAGGCTCCCTGCAGATGCTCGCTCTCGCATCCCAATGGGAGGCAGGTTCCTGGCTTTTGGGCTGCGTTCTTTGCGTCAATGGCCTGGGAGCCGTCGTTCTCTTAGTACGTTCGACCGATACATCCTACGCGCTACTGGCGTGGTCGATATGTGCGCTGACACTTTCTTTTGGGGTGGCTGCGACCACCGAGATGACCCTCGCCCCACGGCTTGCTCAGTTGGTGCTCACGTTTCTGGAGTTGGCGGTGCTCTCTGCGGTGACCATGTTCTTTTCCAGTTTCTCAACGCCTTTTCTGACCGGACTTTTTACCTTCGGAGTCTGGCTTGTGGGTCGTTCGGTGGACGTGATGCTTGCGACCAGAGAAGAGATGGTTGGGCGTACCACCAAGGCGATGTTGAACGCGCTCGTCCATGTCGTACCGAACTTCAATCTCTTTGCCCCCAATAGAGCCACGCTCGAGAAACTATCCGGCGAATTCGGGGGGGTTTGGGCCTACGTGGCTAGCGGGTCAGGTTACGCGCTGCTTTATTCCTGCATCGTGTCTGCGCTTGCGTGTTTCTTTTTTTCCCGGCGTGATTTCCTTTAGCGTCGCCGGATACAAAGTCGATGCGGATCGTATTTCAAATCGGACTTGTCGTGTTCGGGTTCGCCACCGTCATCGGAGTTCGCTCTTTGAGCTCTTCCAGGGACGATTTGCTTCTGGCAGAGTCCTATGAAGTTGCGGGAGACTTGGAGGCCGCCGCGCTGCACTACAGACGTGCGATCCGATGGTATCTGCCCGGTAGTCCTTTTGCGGAAAAGGCCGTTCAAAGGCTTGTCCGCCTCGCGCGAGAGGCAGATCGTCAGGAGGAAAGGCTTCGGGCACTCCGCTTGTGGCGCTCGCTTCGCGCTGCCATTTTATCCATCCGCTCTACCTACCTGCCTTTTCCGAAACGCGTTCGCCTGGCAAATGAGCGAATCGCCTCCCTTGTCGCGATGTCTCCAGAGTCGGCCGACGCTCGGTCCAGCTCGTACGATCAACGACTTCAGCTGCAGCGACGTCAGTTGTCTGAGTCGATCGGGCCGGCGGCACCGGCGTTGTGTGTATTACTTGCCGGTTTTCTGCTGTGGCTGTGTGGTCTGTCCTGGTTTGCGATGCACGGGCTCGACGAATCGGGACGTTTGAAGTGGCGCCTTGCGGTGCGCAGTGTCCTTGTGAGTCTGTTCGGATTCACGATATTCGCCGTCGGGATGATTCTTGCCTGAACCCGCGCTAGACCAAAGGCCTTATGGGCCGCGCTCCCGGCTTTCTTGCTCATGGATTCCCCGCACAGGGTAAGCTACCGACTTGTCAAAAACGGTCCGCGCTCCCCTGGATTCGGTGCGGATGTACGCTCGCGGCTATGTTCTCGATCCTATTCGGCTTTGGAGCATCGACGGTACGAGGGCAAGTCTCGCAAAATACGGTCGAGCATGGGCGTTATCTTTCACGTCCTGTTCCCGCTACCCTCGATGTCTACGGATATTCTCGTTTTCCTGAGCGAAAAGAGGATGCTTGGGGAGCGCGTAACGCGATAGGGCCGCCACTACAGGATGCGCATCACGTGATCGGTTTGTTTTCTACGCTCTCAGGAAGGCGTATCGAAGATCAGACTAGCCGAGGTCTCACTTTGGAAATGCGCGGCCGATTTCGTTTGGCTCCAAAGCTGGAACTCAGCACGCAATGGGCTGCGATTCGCTCGCAGGTTCAGGATGGTGAGCGTGAGTCGGGTTTCATGACAAGCAATCCCTATGTTTCGTTGTCTGCAAGGATACAAGACCGTTTTTCCGTGCAGCGTTTCGGAGCCGGCGTGTCCGTTCCGCTTGCGACAAAGTCCCAGAGCACACCGCTCGATGCGGACTCCGCGGCCTTGGACTTGGCGATAGGCTCTGCTGCTTTTCGTGAGTTCCATCTCTGGATTCGCGACACCTACAGCTTGACCGGACACTATGAGACGCTTCGCAGAGTGGGTAACGCGGTTACCGTGAGTCGCGTCGAGTTGATCCTTCAGCTTTATTCAGAAGACACTTTCGTTGAAGGACACCGAGGAGACCTTGCGCTGAGCGCGGTTACCGGCATCGGAGGTGCCTTCGGACAAGGGTCCCATGCCGGTGTCCGGTTTTCCGCCTATTGGATCCCGACTTTGGAAAACGCACTCGGTCGGGATCTCTTCCAGCTGGGGCTTGAACCCTACATTGAGATCGCTATCGGCTCGCTTTCACTGGTGTCACAACTCACGCTCAATCTCGACCCGCCCTACGGCTGGTCTTTTTCTGATGGGGGCGTCTGGGGCCTAGATGTCGGAGCGCTCTTCCGACTGTAAAGGGTGGTAGAACCGTGACTACTCGAAGGATTCTCGCATGCGGGTCTTGATGGCCTCGGTTTGCTGCGGTAACGAGAATCGTGGATTGTATTCGCATTCGAGGCGGGGTTCCGCTCAAGGGCTCAGTCCGAATCAGTGGCGCAAAAAACGCCACCTTGCCTATTCTGTGTGCCTCTCTGCTCGCCGATGGAGATCACTGTTTCCGCAACGTTCCAGGTCTTGTGGATGTGCACACAACTGCCGAGCTGCTACGCCATTTAGGACTCAGCGTTGAGATCGATGCAGCACAAGTGACGGTGCAGAGCTCCCCGGTGCTCGAACCGGATGCGCCGTACGCGTTGGTCAAAAAGATGCGCGCTTCGGTTTTGGTACTCGGTCCCCTAGTGGCTCGATACGGCAAGGCGAGAGTCTCATTGCCTGGTGGGTGTGCGATCGGTGCGAGGCCCATCGACCAGCACCTCAAGGGACTCGAGTCGATGGGGGCCGAGATCGAGCTCAAACAGGGATATGTACACGTCAATGTGCCTTCCGGACGGCTGCGAGGCGCTGAAGTATACATGGATATATCCACAGTGACGGGAACGGAGAATCTGATGAGTGCGGCAGCGCTTGCTAAAGGACGCACTACTCTGGTCAATGCTGCGCGTGAACCGGAGGTTGAGGAGCTGGCTAGAGTTCTCAATAAAATGGGCGCTCGGGTTGAGGGAGCCGGTACAGATGTCGTCACGATCGACGGCGTCGAAGCGCTGCAGCCTGTTGATCACGCCATCATGCCCGATCGCATCGAAGCGGGGACCTACATGGCGGCTGGTGCGATCACCGGAGGAGACATTTTTTTAGAAGGTGTCACTTTCGACTACCTGGAGGCAGTTGCGTCCAAACTGCGTGCTTCGGGAGTGCAGGTGGAGCGAGAAGGCGAGGGAGTCCGTGTTGCAGGCCGTCCGCCTTTTCGATCTGTCGACGTCACGACCGCTCCGTACCCGGGTTTTCCTACCGATATGCAAGCCCAGTTTATGGTGCTGATGTGCCGAGCTGGAGGACACAGTCACATCGAAGAGACGATTTTTGAAAATCGCTTCATGCATGTCGCCGAGCTCAACCGCATGGGAGCGCACATCGATGTTCGAGGGCGGAGCGCAACCGTACATGGCGTTCGCGAGCTACAGGGAGCAGAGGTCATGGCTACCGATCTGCGCGCGAGCGCTTCTCTGGTGATAGCAGGTCTTTTTGCATCAGGTATGACTGAGATTCGTAGGGTCTATCATATCGATCGCGGCTACGAGCATATTGAGAGAAAACTAGAGGGACTGGGTGCGAATATTGAACGGATTCAGGGTCATGCCTGATCGCAGTTCGCCCCTGGTAGTAGCGGTCCCAAAGGGGCGCGTGTTGGAGCAACTGGCTCCGCGTCTGCTCGCAGCGGGGCTTGACCCAGCGCCTTTGACTCAGAAGAGTCGAAAGCTCGTCAGAGAAGACGAGACTCACGGGATGCGTTACCTTCTCCTGAAGCCAGATGACGTGCCGACTTACGTGGAATACGGCGCTGCTGACCTAGGGATCGTTGGCAGAGATGTGCTCCTCGAGCGAGAATATGATCTCTATGCACCCCTCGATCTGGGCATAGGTCGATGCCGCATGGTCGTATGCGGACTGCCTGGTCCCTCTTATTTGCACGGCGTTGCCAAAACGTTACGGGTTGGAACAAAGTTCCCGCGTATCGCTGCCCGCCATTTCGTCAAACGGGGCACTCCTGCCGAGATCATCTACTTGGGAGGGTCCGTAGAGCTTGCGCCGCTGATGGGACTTGTCGATGTCATCGTTGATCTGGTGGAGACCGGCGAAACGCTCAAAGAAAATGGGCTCTGTGAACTAGAGTCTGTCTGCGATGTATCTTCAGTCGTCGTAGCCAACCGCGTCGGACTAAAGCTAAGGCACCATCGAATACAGCCTTTGCTCGATGCGCTTAGAGGCTCTGGTGACGAAGAGCGAGCTTAGTCGCTTGTCCGGCGTCTCTTTCAAGCGAAAGGGTTCCCGTCGGGTCTTGATCTAGCCTCATACGGTCTGATCGAGTCTCATACGGTAAAGGATCCTGGTCTCCGTGAATCCGGCCCGGTGATGCGCGGTTCTCGCTCCTTGATTTGCAAGCCAAGTAGACGACTCCAGCACTTGAACCTTCTGCTCGCAGAGCACTTTGCGAAGCGCGTCGATGAGTGCGCGGCCGAGCCCAAGTTTACGTAGATCTGTGACGACGTACCAATCCTCGAGTGTGGCTCTTTTGGGTAGTGTTCGGCCTGCCTCGAACCTGACCCGAGCGGAAGCGTAGCCTAAGGGTCTGAAGGAGGGGCTCAACCTGTCTTCAGCGATGAGTATGATGTATTGGTTGTTCGAGAGCATCGATCGCATATCGTCGTGCAGGACAGTCTCAAAGTCGACGTAGTCTGAAGCCTCCCGTTCTTCCGGAGATAGAATTTGGTTTCGATGATCGATGTAGAGTTTTCGATGGAGCGTCAAAAGCGCTTTGAAGTCCTGCTTCATCGCCTGACGAATGCACACCCCATCTCGTTCGGAGTTAGACGCCACTCGTCTAGAATAGCAGGAAGGTCCCGAGCAGCTCAGGACCTTCCCATTTTGGCTATCCGAGTGGAGTGGTTATCGGAGCTCCGATGCTTCCGATCCGGATCGTGCTCGCAGAGCTTGTGACCTCGGATTCCGGACTGAGTTGGCTCCTACAGCGATGCGATCTCGCAGCTTGCGGAACGTGGTCCTCCCAATGCCGCGAACGAGCATAATCTCCTCGATTCGACGAAAGGGTCGGCGTTCCCTGCGCTTTAGGATCGCCTCTGCCTTCTCAGGTCCGATTCCAGGCAGTTCGATCAGCTCTTCAGCCGTGGCGCTGTTCAAGTCGACAACCTGGGTCGTGGCTTCTCCACCATCCGATCGTTCTGGCTGAGCTGAAACCAGTGCAGCTTGAGAGGCCGCAATGCATACGAGCGCTGTTCCGAACATGCGCAAGGTGTCTCGACGGCGGATTCCTCGTTTTCCAGGGAAGACCTCCTGCTCTTCTCCGTCTGAAGCCGGCATCGAGTGCGAGGCGGGTATGGGTGGCGATGCGGGTACAGAAGGAGGTGCTTCCTGTAGACTCGCGTGACGACCTGGTGTTGTAGTTTCGGCGCACGCAATCGAATCCTCGATCGCGTGTTTTCTGATCTGCTCAAGTGAATTGGACGCTTGATGCATTACGTCCACAGAGAGCCCGTTCGCTTTTTGATTCAACTCGGTGTTCATGAAAACCTCCGCTGCCCTCGGTTGGGGCATGCTCCTCAGAACGCAGCAAAAAGGTCTCCTTAATTCTGCGACGTGATTACGGTGGTTTAGCTCGCAAAATTGGCGGAAGTGGCGGAGCCTAGCTGGCGATCCGCCACTTCGTCTTCGCGATCTGGCTCGATGGATAGTTGACTGCGTACCGAGCTTGCACCTTGTCCCCTCCCTGCTGACCGTGTCAGCATGCGCGACATCTGAGACCCCACGGAGAGTAATGAAGATTTCGCTTTCGACCGAATCGGTAACCCATATTTCAACGGAGATCCTGGTACTCGGGATCCTCGAAAAGGGAGTCGGAAAAGACGACGATGTTGTCAAGCTCGATAAGGCGATGTCCGGAGCCTTGATGCAACACGTCAAAGATGAAGGCTTCACCGGAAAGGAAGGCGAGACGCTCAAGGTACCTGCCCGTGGGCGCGTCAAGGCGTCCTGGATCGTCTTGGTCGGTTTGGGAAGCTGCGTCTCCCATGCGGATGGTATTCGACTGGCATCGGTTATCGGCGCGCGCTCGGTTAGGCGCCAGAAGACCATCGCCGTTCGTGTGCCCGAAGCCACCGAAGCCCTGGTTCGCGCCGGTGCGGAGGGTTTGACGACGGGTCCGTACCGTTACGATCGCTTTTTTACCGGCAATCGCAAGCCCAAGGGTGGTCTCAAAAAGGCAGTCCTACTCGTTCCAAGTCTTGCTGAGCGGTTTTCAAATGCCGTGGAGGAGGGGGTGATCGTAGGCGAAGCGATTAACGTAGCGCGCGATCTTGTCAACGGGCCTCCAAATGTGATCAACCCTCCGGCTCTTGCGGATTTCGCGGCAGAGGCATGTAGTCAGTACGGCGTGACTTGTGATGTCTGGGGTAAAGCTCAGATAGAAGCCGCGGGTATGCCTCTGTTTCTTGCGGTCAACGCGGGTAGCGGTGTGGAGCCACGTCTTATTCACATGAGTTGGACTCCCAAAAACAGCAAGAAGCGCGTTGTGTTTGTCGGTAAAGGTCTCACCTTCGACTCTGGAGGCCTCTGCCTCAAGCCAGCGAAAGCGATGGCTCATATGAAATGCGATATGGGAGGCGCGGCAACCACAATCGGAGCGGTTCTCGCCGCAGCGCGACTCAAGCTCCCCATCGAGGTTCACGGAGTGATCGGTTCAACTGAGAACATGACCGGAAGTTTTGCGTACCGGCCAGGAGATGTGTACTCGTCTTACGACGGTAAGACTGTTGAGATCGCCAATACCGACGCCGAAGGACGACTTGTGCTCGCGGATGTGCTGGCTTGGGCTCGAGAGCTCGAGCCGGATTTTATGATCGACCACGCGACACTTACGGGTGCCTGCATGGTTGCTTTGGGTCCCTGGACTGCGGGGCTTTATGCGAATGACCCAGAGCTTCTTGAGATGTATTATGCGTCCTCGACGCAAAGCGGAGAGTCTCTATGGAAGATGCCGCTAGATGATGACTTGAAGAAAACCCTTGCAAGCGATATTGCAGATCTAAAGCATATTTCCTCTCTGCCTTATGGTGGCAGTATCACTGCGGCCTTATTTTTGTCGGAATTCGTCGGTAAAACACGCTGGGCGCACCTCGACATCGCCGGGCCTTCGTTTACTGAAAAGGAACATGAGTACCTACCCCAGGGAGGCACGGGATTCGGAGTTTCTACGGCTGTGGCTTTTCTAGAGCAGATAAGCTGATCTCGAAGCAGAATGCTCTATGAGCTGAAGCTGCGATATCGTCTGAAGCTGCGATATCGTCTGAAGCTGCGATATCGTCTGGAGCTGCGATATCGTCTGAAGCTGCGGTGCGGCGGCTCAAATCCGGTAAGGAAAATTAACCGAAAAGGTTGACCTTGAGAATCGGGGGAACTGAGCACCTCGGACGGCACGGGCGACACAGGAACCCACCGCTGTCCCCGCAAATTCTCCTGTAACCTGCACGTTTGTAACTCGACCGCTTGCGCCACTCACGGTAACCGCCGCAAAGGCTGTACCGTGCTGCCCGTTTCCACATGCGGCTACTTGAGGCGCAACCCGCGTGAGAGCAGATCGCACCGCCGATCGATCAGGGGCCTCTGGTAGGTTTTGCTCCACCATTGCCGGCTGCATAGACGATGCGCTGTTGTCGCTCACCGCGCGATCCAGGAGGGTTTCGAGATCGGTACGGTTACCGCTCATGGAAGACGATCTAGACGACCCTTGAGCCATGGTGCTTGTGGCGGTCGTCGTCACGGCAGTGTTTTTGTTTGTCGCAGCTTTTGAAGGTGCCGTGGTTTCCGATGATGCGGTCGCGTTGCGCTTCTGCTTGAGCTGCCTGCGTCGCTCGGCTTCTCGATCTCTTCTCCGAGATGTGTTCTGTTGCTGAGTCTCGGTTGTACGCCTAGTTCCCTCGGCTGCACGCCCGGACTCACCGTCATCTCGCGTGTTTCGCTCCGGATCGATAGCTTCTGCGGGCGTGTCCACACTAGGGCGCTGTTCCGGAGTTGTGGGCGCCGTGATGCTTCCGGTGGCGGCGGCCGCCGGAGTGTCAATAGCCGCAACTGTGGTCTCCTCGCTCTCACCTCGCAGTGCAAACACTAGCAGAACAGAGGCAACTAAAATCATCGCTGCAGCACTAACTATGGCGACCGGAACCTTAGAGCTACGCTCTCGTTCAGGTGCTATCGGACCCAATACCGGTGCGCCCAGCCCCCCCCCTGAAAGAGGACTTGGACCAGCTCCGATAGACAAAAGATCGTCTACATTTTGATTCGAGTTCGGAAACGGAGCATCTGTAGACTGCGCGGCGTTTGCGAGGGCACGTATATCGATGAGCCCTGAACCCTCGCGAGAACTTTGAGTATCAGGAGCCGCCGGGCGTGCATTGGCTGGTTGTTGGGGTTCGTGCTCCGATCCGGTGGCCAATGCCTGCAGATTCTGCAGTGAGAACAGCACGGAATTCTCATTCCGTTGACCGGTCATCGATTCCTCTGAACTTGCTTGATTCGATACGGCAGGTACCTGAGGCTCCGCCGGTTCCAGGTCTGATCCAAACGGTGAGGCGGCGTCAGGCTGTGCGAAAAGATCGGCTCCGGCGTCGTTTCGAGACACCGCAGCACTGCCGGTCGTTGCCGAGAATGTGGCGCTCGCGCCTGAATCTGAAGACTCGGCGGCGTCGGTGAAAGAGGCGTTGTCGGCGAAGTGGGTTTCAGCAATCGGTGTAGAGTCCGTAGAGTCTTGGGTGAAATTCTCGTGAGGGGCGGCGGCGACGGTCGTCGCACCACCGTTGATCTCGCTGACAAGCTCGACCACATCGCGACACGCCTTCCATCCGTCGAAGCCTTCCCGCCAGACGTAACTCTCCCAGTCGATCGTCCCCTCCGCCAAGAGCGTGCTTAGCTGGGCGGGAACATAAGGTCCCTGTTGCTCCCCATCGATTACGACGTACCAAATCGCCTCGCCGCTGTATTCGACCGTGGCGGATTCTTCGCGCTGGTCTACTTCGGCAGGTGTGAGGTGATCTCCACGTACAACGATGATCGCACCGCATTTCTTGCAGCGGATCTTGAATACCTTGCCGGCAACTTTCTCGTCAGCAATGGAATATTTCGCACTACAGCTGTCGCAGACGATCTTCATCTCGATGGTTACCTATTTTGGCCGCTCTGGGTTGTAGAGGATTCGCATGAAGCTTCGTGTTCGCCAGCAATCAGCCCACGCGAGCAAAGGTGGCGTCCGCCGATCGAGGATTCGGTTCACGCTGTACGTCCACAGTCCAGGTTGAGGAAAAACGGAATCGCTTCAGCATGATAGCCATCACTGCGCGGCACGATCAAGCTTGTGGCGCTGGTCGAACACTCTGGCGCTGACCAGGCCCCCCGGATACGTCGCTCACGGGTTTTGGATGTAGCCGTATTCGGGGGTCGTTTGACATGTATGGTACGTTCGCGGTCCATATCGAGCGTATCCATCATCGAGACGTGGCAGTAGCGGATACATTTGAGCAGCTACTTTTTGGAATAGGATTCCAGTTGATTTTAGGTTGGTTCGGTCTGTGAAGCACTGGCCTGCCGGGAGCGGGATATCGAGAATTCCGAGTCGCGGCAGGCTAGAGCCTCGCGAGAGATCGCATCCGTTTCAGCGATCTGCCTTCGCCTGGTCTACTGCTTGTGTCAGTTCCGGTACGGCTTTGAATAGATCTTCAGCCAGGAAATAATCGGCAACCTGGGCGATAGGAGCTTCTTTGTCTTTGTTTATCGCGACAATGATCTTGCTCCCCTTCATTCCTGCGAGGTGTTGAATGGCTCCACTGATGCCAACGGCGATGTAGAGTTTCGGGGCGACCACCTTACCGGTCTGCCCCACCTGTAGTTCTGGGGAGACGTACCCAGCATCGCAAGCTGCTCGGGAAGCACCCATCGCGGCGTTAAGAGAGTCCACCAAAGGTTCAAGTACCTTCTCAAAGTTTTCAGAGCTCTTCAGTGCCCGACCTCCGGACACGACGACGTCAGCCTCGGAAAGCTCGGGCCGCTCACTTTTGACCTGTTCCAAACCGACAAAGCGAATCTTCGAGGAAACTTCTTCCTGCTCCATGTCAATCGACTCCAGATCGCTCTCTTCATCGTCCGGTGCCGCAGCTTCGAAATCGGCCTGGCGCACCGTGACTACGGCAATATCCGAAGTGACCTTGAGGCGTCCGATCACGTTGCCCGCGTACATTGGACGGGTGTAAACGACCTCCTCACCGTCGACATCGACACCGGAAATATCCGATGCGACTCCGGCGCCTAGCTTGGCTGCGACCCTCGGCAACAGATCTTTGCCGAAGGCGCTGGCCGTCGCGACCACGATAGTATAATCGCCGTCCCGGACGACTTTTTCGAGGGTGGCCGCGTATCGTTCGCAAACGTAGCCACCCTCGATCTCGCAGGTGATCACTTTTTCTGCGCCGTAGCTGCTCATCTGTTCGCCAGCAGCCTCCGCACCGTCCCCCAAAACTAAAACGTCGTAGGTGCCCTCCGACGCTGCTGCAACGGTCTTGGCCATCGCCATTGCTGATAAGGTGGCTTTACGAACTTCGCCCTCAAGCATTTCCGCAACGATAAGGATCTTCTTCATCTTGATTTTTCCTTCCGGTGGACTGTCCGCCTAGAGGACCTTAGCTTCAGACTTTAATTTGCTGACGAGTTCCCCCACAGTTTCGATAAACGCAGTTTCCCCAGACCGGGCAGGAGGAAGCGTGAACCCCATGTATTCGACTAAGGTGGTCATCTCCACGTTCAGTTCTTGAGGAGTCGTTTTGTCGATGGGCTTTTTCTTGGCGGCCATAATCCCCTTAAGAGATGCGTAGCGCCCCCCTTCCGTTTCCGGGTAGGCGAAGGTCTCCGGAGTCACTCCGTTTCTTACGGCTTCAGGTTGGAGGATTCGATCGGATGCGCTCAGCACAGCGGGCCCGTCGATCTCAAGGGTCAACACGCCCGTGTCCAGTTCGCGTTTTATGGTGAACAACTTGCCGCCGTCGCTGGTCTTTAGGGTCATCGCCGAGGTCGCCATGGGCCAACCGAGATGCTCCGCAAGCGCTTGACTCGTCGCGTTGGAATCCCCGTCGGCCGCTTGTTTTCCCATCAGCACAATATCCGGAGTTTCTTTGGCTGCCACCGCAGCTAGGATCTTTGCCACCGACGCGGAATCGAGCTGCTCGTCCTCCGCTTCCACCAGAATCGCTCTGTCGGCACCCATGGCGAGTCCTTGGCGGATGGTTTGCGTAGCGTCTTGAGGCCCAATGGAAACCAGAACGACTTCGCCTTCTCGCTTTTTCGTTTCTCCGTTTTCCGTCAAGCGCAGTGCTGCCTCTAAGGCCCACTCGTCGAACGGATTCATTTTCCATTCCAGACCTTCGGTGCTGATCTGAGAGCCGTCACTCGAAACTTTCACCTTATTTGCATTGTCCGGGTCGGCGACCCGTTTCACGGGGACGAGTATCTTCATAGTAAGCCTCCGATTTATCGAGCTTTTTGGGGTCTAGGTGTGTGCTGCTTTTGAGTCAAGTTTACGTTTGCCGAGGCGTTTTTAGCCCCGCGAGGTAGATCGAAAGAAACTGTCGTGCAGCCTTCCTCAAGTTGCTTGGTTCGGCCCCGCTCAGCGCCCACGTCATCGTGAGCCCGTCGAGTGCTCCCCACAGAGATCTTGCTGCGATTCCTGGGCTGACGTCTTTTCTGAACGTCCCCTCTGCTTGGCCTGACGCGATGACATTGGCGATGATGCATAGGTATTCACGAAAGCGGGGTTCGGCATACTGCTTGAGGAGCTTGGAGGATTGTCGCAGATTTACTGTCAGGACTTCGGCAAGGTCGCGACCGTCGATTAAACCGAGCTGAATATCGACGATTTTTTCGAGTTGCCGCTCCACGTTCGATTCTCCGGCGACTTCCTTCCGCAAAACCTCCAGCAATCGACTCAAGCGATCTTCAAAGATGGAGATCAGTACATCATCTTTGCTCTTGAAGTAGAGATAAATCGTTCCGTCTGCTACGCCGGCCGCCTTTGCGATTTCGCTCACGCGCGTCGCGTAGAAACCCTTTTCCGCGAACACGCGTATTGCAGAGGCGAGGATCCGTTCCCGCTTCCCTTCTGCACGCTCATGGCCGCCCGCCTGCCCACGCTCATCCACCTGCCCATGGCTTACGGCGCGAGTCTCATGACCTCGATTGCTTTGCCGATTTTTATGACGCTCTGAGCCCATGATCCAATGAATGAACGTTCATTTTGTGGCTATCACGGGGCCCGTTCTCAGTCAACGTCCTCCAGGCTCTATCGCAGAGGACGAGCGAGCACGAGGATGACCGATCACGTAGCGTGGTGTGCTCCGGCTGGCGTTGTCGAGGAAGCCTTGAAGCTCTGAAGCGTGAAACTCAACCCCAGTCTGCTCCCGGTCCAATAGCCCGGCCTGCGTCAGGAGTAGCGCGGCGGCGAGATGCGTCTCAGCTGTTTGACGTTGCAACTCGTTTCGGTTGTGCACGAGTCGAGATTCAAGGTCGTTCAAGGACACTTGTTGAGCTCTTCTCACCGCTGCGGGCACCGCGTCGAAGAACCTCGAGTCGATTTCAATGCCAATAGAAACCCAGCTTCCGGCAGAACTTGATCCACCTTCTTGCCAGTGGATATCACTAGGCAGTTCTCGTGTGAGACGCATCGCAAATGCTTGCATCCAAGAACGCAATAAAAGCCTGGATAGATCTACGGACTCAAGCGCAAAGGTGATGGACACTTGAGACGGAGATTCACGCCAATCTTTGGTTATCGGGTCTTGCGGCGAAGAAAACGATGCTTGCTCAGCGTTAGCTAAGACCTCCGACAGTGCCCGACCAGATTGAGGCAAAAGCGCTAGCCAGCGAGCTGCTCGATCGGCGTGGGCTTGAAGGTTTTCATCCGAGAGCAGGACGACAGTCGTTTGGCCCGCGATGACGATGCGGTTCAAGAGCGCTCTAACTTCGCGCGCGGTGACGTTTCCGAGCGTCTCTTTTGCTCCGTGGGGTGCGATCAGTCCGGGCCGATCTGGAGCGAGAGCGTGAGCCGCCCAAGTCGCCGATCGGCGGGAGGGATGCTCGCTTTGCTCTAGAAGAAGAGATCGCGCCTTTGCGATGTGCGCCGTCGTGGGCGAGCGGAGTGTGCAAGCCATGGCGTGACCGATCGCCCGGTTGAAGGTCCAGCTCGGTGTCTCAAGTACGAATCCGGTCCACTCGGCGGTGACCAGAGGTACCAAAGACCACTGGCTTGGAAGCGCGCGCGCACACGATTCGACCAGCGAGTGTGCCGCCAAGGCGCTTCGGCCATGAAGTCCGGGGGGATCGTGGCTTGCACCTACCTGAAACCCGACCGCAATCGCGCTTCGTTCGTGTCCGAGGCGACGTCGGACTCTGAGTTTGCTTCCGTTAGCCAGGGTGGCGGTCGCATCGCGACCCTCCCAAACAAGGCTCGCCCGAGTTGAGGCAATATCGCGACCCCGCTTGGCTGCGGTGTTGAATTCCTCGACGAGGCTCAGCTCCGTATCCGATGTCCCGGTAGGGGAAACAACGCCGATGCCGAGGTGCGGGACACCGTGCGACACATCGCCGCCAGATCGCTGGGGTCGACGACTCTGACTGGACCAGCGGTATCCGATCTGCCGTGACAACCTTGCGGTCGAGTCGGGTGAGGTTGCTGGAGGCGTATTTTCTATGGGGTGCAAAATCGCGTTTGTGCCCGCCCAAGCCATGTGCTGCACGACGCTAGCCGAAGGTTGCTTGAGGTGAATGAGGAGCAAAGAGACATTTCTCACCGAAAAAGCTTCGAACTCGACATCAGGCTGTTCGTACCATTTTTGAATCCAGTATGAAGCGGAGCGAGCAGTCGATGTGTCGGGGGCGGAGAAGGCGAGGGTAGCGATTCTGCTTGTCCCAACCGATGCTGTGACGACAACCTCTTGTGCCAATCGGGATGGCTCGGGGAGCGGGCGGCGTTCGATGCTTGTGGCCGGCGCGTCCGAGAAGATGTCCTTTACTTTTTCGAGATCTTCACCCTCGACGTCGCCGACAAGAACTACGAGCGCGCGCTCTGGTCCAAAGTGCGTCTTCCAGAACTCTTCGATCGCTAACTTCGTCAGCTCGATGTCTGCTGAGGACGCACCGAGAGGATTCCAATGCTCATGGCCGAATAGGGCGCTCATCGCTAGCTGTGTTGCGTATCGCCTGCCGTCGCTCAACGCGTTTCTTCTGGTCTGGACCAGTCTGCGTAGGCATATCGAAAGCTGTGCCTCATCGAGCTCCCTCGAAGCGAGCGCAAGAGCAAGTCTTTGTAGACATGCATTGAGATTTTGTTTCGGGCATTCCGTAAATAGCTCGATGTTGTCTGGTGTTACCCTTGCCTCGAGCTCAGATCGGCTCGCTGCTGCCCATGCGGCGACGGTTGCTGCTTGCGGCGGAACGACATCAAGACTTCCAGCGTCGATAAAAAGTGCGACTCGAATCCAATTCGGTGTGTCTCGAGCCGTCCATGCGAGGTGCATCTCGCCAGACTTTGACGGCTCAGACGATCCATCCTCTACCAGTTCCGGAAGCGGCGCAGTGTGATTCGGTCGACGACGCGGAAACGAGGATCCGGAACAAGCAACCCCGCAGCTCTGCACGACCAAGAGCGTGATTGCAAAACGGTACAAGCCACGTACCCACAGAAGAGATACTTTCTTGCCGATCATGGTCCTTATTCCCAAACTCTTGAAGGAATCTGACTCAGGTCGGTTAGGTTGTCAGTGGATACACCAAAAAACTAGCGGGCCTATGTCGGCCCAAACAGCCGCTTTCCGGAGGTGCTCGTCGCTCAGCGTACCTAAAGTACGCCTTCTCTCCCGCGCTCCAGCACGCCTCGCTGGGCCTGAACGGCCGCTTGCCTCCCATGCTCGTCGTTCGACGTATCGTGAATACTCCGGCGCATCCCGGGCGCTGGCCGGTCAAACCCAGCGAGGCGGGGTGGGGGGGGCGCGGGCCGCTAAGACC
>JBCCEA010000008.1:0-134703 GCA_039030515.1 Myxococcota bacterium | reverse complement strand
CGATATGCGGTCAGTATTCTTGAAATGCGACCCTGTCAAAATGAGTGTAGCGATGAAGAAGCGAAAGGCGGCTTGGAGCCAATCCTATTTCATTGAAGTCCTAGCTAACGGTTTTCCCCAGATTTAGATGCGCTCGCCCTGATAAGGTTGAGTGCTTTTTTCATGACCTGAAAAGATATCGAAGAGTCGCAACGCGATACGAGAAGACAAGTAAGAACTATTGCATCTTGCATATCGATATGTACTTTTTCTTCCTGAGGAGAATTAATCGAAGACACCCCTAGACTGCAGGCAAGAGCTGAGAGCCACAGACGGTTTGACGCACGAAATTAGAGTTTCCGGTTTTCCACACCAGAAGGTTTTCGGAAGCTCAAGTTGACTAGGGCTACAGCCTTATCTCCCCAAGGTCCGGAGCCTCTGATCAACCAGAGGCGTGAACACTCGCGATGGAGGCGTTGTTCTTCAGCATTGCGCGTTATACTCCGAATCCGATCGGGTTGGGCGGGACTGTCACCGAAACCTCATCGAAAGAACGTTTTCGGTTATACTCCGTATCCGTTCGGGTTGTGTCCGTAGCCGCTAAAGAGATGCGGATACTTGCTAATATCGTAATAAAGCACTTCCCCACTCTCAAAACCCACAATGAGTCGCATTTGGTGATAGGCGGCCGCAGAAATCTTGTGATCACGCGCCTTTGAATAGAGTGGAAGCACATTGAACTCCCAAAGTTTTCGGGCTGAAACGCTCCTCAGGCAACCGCCGGAACTTATAGAGTAAAAGGAAACGAAGCCCCTACTGTCTCCCACTACAAACCCCTTGCCTGAGTGGTCCGCTCCTGGACCGAGACAATGCACTGGTGCCGAGTGATTGAACGTTCGTTCTGGGAAACAGAACGTCGACGGGAAGCAGTAGCTCCTTTTATTCTTGATGACGATTCGCCCGTCGCTCATTCCCAGAACCAGTTTACCCAAGCAGAATAGGGCGGACGTAACCTCAGCATTCGAGGGAAGATTGAGATACCACTCGTCGTCTCTCACATCATCGAGGTGGACCGCATTTCGAATCACAACCCGATCACGCAGGACAAGGGCTAAGTGACGTTGGTCGGTTGCGACGCAAGAAATACCGTTTGCGGGTGCGAACCATTGACGATCGTCGCTACACCCGTACTGGCGGTCAGACGCTACCAGTTTCATGGTTCCGGAAGAAGTGCTCGGGTACCGAGAGTCAGTGTTAAGAAGCATGACCGCGGCGCTCTTTGCGCCTCGAAACCCGGCAGGTTCAGTGGAGATATCTAGCTCCCAACCGTTGGACGTGCTTTGACGACTATACTGCCCTCTGTGTAGCCGACCTAAGCCATCGACAAGGGCCACCTCCGTTCCTTGTTCTGCTGCTTTGTGCATCACATCGAGTGCTCGTACCGGGACGGTTACTCGTACCGGAACGATTGAGATCTCTTTGAGGCGCAGAGCCAGTGTAGGCAGAATGTTCAAGTTAGCGGCTACCTAGACACGAAACTTCACCGAGAGGTCATGTCTCTTGGGATTCGTGATTCGCTAGAGCTTCAAAGATGTTCTTCCTCTGGAAGTCAATCGCAAAGGGAAGCGCTGCTTGCCGTACCCGGTCAAGTTGGGGTGGCAGTTTTACCGTACCCGGTCAGGTTCTGAAAGGTTCAGTTTTACCGCACCCGGTCAGGCTCTGGAGAGGTCGGGGTGGCAGGTTCTGGAACCGTACCCGGTCAGGTCGGGGTGGCAGGTTTGGGTTGCCGTTTTACCGTACCCAGTCAGATCTGGGTGGTCGTTTTACCGTACCTGGTCAGGTTCTGGAACCGTACCTGGTCAGGTTGGGGTAACTGATCGGGTCTCCATTTTCGGCTTAGGAGAGCTCCACGATCGATGGTGCTTGCAGGCTGGCTCTGCAGTTCGGCGGGTGCTTTTGGGGGCGGGGCGAGGGTCGATCGCTCTTGGGCGATCGGATCGCTCCTGCGGACCCGGTGTGCTCTACGCCAGCCAAGCGTGCGTGAGCGTAGCTTCGTCATGGATGCATCGGCTGACGCATTGCGTGAACAGTCCGCTTTTTTCGTTAACTTCTGCATTGGGATGGTTGAAATAAGACAAGTCGGATTCGCTAGATGCTGTAACGCAATGCGGCATTGAGCTTCATAACGCAATGCAGTAAGAGGCTCGGTAAAACCGCAATACATTCAAGCATATGAGGATTCTCCCCACATTCGGCAATGCATCGTCAAACTATCTTGCGCTCGCTGTTAGCGTGTCATAGGTTCTCGGCGTGCCCAGAACCGCTTCTTACACTTATAAAAACACGACACTACAGGAGTACTGGGACCTCATATGTTCGGAAAAATTCGTTAAAGCACTATCCGAAGTGCTAGCGTCTACAGCCCAATTTACTAAGACCACACATACACAATGTACTGAGAATCCAGGCTGTGTGCGACGAGAAGATGAGATTAGATATTACGCAAATACTGGACGGATGTTGCGCGGAATTCCTAAAATCGGCAACGCATTCGAACTGCGGGAGACTCGCACCCTACGGGCCCCCATCATCAGCTCCGAAGAGCTGACGTACAATGCCTATCAGACAATTTCACAAAGTCTCGCTGATAAATCGGGGATTGAAATAAAAGGGACTATAAGAACAATCCAACGAGGCCCGGACCTTGTTTGTGAGTATATATTCGATGTTTCTGGTCCATTCCTAATGCGGGGGATTTGTGTTCTTATCGAGAAAGCTGTCATAGGTAAACAGACGACAGTGTTTGACTTCACTAAGCGGTGGCTCAACGACGTGCGCTGTAAAAAACGTCCGCAGCCTCCTCCTTGGTATGTTAGCGCCGCAGATCCGGTGCCCGGTGGTGCTACGCAAGCCCGATCTCCCGCTGCCCCTCTGAATAGACCGTTCGCGGCGACTCATCCTAGTTCTCCGCGGAGATTCTCATCTCCGGGAGCCCCCGCGTCGCCTTGTTCCCAATCCGGTTTCCCTGCAGTACTTCCACCTGGATTCCAATCAAACTATGGTTTCCGGCCGGGCCCCAGCGGTTCAGGAAGCCTTCTTCCACCCATGCTCCATTCGCTTTTGATTGCCGCGGTGACGGCGATAGACAGCGCCCTTCGAAACCCCGGCCAGCCAGCACTGCATGGGCTGAGGGCCGCGAGTGGTCTCGTGGTTACCGCAGTTGAGGCCACAGCGACGCTAGCCCAGAGGATGTATGGAACGGCTCGCACTTGGTGTTGGTGGGGCGGGAGCTCTCCTCAAGTTCCCTCTTTGGTGGGCCAGCAACCTGTTCGGCGATGCTCGAGTACAGAAAGTAGAGGAAGCGCATCAACTGCACCCGTTCCTCCACCTAGTGATTCGCGCTCACCTAATCCCGGTGACTCCACTCGTGATTTCCAGTCGTTACCCTCTCCTGGAAGTCCCGGGCACGAGAAGCCACCCATGTCGCAAGATCCTGCAAGTCCGAGCCATACCCGTTCCCAGCGAACAGCCGAGGAGGAAGCCGCAATGGAACGAGCCTCGAACTGCGGATGTGGTGTCTATTGGCGTTGGCGACGAAGCTGAGCCGCATTTTACGGGCGGAAGGGGACGCCGACTGGCTAACGCTCTCTGGGCTACTCGCTTGCGGTCGAGTCTCCGGGAGCCGGTTTTTCGGGAGTCGACTCGCCGGAGCTTGATTCTCCGAACACCGGGGGCGGGGGGCCTGGATCGGGTACGACCTCGAGGGGCGCTGAGAAGCTGCCCTGCACCGCGAGTCGGTCGGTCTCGCTGACCTGAAATTGAGCGCTCCAGCTCGCTTTGATGTTCGCGTCCTCCTCGATACCGAACGAGCGCATCGTCAGCCGCCCCTCGCTCAGCCGAGGTATCTCCCGCTCGTCCGAAGTGCGTCCGGTCAGGTCCCCCTCTGCGACAAGGTCGATCTCTTGTGCACCCGCCTCCAGCAGAGCCCGGTTTGCGGTGACGCGTATCGGTACCGAGCCATCGCTGCGCACGTACTCGAGAGAAAGCGAAGAGGAGTAGAGTCTCGCCCGAAGCGACTCGTACTCGAGCGGATAGACGGTGTCCAAGCTGCCCGAGAGCCTCTCGTCATCACAGCCCAGAAGCAGAAAGGTTCCAATCGAGAGTATGGCTCGTTTCCAATGCATGATCGTTTGCTCAATTCCGCCTAAAACACAGCCACGTGGACTCGATCTTCGAGTCTGCCCTCGATGAGCGTTTGACAGAGATATCCAGCGAACAGGTCGCCGGCGTCATCGAAGGTAAGCGCAGCATAAGCGCCGCACCTTCCGGTGTCTTCTCCCGGATCGACGAGCTCCACCTCAAACTCCTCTTCCCCAGGCGCGCGAATCGCAACGACCAGGCCGTCTTCTCTCGAGTCGCATTCGGTGCTGCTGGAAACGCGGCCGCAGCGGTAGTAGGCGACGGCGATGGTGCCGTCTTCGAAGCTGGCGCCCGCTGGGTCTTGCCCCTCGTTGTAGCCCGCAGCTCCCACGAATACGGTTTCCCAGCCGGTGTCAAAAGATTCCTCGTCGGCCAGGGTAGCGATCGCGACCTGCCCGCGGCTCTCCTCGTAGTACGCGACCCGCACTCGGTCGTCTGCGCCGATCCAAATAGAAGGGCCCTCGGCAGTCGTCTCACCTACGCGGGCGATCTCGATCGCTTCGGTGTCCCCCGACTGAAGACCGGTGATGCGCGCCACCAGCGTACCTCGAGAGGTAGCGTCGAATTCGAAGTCGTTTACATAGGCGACGTAGGCGGTGCCGTTTGCATCGAAGACCGCGTCGGAGTACCGGCCGGCGCCACGACCAGGGTCGATCGCGAGCACTTGGGTGCGGTTGCCTGACGCGTCGAGCAGTACCGCTTCGAGGTCAGCGCGACGTTCGTCATCGCTTTGAATCCCCCCGAAGTGTTCGTCTCGGTAGGCGATGATCCCCTGGGTGCCGCCTGAATTGTAGGCAAGGGAGGGAAAGTAGCCCACGGCAAATCCCGCGTCGCTTGCAGCATCGACCGCAACTTCGCCGCTGTCGGAGACCAGGGTGGTTTCGCTACCGTCCTCCCCGAAGAGCACGAGGTCGTGGGCGCTGCAGAGTTGATTGCGTCCCTGGTTGTAGGCCTCTCCGCCCGCTGCCGCGACGCGTATGCTGGAATCGATCGCGCCGATGTCGAGCCCTCTTGGCTGCACCAGGGAGAGCACTTCTGCGAACTGGGTTTCGGCGTAGCCGGAGATCCCCTCGGGACGCGCTTGATAGATAGGCCACACCGTTCGATCTGTCGTTTCCTCACCGGCGACCTCAAAGCAGCGCCCATCGTCGACCGAATCCGAACCGTAGTAGGCGAGCACAGGCTCGGAATCGACGATCGCCATGTTCAAGTTTCGGCCGGCGTTGGTCGCCGATACTTGGGTGACCATCCAGTTTGAGGAAACTCCCGAATCACCGGGTCTCGGTGCCGATGCGTCCGTGCCCCCGCTGTCGCTTGAGCTGCTGTCGTCGGAGCAGGCCCCGCCGCACATGAGCGGTAGCGAGATCATACAGGCGCGCAACCAATGGAACTGGGCGCTCCCCGTCGATACCTCAAGGCGCAAGTAAGCAGTCCTCTCCGGACGGAACGCACGGGCTCTCGCATTCATAGGATGTCACCTCCAAACAGAATCGAACGGTTTGGTCGGCATCCCATCCGGTTTCAGACGGGTCTGCCAGATTGAAATAGTAGAAGAGCATTTCAAAGGGCCTCTCGCTATGACTCCGGTCGGCGACGATACACTGCCGCTCCCCCACCGGTCGGCCTTCATCTCCGATGGTGCCGCTTGTTCCCGGCTCCACAAGAGCGTCATACCAAGGACCCGCCGAAGTTCGAAGCCTGAGCGCCGCCGGCACGTCGCCGCTGTCCGACTCGTAGTGCAGACGCAGCATGCAGCCTACGCCGCTACAGGGATGGGTGCCGGCGAAGAAGTCTTGGTCTCCATCGTAGCTGATATGCGCCGACACCATTTTGTCCGAACTGCAGCAATCTCCCTCTGTGCAGTCGTGAACGGTGAATTCCGTCTCGATCGGGTCGAGCGCGGCGATCGTCGCCGGGCTGCTGGTGTACCGGTTGTCCGGCTCGTGGCCGTCAGGTTCGGTTTGGACACGCACGCGCAGGTTGTAGAGGGCGTTTGGCGCTCCGCCGTTCGACTGGAAGTCGGAGACCAAGATCCAAACTGCCCCGCTCGAGAGAATGGGCGCCGCCATGCGCACTTGGTTCTCGGGCGGTCTGCCCTGTATCGGGTCGGGCACTGCTTGCTCCTGATAGGCGCGAAAGGTTTGTCTTGCGCTGCACACACCGCTCGGCAGGCAGGCTCGGGTGCCGGCGCATCGCCCGTCGGACTGACAGGACTCGCCCAAGCCCGCGCAGTCAAGATTGCTCGAGCAAATATTGGACAACACGATGCAGTCGTCGTCCTCGTTGCAGGCGCTGCCGGGAACATCACGCACGATGCCGACCGCGATCTGCACCTGATCTTGCATTTCCCAGGCCGCAGCATCGGAGAGCGACGAGGTGTCTAGCATCGCCTCGACTTCGATGACGTCTCCCTCGCAGCCGTCAAGGTTGACCACATACCAGTCGTTGTCGGCTGCCGTGACGAGTGCGCCGGAGGCAAGTCGATATTCGGACCACGCGCCCGCGCACGATAGTGTGCCAAGGGAAGTTGCGTTTGCGGGGCGGTCGTTCGGTTCGTTGACGTCTGGATCTTCGAAGAGCCCGAAGGTGAGCACGTAGGCGACAGTACTGTTTGCGCCATCGTTGCCGCTGTCCTCCACCCGCACCCGGTAGGTTCCCGGACTGAGTTGTCGCTCCAGCGTGATCGAAGTCGCCTCAAGAGTGCCGCGGGGATCGCTGTCTTCAAGGATGGCGGTTCCGTCGCTCTGTTCGAGCGTGACCCGAGGTTCGTAGCCGAGAGGTGCGCCGCTCGTCAGGGTGAGCGTGACCGATTTTTGCTCGGGCACTTGAAACTCGAAGTAGTCGACATCGCCTATGCAAGAAATATAGCCGCTCGTCGGAGTGCTCATCGACACCACCGTCGCTTCGGTTGAGGACTCGTTCGGCTCGAGGCTGTCGGGGTCTGGCTCCGTTTGAATTTGGAGGGCGTACGGGTTGCGTATGTCTTCTGCGTCTTGATTCTCGTCTCGCACCACGACCAGGTAGTTTCCGGGCTCAACGCAGTGCGTGTCGTCGTATGCAGCGCCCGGCTGCACGTCCGAGCCCAGTGAGGCCACCACCGCAGTCTCCGGTGCGTCTGCCGTCGAGATGACATACGTGGCCTCGACGGGAGAGCGGGCATTGTCGATCGTCAGCTGCAGGTTGAGGAGCGTGTCGCCCTCGGGAACGGTGAAGCTGTACCAGTCTTCATCGACCGACGGGCAGAGATAGCCCTCGGCAGTGGCGCCCAAGCTTTCGGCGCTGTCCGGGCCGAGCGATAAGTCCTGAATGCAGCCCACAAAGCTCCCACCGTCTTCGGCGGATGTGCTGTCGCCCGGGCAGCCCGCTAACAGAGCGGTTGAGAAGAGCGCTGCGCCTGTCGTGAACAGGTGCCGGGTAAAAAGACGTGTCGCAACGCTGCGTCGATCCTCCTGAGCTCTTTGCGGTCTCAAGAGATGTTGCCGTCTCGAGAGATGTTGCCGCTTCGAGAGACAATGCTCGAGACGGAGGAGCCGACTAAGGCCAGATGCAGTGTGCTTCGGGGTCGAAGTTTTCCTCATCGATAAAGTCCTCTTCGCTAAGTTGGAAGCGTCCTGAGGGCGGGTTCTTGTAGTCTCCCTCGGGTTCGTATCGGGCCATGACGCAGGCCACCCGTATGCTCGCAAATGCGTCGGGATCGTCGAAGCTGGTTTCGTGCGCGTACACGAGGAATCGATTCCAGCCATTGCCGGGGTACGCCACCGTCGCATTGGGAAGGGTCGGCATCAGAGGCAGGTTCCGGAACTCGAATCGATAACAGGTTTGGCCGTCTCGGGTTTCCAGCGTTTCAAAATCTCTACGGTAGCTCACCCGGGAGCGAATCGGAGACTCGTCGCAGAAGAGATCGGTGCCGCTTAGAAGTTCTGATTCGTTGTCCGACTCGTCCCAGTCACCATCGAAGAGTGAGTCAAAGTCAGTCGGATCTCCTCGGCGATGGATTTCGAGCAGGTCGGCGATACCATCGGGCTCGCTGTCGTAGCTGAGTTGGCGGGTTCCGTTGTACTGCTCCTCGCAGTCGTTGAGCAGATCGTTGTCCCGATCGTCGTAAATGCAGCGACCCTCGGCATCTTGTTCGGGACAGTCGCAGAATCCGTCTAAATCAAGGTCGACACAGTCGTGTCCCGAATCGTCTGCGCACTCGAGGAAATCAAAGTCGACGCAGTCGCACACTCCATCGAGATCTGCATCACCGATGCAATCACAAAAGGTATCGCCGTCTTCGTCGCGGCAGGTTTCCCGCGTCAAACATCCGGAATCATCGGGATCGAGGGGGCTCAGTCCCGCGAGTCGCCACTCGATCACGTCGCGTAGCCCATCGTCGTCGGTGTCGGGTACCCAGGGATTCGTTCCGACTTCCACCTCGACCAGATCGCTCAGGCCGTCTCCATCGGTATCGCTCAGCGGTTCTCCGCAGTTGGGCCACTCGTCGCCATCTCGGTCGGAGAAGTTCCTAGGAGAAGGTTCGGCGGGTACGATCGTCGCGTCGGGGCCCCCGTCTTCATCGAATATACTTGCATCGCTATTGAGACTACCCGAGTCGAGTGTCGGCTTCGCATTGCCGCCATCGAGCAGGGTGCCGCCGTCCAGCAGAGTCGCGTCGAGCAGGGCGCCGCCGTCCAGCAGAGTCGCGTCGCCCATGCCGCTGTCCAGTCGTGAAGGCGGAACGGGAATGGCCTGGATCTGATCGATATCGGTCACGCTATTCAGGTTGAAGGCAGACATGCCGCTGATCGTGAATACGCTGCGGATCGACGTCAGATTCACAAATAAGAAGTTGATCGACTCTCCGCTGGGGAAGTTCCGAAAGGTTCCCCCGCCGACTTCTGCCATCTCCTGGAGCAGCTCTTGCGCCTCCCGATCCAGCTCTGGACCGAGTCCTGAAGAAAGATACGCGGTATGAAATTCGAAAGTACCGACGCGAAATATATTGGTGAGGTCGAGAAGCTCATTGACTCCATCGATCGCTTCTTCTGCCGCATCACTTCGATCCCCGTCGGGTAGTCCGTCGCTGAGGAAGACGACGACGTATCGAGACAACGGCAGTGATTCTTCATCGGCCTGCTGAAGTTCGGTGCGTATCTCGAGAAACGCCTCTGCAAGAGCGGTAGCGTAGTTTGTGGTTCGGTTGGTGATTCCAAGTCGATCCGTGGCCGCGGCAAGGACGGCTCGATCGGCGGTAAAGTAGGTATCGACAATGTTGTCGCCGTCTTCGTCGATGGCGGTCGAGCCTTGAGCCTCAGAAGAGAACCGTACGATGCTGATCCGAACCGCCTCCGGATCGCCATCCAGCAGCTCCTCCCAGGTTTCTCGTACGGCGCGCTGACGTCCCGACTCGAGCGTGAAAGGATCGGGTGGATCGCTCACCGCCATCGAGTCTGAGGAGTCGACGACAAAGATGACCCGAAGCGGGGTGACGCGGGTATCGGGCGTCCGAGTGCACAGCGTTCCGCCGATCGCGAAACGGTCGTCACGGCTCGTGGTTTCACGCTCGATTTCCACAAACTCTACGTCGCTGCAGGCGATGCCGATCACCACTGCGATAGAGCCCATTGCAAGCAGTCGGGGCAGCCAATTTAGGGAGGTGTCCTTCATTCGGAGCAACACGGACTGACAAACGAAGACATCATATCCGAGGCTGGTGGCTGCTGACAGAGGCAGGCGGTTTTGATCTGCGCAAAAAGCTCGAGCAGACGTTCCATCTCCCAGGGGCGCACGCAGTCGGAGTCCGGATCGAACTCCTCGATTCGATGGAACAGCCGAAACGCCTCGAGAGGGAGGGTCATACCGAGGTTTCGCGCGATATAAGCTTCGATGAGGTCGACCCTTTCGCTGGCGCTATAGAGAAAGCGTCCGAGGACAACATCCTCTGCCAAGCACTCGGTGCTGATGCGGTTGACTCGATTGCGGGTGAATCCTTCCGGAAACCAGGGACATTCGATCAGGGAGTCGACCTCGGTCTGGAGCGTTGTGAGCATTTGCGTCCAGCCTTCCTGGGAGGCGTCGATGAACCCGCTTGCAGGGACTTTGCTCGTTTCGCCGAAGTAGAACGCCTCGAAGCAGGCGACATAGGTGAACCCGTCAGAGCCGGACAGAAGGGCTGGCTGCTCATGGGCGTAGACGAGCACTCGATTCAGTCCTCGCTCCGAGACCACCGGCGTTTCCACCATTTGAATCCCATCCACGTCGAAATCGTAACACCGTCGCTCGTCTCCATCGATTTGTTGGCGACCGAGATCGTCCACCTGATAGTTCTGCCGCTGAAAGCGATAGAGGTCTTCGTCTGGGGTAGAAGGGTCGGTCCCTGCTCGGAGTTCCTCTCGATTCGGGATTCCGTCGAAATCCAAATCGAATTCTGCATCGGGAGTGAGCGGATCAAGTCCAGCAACCACCTCCAGGAAGTCGGTCATCTGGTCGTTGTCGCTGTCTGCGAGGAGTGGATTCGTTTCCAGTGCGGCTTCTTCGCAGTTGGTCAGTTCGTCCCCGTCTTGATCGGCAGAGTCCAAACACGGCACCGGGGGATCCATCGTACTGAGCGGATCGTAGCCGGATGCCGAGAGTCTCCACTCCAGCGCATCGCTGTAGCCGTCTCCGCTAGGCAGCTCTGAGTCTCTGAGGTCGCGATCGGTTCCGACCAAGAATTCCCGTTCGTCCGAGAGGCCGTCGGTATCGGTGTCGGGGGTGACTCCCGAGCTGGTGGGCCGCGTATGTTGGTTGTCTGCTATCAAACCGGAAAGCCATTGAGGTGCCTCCAGAGGCCGAAAGTCGAACTCCAAAAAGTCCGTCGCGTCCTCCGAAACATCCACGTCGCGAAAGATGCCCTGGCCCTCAGTGGACATCGCACGCATCACCACGGTCGCTTCCACTCGGTCGAATCCAAATACATTTTGGGCGTCCGCGGAGCAGATCGCGTTGACCACTTCTTGAGGCGAGAAAATGAGCACCGTATTCAGGGAGATGCCTCCTACATCATAGATCTCCTGCAGCTCCATGATGTCGCGCACCCGCTGTTCGATTTGCGGCGTCTGATTGTAGTCGGGGCACACTCCGGCGAAATCGATGAACTCATCGTCCTCGATCGGCAGGCTGTTGCGTCCCCCGAAGTTGCAAGGAGAAAACGGAGGATCGAGTCGATCCGGGTCTTGGCAATTGGGGTCGTTTTCATCGACGAGTCCGTCTCCGTCGTCGTCGGTCCCGTTGTCGCAAGTACCGACAAAGAAGGGGCCGGGAGCCACACCGAAGCTTTCGCCGTCCTCGCAGCCGGCATTGCACTGAGGTTCCGGGGATCCGTCGCTCATGAAGACGACGACATACCGGGTTCGGGCTCGGTCCCCAGCGGGTGAGGTGATCATGTCGTTTTCAAGGGTGGCGGCGATGGCTGCGAGGGCTCCCTGATAGTCGGTAGCGCTGCCTCCCCCGTCGGTGATCAAGGATTGAATCTCCTCGCGGTTCCTTGTGAATGGGACCGACCTTGCCCAGCTTGCAAAGCCTACAAAACCCACACTGACCGAAGGTTGTGACAGCAACTGATCGAGTGCTTCATCGAGCGCTTGAAAACGTCGGTCGAGGCTATCGGTACACTGCAGCGAGGCGCTTTGGTCGACTGCAAGCAGCACCTTGACGGGAAACTCAAGCGCATCGTCTGGCTGCACGCAGTGTTGCCCTCGGACCCTGAGCAGGTTGTCAAAGGTTACGGGGTCCGGTGCCGGCTCCAGCTGCAGTCCGACGTCCGTACACGAAACGATGCACGAGGTAAGCAATAAGCTACTCAGTAATGTCGTTCGAACGCGTAGATGTCTGTAAGATATATACATCTCACACCTTCGTATCCCCCAAAGGCAACAACTCCACCCAATAGAGTGGAGTTGTCTTTTATTCACTTAGCGTGGCTTAGCTTGAATAAATTGTCACGATCTTCGGCGGATGAAGGGGAGCAGTCCCAGCATCATCCAGGCGAGCGATGCGCCACCTGTGCCCCCAGCGGAGCAGCCATCGCCTGATCCACCACCCTCGACGTAGATCAACATCTCGCGGCTTGCCGAAACGTCGACCTCACGGGTGACCGGATCTTCACCTATCTCGACGGTGAGCTCGGCAACGTACAGACCGGGCCGATCTGGACGCAGTGTGGCCGAAGCAGCGAGGTCTGCGACCGCGCCATCCTGGAGCAGGTAGGCGTATTCAAACTCCACCTGTTCCGCGATCGAACCGGTCGGGTTGCGAACCGTGGCGGATGATCCGCTCGGAAGCTCCCTTAGGGTCCAGCGGTAGGTCATCGTGGCATCGGAGCGGTTGGCGAACACCGGCAGGCGGTAGGTGAGGCCCTGCTGCATGATCATGTCAGGAGCAAACACATCGAGAGCTGCTGCTGGGTCCAGGCAGTTCGCGGCGTCTCCAAACACGTTGTAGCAAAAGCCGTCGTTGTCGCAGAAGTCGTCACCCAAGCCGTCTCGATCCGCGTCGAGCTGATTCGGGTTGGCGTCCAAGGGGCAGTTGTCGAGCTGATTCAGCACTCCATCGTCATCGGCGTCGGGGTCGCAGGCATCACCCACCCCGTCACCGTCGGTATCGAGCTGTTCCGGGTCGAAATAGCCGACGCAAACATCGCCCACGAGTCCAGATGCGGGCACGTCAGGAACGCCATCTCCATCGCCATCGGGGAAACAGACCGCAGCGCTTGCGGCCGCACTGAGGGGGCACTCATCTGCAAGGTTGTCCAGACCGTCCCCGTCGATATCGTCATCGCAGGCGTCGCCTAAGCCGTCGCCGTCCGTGTCGACCTGCACCCCTTCGAGCGCCGGATTTGGGTTCTCCGGACAGTTGTCGCCGCTGTTTTCAACGCCGTCCCCATCTCGATCGGCGTCGCATTCGTTACCGTCGCCGTCTCCGTCGGTGTCGAGCTGGTCGACATTGGCGATCGCCGCGCAGTTGTCGCAGGCATCACCCACCCCGTCTCCGTCTGCGTCGCTTTGATCGGGGTTGTGGTTTCGGACGCAGTTATCAAATGTGTCTTCAAACCCGTCGTTGTCGTAGTCGTCTGCAGACTGATACGTATCGCCTAGGTCGGTGTTGGCGATGAGGATCGGGCTGGTTGCGGAGGCGCCCCCTGTGATTTCAGGGGTGCCGCACTGACCAAATCGATTGTCGCACTCAAAGGGCTGTGCGAAGGCGGTGACCGGAATGGCAAAGGTCGCTAGACCTGCGAAGAGGGTCACGACGCTGGGTGATCTTTTAGCGTACATCGTTTCTCCGTGCGTTGACCGGCCCTGCGCCGGCGACTGCGTACTAAATGGCGGCAAGACCTGAAAGTGGCTCACAAGCAGCGAACATTTTTAGAAGCACATCTCTATCCTAGGTGTTTGCTCCCCGGTCTGGATAAATAAATGGCAGGAGAATGCTTTTCTTTATTCTCTTCTCAGCGCACGTTACTTTGGGTGCGAAAGGGATATCGTGACAGAGGATCATCATTCCGCATGCTTGCTGTGGCGGACACGCTTCTTATTCGTCATCGCCTTATCGGCCAATTCTATAAGTGCATGTGGGGATAGCTCCTCCTCGCTCGATATCGTGTTCTGCGGTGACTTCGACGCTTCAAGTGCCGATGCTCTGCGGGTAGTAGCGACAAGCATCTCTGGAGTGTCGCTGCTTGAGGCGGTGGTGGGCGATGCCTCCGCGAAAGGGGAAGAGCTCACTTTTCCCCTTTCAACTTCGGTGCCTACGTTGACGCTCGTTGGCTCAGGATTTGTCCGCGCCGAGGCCCGGAGTGCCGGCGTTATCGTCGGTAGCGCATCGATTCGAGTGCTGGATTTCACTACGCTTTCTAGTCTTGAATTTCCTCTCTCGGAATCTTGCCGAGGCGTACTCAACTGTGACTTCACTCAAACGTGCACGGGCGGCATATGCGAGACGGCGCCGCTTCCCCAAGATGCGCCTCGGTGCGGTGAACTGCTCTAATGTGGTGTCGCGCCCTAGCGGGGTGATCGATCTTAGAGTGGCTATGCCTAAGTGCGACGAGGTATTTTGACCTAACGACGCATTCTAGATGAACAACGCTTCTCAAATAGATACCGTATATTTTGCCCGAACAACTTGCGGGCCGCATTTCGGATGAATCAGATGATGCCCCGCCGCAGTGTTCCCACGTCAGTGCCCACGATTCACCAGAAGTTCTGGCGCCCCGTCCACATCGGGCCGCGTTGCCTATGGGTCGCTACGGTTCTTCAGTTTGCGGTATTCGGCTGTACGGATGCGCGTTTGTTTGAACGCAGTTCAGCCGGTCTTCAGGCCGATAGGGTGAGTTTTAGTGGGCGGGTCTGTACGAGAGATGTGGTGAGCGAAGATCTCCCTCTACGTCTGGTGATCGTCGCCGATCGCGGCGATGGGCCGCTCTACTCCACATATGACCCCACCGGCGAGAGAGTAAGAGACTTGAATACCTTCACGCAGCTCGCACTTCAGAATGAAGGCACCGAGATGTCGGTGATCGGTTTTGCAGGCAGAGCGCAGAAGCTCGCTCCCGAAGACGGCAACTTCACTCGAAACGCTTCTGAGTTGGATGCCGCCATCGCGACTTTGGCGATTCCCCAGGCATGTAGCGCATTGGGTACGTGCCGGGACTACTTTGAGGGTTTGCGCTCGGCGAGGGCCCTCATCGAAGGTGATGTGGCGGAGTCTCGAGCTGGAGCGAGAACCCTAACTCAATATGCAGTGCTGCTGATCCTTTCGGGACCGCAAGAGCCCGTCGCTGCGGAGTGTGAAGGAGCGGACGATCCAGACGCCTGTCAGTCCGACTTAGAGGTAGAAGCGGTTCAGGAAATGGTCGAGTTGGTGCGCGACGCTGGAGCCTTGGGCCTGAAAGTGCACGTATTGCATCTGGCGGCTGATGAACCTGCGGCCAACCAAGCCTTGCAGGTGCGGGGTCAGAGAATGGCCTTTGCCGGCGGAGGTACCTATCGGCGCCTGGACAACGTGGGCGGGCTCCAAGTAAGCGACCTGACCGTATTTCAGGAGCGTTCTCCGCTTCAGGTAAAATCACTCATTGCATTCAATCAAAATGCGGCCATCAGCGAGCTGGGTCCTCTGACCGACAGTGATGGAGACGGCCTCTCCGATGCAGATGAGCTGGACGTGGGTAGTGACCCTCTGCGTCGAGATACCGATGGCGATGGCATTTCCGACCGGATTGAAACGCTGCTGTTTTTCGACCCGACTCAGCTGGATGAACCCGCTGCGTGCCGCGGACTGGACCTTGACGCCGATCGCGAGCTCGATGGACTGACCGACTGCGAAGAAGCGTTGCTTGGAACCAACGCCAACCTCGCCGATACCGATGGAGATAGCTCGCCGGATCTCGTCGAGGTGTACGCCCTAGCGAACTACTTGGATAGCGACGCCGCAGGTGACTACGACGACGACGGCACAAGCAATGCCGATGAGCTGCGTCAGCATACCGATCCCCGTTCGGCCGATCTGGAAGCGCAGCTCGACTTCGGGTACCGCTATGAGCTCGAGGACGAGGGGATCGTCCAGGATCTTCTCGTAGTTCGACCTGAAGAGATCACTGGGTTCATCGAGATCGTCGCAAGCCAAGGCACCACCGCAGGGGTTGGCGTGCTGCAGTACGATTCGTTTGCCGGCACTTTGGCGTGGCGTGATGCGGTAGACGAACAATCCGGACCGGCCGTGGACCTAGAGCGAGCTCTTGAAGAGGTTGGGGAGGACGGTTTCGTCCTGCTGCCAAGCAGCTCTTACCTGGAAGAAGAGGGAGAGCAGGGTCGCTTTTTGCGAGTGCGTATCGACGTACGACTCCTGCCTCCAAGAGACGTGACGGAGTCCGTGCGGGTTATATTTCAGACCCGGCAGTGTTTGAGCTACACCGTTCGGAACATTCGCTTGATGCCGACACTCGAGACGGAGGACCGGTTTCGCGGAGACAATCGCATCCTTCTCTTTTTCGGAGAGGCGACTACAGAGCGTTTGCAGGATCCTGGGCCAGTGCGCATTGCCGAGGTGCCCGTCGTGTTTATTCCGCCGTCGACGCGGCAACCGTCTGAGGCGATCCTTTCGGTTTCTGACGAAGAATTCGTCTCCCCCAGATAATGGGGTAACGGGTGACGTCGCTTGAAACGGCCCTACCTGCTTGGAATGCCCTGCGCCGTCAATCGACCAAGGTCGTCGTTATCAGGAAGCCTGACGTCATATCGCTAAACACTTCTATAAGATGCTCCCCGCGGCCTTCGACCTCGAGAGCCTCGGCGATCGTTTGAGAATCCCCAGCAAGTCGAAATAAATCCACATCCTGCTTCAGCTCCTGATCGAAACCGTTGCAGCCGATGTCCGAAGCTCGAAACAACAGTTCTGTTCCAGCGAATACTTGATCCACCAGGTGTAGACGAATTCGAATGCGAGAGGAGTCGGTGGGCGTATTGAAGATGTATTGTTGGCCCCCGGGGAACTGTCCTCGAATGTATTCATCCTCGCGCAGCAGACATCCGGCTCTTGAGTTGCATATTGGCAGAGCTTCGTTGCAGAGGTTTTCTAGGCGAGATCCGATGAATAGATCCTCGTCAGAGGCGCAACCGTAACCTGAACCCGTCAGGACGATAAGCCATGAGCTTACGAGCGATCGTGACCACCGGGTTCTGATGAAATGAAATAACCGTGGCGGAAAACATGTAGTTCGTGGCACCGTTACTCCCACAGCAACTCTTTAAAAGTCTTTACCCTTGCCGTATCTCACCTTGTCTGTATTTGCTACCAATAGGCAAGTGGGAAAGCATTTGCGAGTCGATAATCGGTAGTTATTGGAGGAGCGACAGATGATGCCAAAAGCGTTATCCCGGGTGGGGTGGATCCTGGGCTTTTCGCTACTCACTTTCCCAGCTTCACTTTTCGCTCAGGAGGAAGCGTCACAGGCAGCCTCAGAGGAAGCTTCGGGCGGGGGAAGTACGGTTTTAGCCTACCTTACCGACGGCGGCTGGATGATGTACGTGATTCTCGGCGCGTCGATCGTGGGGATGATCGTGTTTCTAGAGCGTGCGGTAGATCTCTTCCTGCAGCGCCGGTTGAATGCCGAAGGCGTGATGGGTAAGGTGTTGCGCGCCGTCGAAACGGGGCAGTGGGATGAAGCGATACGGCACTGTCGAGTTCGCACCAAGCATCCCCTCGTCGATGTGGTGCGTGCGGGCCTCATCTCCGCGAATCAGCGGGAGAGAGATGTCGAGCGGGCCATGGAAAATGCCATGCTCCAAAGCCTCAAGCCGCTCAGCAAGCGTATCGGCATTATCGCCTTGCTTGCCAATGCTGCCACGCTGCTCGGCCTTCTCGGGACGATTCTGGGTCTGATCACTGCGTTCAACTCGGTGGCTGCTGCCAGCGCCGCAGAGCGCCAGACGGCCTTAGCCGACGGTATTTCTCAGGCGATGTACACGACCTTCTTCGGGATTCTGGTCGCGGTACCGCTGCTCTTTTTTCACCACTTTGTCTCGCGACGTCAGGAAGTGATCTTGATGGAAGTCGAAAGCGCGGCCTGCCGGGTGCTCGTTACCCTGGCACGTTTGCGTCAAGACTCCCGCTCGGGTGGACAAGAGAGTTCGCGTGGCGTTTGACCGCTACCGACGTACGCGCGAAGCGGTAGAGCTCGACCTAATCCCGGTGATGAATCTGCTCGTGATCCTCATCCCCTTTCTCCTGATGGGCGCCTCTTTTTTTCATATCGGCATCATCCCCGCCTCGCTTCCGAGTCATACGGTTGCCGATCCGCCCCCGGAGCCGCCTGCCGAGATCACGCTCAACCTAGTGGTGAAAGCCAATCAGCTTGAGTTTACGGCGAGCAGTCCTGAGCTGGACGAAGCCGCTCTGCAAGGGCTTGCCCGTTCCTTCAGCTGGACTGGCGTGTCCTCCGGGGCGGCGGTGCAGCAGTATGTCAAAGGTTTGAAGCGACGTTTTCCGACTTCGGACACGGTGATCGTACTTCCTGAATCGGACATCAAGTATGAGCGACTGGTCCAGGTGCTCGATGCGGTTCGTGATTACGAAACCGGAGAAACCGATTCGGACGGAAACGAAGTGCGCAGTGAGCTATTCAACGTGGTCGTCTTTTCGCGCCTGATCACCGCGGATCAAAGTCAAGGAGCCTCTGCGGAAGGTGCAGCGAGCGAAGGAGGCTCGCCATGATGCGCAGGCGACGTGGTCCAAAAAAGGCACCGACCCTGATGCTGACCTCGCTCCTCGATATGTTCACCATCATCCTGATCTTCCTGATCGTCTCTTTCGAAGCCGAGAGTTTTGAGTTCAAGCTGAATCCAGATCTCACTCTGCCCGAGAGCACTGCGCGTGCCGAACTTCGCCCGGCGGTCA
Source organism: Myxococcota bacterium (assembly GCA_039030515.1). Lineage (GTDB taxonomy): Bacteria > Myxococcota_A > Polyangia > Polyangiales > Houyiibacteriaceae > JBCCEA01. The sequence goes on along the minus strand of JBCCEA010000008.1, from coordinate 116,112 downwards.
ACTTGGCGGTTACGGGGCGTAAGGTGGTGGTGGAAGAAGAGGTGGTGCTTGAACTCCAAGAAGATGGCGCTTTTCGCGAGAGTCAAGTTGAGAGCGATTCCGTGCCTATGCTGGTCTCCAAGCTAGAGGAGGAGTACCAAAAGCGTTTCGGCGAGGAGACCGCGTCGGAGTTGAGTCAAGCGGTGGCTACCGGAGAAGCGACTTCTGAACCGATCATCGTCGTACAGGCGGATCGAGAGCTGGAGTACGAAACGCTGTTTGTCATTTTACGCTCCGCCGCAGAAGCGGGGTTTTTCAAATATCGATTGGCGGTGATTCGATCATGAATGTGGCTCGTACGTGGCTTTTTGCGCTCCTCACCCTCTGCTTTTTCGAGGCCGGTGCGGGCGGGCAGTTTGTCTTTGCTCAGGACGATGGGCGTGCCGAGCGCTCGAGGTCTCAGAGCCGTCGCGCGTCCGCAGAGCGCGGAGAGAATCGACGGCGTGATCGTGAAACAGAGGCATCTGTAGAAGAGTCTGCCTCTGAGGTGCAAACTGGTGGAAGCCTGCGTCGTTCGAATCGGATGGAATTCGACGATCGCTTGGTCCGCGGCGAGACCGCTGGAGCGGGAGCTGTTGTCCTATTCAATCGAGGCAGAAGGCCGCTGCCGCCGCTCACCGCTGAACGCACTGATTTTTCCCAAGACACGGTGCGCACGATCCTCGGACCCGTCGATCAGCCACCGGCATGGCCAACCAAGCCTGCGCGTCGTCCGAGAAGGAGTGGCCGACGATAGATGGACCCGAAGACAAAAGAGCTGGTCACCGCGCTCTATCGAAATCCAGAGGATCACGCTGCGATGCAGCGGGTCCGGGATCACCTCGTGGGCATGGAGCAATGGGGCGTGCTTGCAAAGACCCTCGAGTGGCGGGCAGGAAAAGTAGGCGATCCAGAATTGTCGGCGTCTATTTTGATCGAAGCGGCGGAGATCCGCTTCTCGAGTGATCCCGCACGCAGTCTGGAGCTATTGAATCAGGCGATGGAACACGCATCGGGCGCGGCATCCCTCGGCCCGGCGATCGACCGTATCTTTCAGCATGAGCCAATGCAGCGTCTTGAGCTTCATCGGCATCGTCTCGAGTTGTGCCGACGTCAGCAGATACCTGCGCCGCAGCGTGCGGTGGCAGAACTAGATTTTGGTCGCGCGCTACACGATCTCGGCTACTCCGATGAGGCGATCAAAGTCCTGTCACCCGTTGCGACCAAGCTGCCGGAGGCTGCGGAGTACCTGGCGGATCTGCTCTTGAGACACGCATCACAAGTGCCGGAGCAGGAGTCTCAAGACCGCCAGCAGGCATCTCAGCTCTTGCGTCATCTCGCCGCTCACGACCCGGAGCGTCGTCAGGTGTTACTTCGCAAGGCTTTTCATGCGTGCCCTTCGGACGAGTCGCTGACTGCAGATCTTGAACGCGAGCTGACCGGTGACGCTCTGGTCGAGCTCTACAGTGCCTATCTGCGCGCCGCGGAGGCGCCCGAAGAACACGCCATCCTGCGTCTTGCCGATCTGCTCGTGAAGATGGGTCACACGCACGACGCGATCGCACGCCTTGAGCCCTATGCGCTCACGCATCCGCGGGCCGGCAAGAAACTCGCCACGTTGCAGGTCAAAGTTCGGGACGCGAGTCGAATGGCCCTGCTCTCGGGTCTGGAGGAGGAGTTCGATTCGACTGAGATCAGTCTCGATGCACCGAGGCTTGAATCGAAGTCGCTTGAGAGTGCTGCGGTTCAGCCGCCCATCGAATGGGATGGCGGGCTTGCAGATGTTCTGGAATCCGAAGTGGAACCCGCTACCGATCCGGTTTCGCGTCCCGACTCGCTCAGGCTTTCAGGGATTTCTTCATCTGTACTGCAGTCTACGCCGGAAGTCGAGTCCGTCGATCCGCAGCCGAGTAGAGGTCAAGGGCATCTGCAGGAGGCGCTTCAGGCTCCATATGCGGGCGTATCTCTCCGCCCTCCGCAACTTCTCATCGATGAGGATGATGAAGAGGAAGACCAGTCGTTCATCGAGGTCGACCCTCACGACATGCTCCGTGTTGGGGAGCCGATCGCTTCAAGGGAGCTATCGCTCGAAGTCGTTCGCTTCTATCGAGATCGCGCTCTTGATACCCGGGTTGCCTTTGGGGATGACTTTGCATCTGACGGTTTTCCAGGTCTTTTTCGTGCACAAGAGCGTTCGGTCGAAGTGCAGCTGCTCGAAGCCGATCATGCGGTTCGCGAACAGGAGGACGGCACGATCGAGCGTCTGGGCGGCGGCGAGAAGCTGACCCTCAGAGTCGGCGAGAAGCTTCGGGTCAAGCAGGGGGAGCTGAGCTGGAGCGTACGACCCGGTTTTGCCACCGAGGTCCCAAGTCTATCGACTCAACCCCCTTCCACTATTTTCGCCCTGGTCGCGCTGCTGGCGCTCATGGTCCACGTATTGCTCGGAGTTGGATTCGATTCTCTCGCAGACTCCGGTTATGTTCGGCTTGAGGTGGACGACCGACCTCAAGAAGAGATTTTTGCTGAGGCGAAGATTCAGACGCCGGCAAAGCGTCCTGATGCGCCGCCGCCCAGACCTCGAGCGCGTCCCAAACCTCGGCCGAGACGCGCCAAAGCGCCGCCTCCGCCACAACAAACTCGAACCGCTTTGCCTAGGTCCCTGCAAGAACGAGTGAGGCAGGTGCAACAGCGGCAGTCAGAGAACGCGACCGAGAATCTCCTTTCGCGTCTGACCACACCGAATGCAGGTAGTGGTCAATCGCTTGCGGATGTCACGACCAATATTCAAGCGGTTCAAGGTGGCGCCCTAGCGGGTGGGGTCACGGTAACGGGAGTTCAGGCTGCGCTTGAGGGGGTCTCTGGAGTGAACGTCGCCTCTCAGTCGGGCGGTAGTCGCATTGGTTCTTTCGGGGGCTCCAGTGCAGTCGGTCAGACGGGTCAATTGGAGGGCCGGGCACGCTCCGGTCGCGTGCGAGGTCGCGTTCGGGCGGTTTCGGCTTTGGGCACCCAACGTGGAGGTTCGCTAGATCGAGGATCGGTTCAGAGCGTGATCAACCGAGCGATCGGCGCCATCCAGGCCTGTTATGAACGGGCGTTGATGTCGAGTCCTGGCCTTTCCGGCAGGGTGACCTTTGCGTGGACGATCCAGCCCAACGGTCGCGTATCCGGAGTACGCCAGGCATCCTCGACCCTCAGCAGTCCTCAGGCCACGAGCTGTATGGCCGGCGTTCTACGCCGTCTGCGATTTCCCGCTCCGGAGGGTGGATCCGTGCAGATCTCCTACCCGTTCATGTTTCAGCAAGCACCCTAGCCAGAGCCGATCGAACGAGCTTGCATGCATCTGTTTTCTGGGTGCCTATGGGCGCTCTACCGCTCCGAGATCACAAGCATCGCGATCTCTCACTGCACCACACATATCGAATTCAGGACAGGTGCTCGCTGCGGCCTGGTCGATGGCTGCGCTGTCTGCGCTCGGCACCCGACCTTCTAAGTGGTCGCATTCGACCGCGAGCATCTTCAATTGCAGCCCGTCGTCTTGGATCGCCGAGGGCACGCAGGGTATGCCCGGGCTTTGGAGGACCCCATCGCCTTGGTAGGTGTCCCCACAGACGCTATCCCCTCCGACGAGTAGGTTGCCGTAGAGGGTGACCAAGCCGGATCCTGCAAGCTCGCTGCCGCCGTTGCGCGAGCTTCCTCCGAACATGGTGTTGTGCACGAGTCGATGATCCCCCTCATCGATGTAGAGTGCTCCCCCAGACCCTCCAGAGGCTGCGTTCGCGATAAAGGAGGTGTTCTGTATCGACGAGGCGCCACCGCTCAGAGCGAGTGCTCCGCCGGAGTCTGCTGAAATGTTCCCCTCGAAACTGCATCGACTCAAGGATAGCTCGGAGCCCATCCCTCGAATTGCGCCTCCCGATCCGGTTTGAGATACAGAGCCGCTGGCCGTGTTGTTCACAAAATGCGTGCGTTCTGCACGGAGCGCTCCGCCATCTACAAAGATTGCGCCTCCCTCCGCCGCGCTGTTGTTTTCGACCCGAACTTGACACATGCGGAGTGATCCACCGGTAGCACTGATGCCGCCTCCCTGCTCCAAACCCTCTTCAAGGGTGAGATTGCTGGTGAGTCTGCCTCCGAATAAAATCGTTTCGCCCTGATTCCACAAGGCACCTCCAAAACTTGCGCGATTGTTCAGGAAGTTCGTGTTCAACCCGACCAGCCTGGCTCCCGGTGCGATATGGATGGCGCCGCCGCCATTGCGAGGCTGAGCGCCAGCTGCGGTTTCTCCGGTGGCTACGTTTGAAGTGAGCGCCACCTGATCGAGCCACACCGTTGCATTCTGATGAATTTGAATCCCTGCACCGCGATCTCCGGAGCCACTGGTGATGCTCAATCCGACCAGGGTGACCGGCGCAGCGCCTTCATGTACTTGAAGGACCCGAGAGCTGCCTTGCCCGCTTAGGGTGATTCTTCCTCCGCCGTCGAGTCGGGTCCCGGATTGCCGAACCGAAAGGGGGCTTTCGATCGGGACTACGGTGGAGCTCCCCCCGCAGTTGAAGCGAATCCAGCCTCCTCGGTCGAGCGCGGCCTGAAGTGCTGAGGCGGTGCATGAGGCCGAACCTCCGTCGCCGACCGTCGTTCCCGAAATACTCGTCGGACTCTGGGGCTCCGAGAGGCAGGAATCGGGAACATCGGGCAGCGTAAAGCCCGCATCTTTTTCGGCTGCTCCCGCATCGGTTTCGTCAACCCGCACGAGGAACTCCGCTGGGCAGCCCGCGGTGAGGGATGTTCCAAGCAGCTTTAGTCCGAAGAGCACCGTCCCCAGAAGTGCCCGCGCGTCCCGTCGACCTATGTGCCACCCCACAAGCAGTTCAGATTCTCTCGCGCTCGGTCCTCTGACGTCCCGACCGGAAGCCAGATGCTGAATCCTGAACAAGGGTGCGCTTCGGTGCCTGGATTTCCCGCGCATCAAAGCGGTCTCGCTCAGAAAACCCTGAGGGTATCATTTGCCTATCCACTGACGAAAGAGGCCTGCGTGGGGCCCACGTCCTCGACTTCATCAGAGGATGAAACGGGCGGCCAAGTTCAGGCCTCCAAAAAAACGACCGCCGCGTACTCGCGTTTCGGCAGAGGGATCGAGCGTCTGCACGAGCGCATCGAGGCGACGCTGTATGCCTCCCTCGAGCAGGGCGCTCAGACGAACTCTTGTGCCGAGTCGAACGCTGGGTCCTGTGCGAAGTCGGCCTCCGAACCAGAAGAGTCGATGGTCGACCTCTGCCTCTTGCGTGGTGTGCGCGCTTCCAACTCCTAGGCCGAACGAGAGGAGATTGTCCCAACCGATTCGGTTTGTTCCAAATCGCGCCATCCAGCCTACGCCTCCTGAGTTTCTGCGTATTCTATGTACATATCTTGCGCTAGACCGTCCCGTGACGAAGCGACCGTGAACTTGAATTCCCATCCACCAGTCGCTTCCTCTCGGTTGGATCGTCAGTCGAGCATAGGAGACTTCGGCTGCGTAGTGCGCTTGACCACGGTCGTCGAACACGCTTCCTCCAGAGAAACAAAGCTCTCCGTAGCCTCGGGGTGCAGCAATCGTTCCTCCTTGCTCAAGGGGTGGGCTTGGTCGCGCCTGAAACGGGTCTGACGCAGTGGTTGGTCCGACTTGAGATTCGGTAATTTGAATCGCTAGGGCACGTAGCGCTTCCTGAAGATCTTGCTGCTCGTACGTCGCGTTCCACGGCAGCGACCAGCGAACTGTTTGTCGTGCGGAACCGGAGGCCTCGCTGGAACGGAACTGGACGCTAATGACCAGTTGACGTTCCGTGCACCGCAGGTCTACGTCAATCGATTCTCGAGCCTCGAGCTCGACAAGTGGGTGGAGGAGGGGCGAAATGACCGGCGAGCAGCCGGTTTCCCTCATGACTACCCGGCTGTCGCTTGATCGTACAATGCTCTCGTCGTCGCTGTTTTGCCTGCCGCTGGGTTGGGCGCATGCGGTCGCGGGCCCGAGCGTCGACCACACCAGGGCGAGCTGCCCAAAGGCCCGAGTCGCTACGGCAATCGCGCGCGCTGCAGAGCGGCCGAACCTTGCCAACCGCGTTCCGCTTAGCGATCCGAAGCGACGTGTGTGTTCAAGGTGACCGCGCTTGGAGCTCTTCTCGGTAGCGTCCCTCGGGATACCTCTGCAGATATTTGGCTGTTCGGCGCTCGGCTTGCGACAGATCGCCCCCGGCAATGAGCGCCTGAATCTCCCGGTAAAGCGCATGCTCTGCGAGTTGCCCGCCCATTCTTTGGGCTTTGGCGAATGCTGATGCGGCTCGTGATGCATCGCCGGTATCAAGATACAGCCTTCCCAAGGTGAACAGCGCATTTTGTGCTCCCTGGCTGTCTGGAACACGTGTGCTGAGCTCGACAAGATAGGGGATCGCGTCGCCGTAGCGTCTCTCCTCGCGAGCCTGATCAGCAGCTGCCCAAAGTTCTGCCGCAGTTCGATTGGAGGGCAGCGCCGTCGAGGCAAAAGGGGCCTCATCGGAGCCGGGTCCGCCGGCGATCTGCGGAGATGACGATGGCCGCCGGGGCGACTCTATAGACGGATTCGGCGTCGATGAGCGGGGGGTACGCAGGTTTTGACGGCTCAAATGACGCGAATCGGCTGCGTTTGTGTCGACACTGTCGTCGGTGCTGCCTACGCCTATCGATTCGTCTGGGAACGCCGCTGCATCTCCTGCCCGAAGCAGTGTTTCTTTGCCCTGATGGGTGACGCGCACCAAGCCTCGCTCGACGTCCACGCTCGAATGATCTGCGGACCGAGTGACCTGGAACGCGGTTCCGAGAACTTCGACCTTAACTTCCGCGGAGTGCACGACGAAACGCCGCTGATGGTTTGGCGACACTTCGAAATGCGCGCTGCCGGCCTCGAGTTCGACGACGATCAGTTCCTCGGACGCATGGCGCAGTTGAACGCGGGTCGTCTCGGCGAGCGGGATGATCTGAGAGCCATCTGCGAGGTTCACAGGGGAGGGGGAGGGAGAGGTTTGGGTTGCCACCGGCTGCAGCTCGAGATGCTGAGCCATTTTGGTGCTCAGCCCGAAGATCAGTGCGGCAGCCGCTAGAGTGATTCCGCTGCTTGCCAGAGCACGATTGCGTTTCTTGCGTTTGATGCCCGACAAACCTTTGGCGATTCGAGGGCTGTCCCACGGACTGTCCTTTACGTGCTCCAGTGCGGCTGAGAGTTCTGAGTGGAAGTCTGTATTCATGAGTCGATTCCGAATTTGGCTTGTGCTCTCTTGGTTTGACGCTGATCTGCGAGACCTTGACGCCGAGCTCTGCAATTGGAACTAGCCATCGAGAGTGTCTCGCAGATGGGTTTGGGTTGATGCGATACGGCGCTTTGCGGTCGCAAGCGAACAACCGCAGAGCTCAGCAACTTCCTCAAGACGAAATCCCTCCACAAATCGCAGAATCCAAGCGGTTCGCTGCTGTGCGGGGAGCTGGTCTAGCTCGCGATACACCGAGGATATCAACGCCATCTGCTCGGGAGAGGCACTTGCCCCCGCTAAAGTATTGTAGTCTGGCTCATCTACGAGACCGATCATCCCTTTCAGCTTTAGAGTGCGCATTCTTCTTTGCGCTGTGCGAACGGTGACCCGTGCGAGCCAACGTCGCACCCCTCGGGGATCTTCTATCTCTCGCAGTCCACGCTGTGCGGCAATGAAGACATCCTGAACGATATCATCCACTTCTGAAGTTCGACCGCAGAGCCGCAACGCGATGGCACCCACGTAGGATGCGTATTGCTGAAATAGATGCTCGAGGTCCTTGTTTTCGAGACCCATCGGTCGATCCTCTAGCCGCGCCTCGAGTTTGGTGATCTTTGATCTGCTTCTTCTAAAGGATACGTCGAGCAACGACTCCGACCCCTGCCCGCGGGACATCACCCTAAAGTTGCTCTGCGACACACCTTACAGATGCTTCAGACTAAAGAAAACGGCTCAAAGTTTTTCAAAGCTCTACACATGACGCAGGTTGATGGGACGGTGAATACTAAAGAACTCAAAAATTGCTTTTGTTTCCAAATATAGAAGTCGAATCCACAGCGGATATTCACTCGTCAGCCGTCTCCGAAACCACATCCGCTTACTGAGTTGTCATCAGCTTATCACGCCGAGTTTTGATTTCATGCTTGGATCCACAGCAGATTTTAGTAGCCTCTGGTCGTTGGGGGGGCTGATTTTGAAATGACGACAGCTGTAATCAGGCGCCGCTCGTTCGGACCAAACCGTCGAAAGCGGCAGACTGAAGTACGGCGGGATCGAGCAGAGGCTGACGGGCTTGATTTGGGCTCAATCCTGCTTCGCCAATCGTTGCTTTACACGTCGGTGTTGGCGGTATTTCTCGGCACGTTTGCAGTGGCTTCTCCGGCTAGCGCCGACAGCAATGGATATGCCTATTCGTCCCGCGCGGTTCAAAATCGCCATTTTCAAGGCTCACACGAATTCACCTCGTGGCTGGGCGTGCTTCCCATAGATGCCTTCACCAAAGGCGTCACTGTCGGAGGCGCGTATACCGTGCATTTCACGGACTGGATCGGGTGGGAGGTGGTCAACTTTCTTCACAGCTTTCAGTTCGACACCGACTTGGAATCCGAGTTGGACCCCTTCGATCTTGAGCCAACCCCCTTTGAGGTTCTCGAAGACCTGATCACGACGAACCTGCTGTTCAAGCCGATCTACTGGAAGGGCGCACTTCTCGATCGCGCCATCCTGCACGGCGAGATCGGTTTGCTCCTCGGTGGAGGCATGGGCTGGTTCACCCGATCGCGACGAGCGGTCGTCGACTATGGGATCATGTTTCGCTTTTATTTGACGCGGGCGCTTTCAGTTCGAATCGATGCTCGCCACAACCTCTTCTTCCTCAACGAAGACAATTCAACCGATGTGGAGCACGAGCTATGGACGGCGCTGGGGCTCTCTCTTCAGTTTTGAACGCAGTCAAATCGGCCGCGGAGTTGCGAAAACTTGGCGCTATCTTGCCTTTGCTTTGCGGCTTGCTCGGCTGCGGCAGCTCGCTGGTTTCGATGGACCGCGAAGAAGCGTTTGGTCGCTCGGTGGAAGCTCACGTGGATGGAGACCACGACATGGCAGCTGCTGCGGCGCTGATGTACCTGGAGTCTGCGACCGAGGACGATCCCCGGTACGATCGAGCGCAGATGACTTTGGCCGGCAGTCTCAAAGCGCTTGGCCTCAACTACGGCGCCTCCCTGTACTATCTCGACATAGCTCAATCTCGCCGCAACGTGGATCTCCTGAACCGGGCACTTGAGAGTCTTGCCGCCCTTTCGATCACGGACCTGGTCGATGAAGAACTGGTGCTTCGTGCCTTTGTGGCTTCAGAGGATCTCTCTGGCTTGCCCCGAGAGCTCGCGAACTTCGTTCATTTCGTCAAGGGTCGAGATAGCCTGAGACGTAATGAATTGGCATGGGCCGAACGTTCGTTCGCTGGGATCGAGCCCGACAGCCCCTACTACCCAAGGGCGCAGCTGGTGACCGCAGCCCACGCCATATCCCAAAGCGACTTGGAAGAGGCCGAAGAAGTTTTGTCTCCGCTGGCGGAAACCGAAGCGCCGCTGGTTCCAAAGGATGTGCGATCAGAGGCTCGATTGGCGCTTGCCCGTATCGCGCTCGATCGACAGCGGGTTCGCGACGCGATCGCTCACTATGAAGAAGTTCAGTCCGTCGCTCCCGAACGCCCTGGAGTGGTTTTGGAGATGGCTTGGGCTCACTACTACCGAGGAAATTTTCGTCGCTCTCTCGGCTTGCTCATCGCCCTGGACGCTCCCGTTTTTGAAGCCCTGATTGCACCTGAACGATACCTGCTCGAAGCGTACAACCTTCGCAAGCTCTGTCAGTTAGATCTGGCTCGCGTAGCGGTAAACCGACTTCGCAGCCGGCACGGTGAAGCGCTCCAGGAACTGGAGTCTGGTATTCCGGCGATCGAATCTGAAGTGCTACGGAGGTCGGCCAAGGAACGTCCCTCGCTGCGTCGTGAGACCCGTCTCGTCGAGCAAGTACGAAGCGAGCTCGATAGAGCACGGGAGATTGCGGCCCGGGCCGGAGATGCTGGCGATGCGCTGCTGCAGACGTACGAGGCTGCTCTTGATCGGTTGGCGCAACGCCATGAATCCAACTTGAATCGCGAGGTGCGTCAACTCGCCACCGAGCTGGCGTCTGCGAGTGACGGGCTCCGATTGTTGCTCCACGAACTGAGCGTTCAACTGCTGCGAGGCCGTGCACGACCCGATGGCCCGGCACCGAGAGGTGGGGTGAGCGAGATTCCTACGGGAGAGGTTGCGTACTCGTTTACGGGAGAGTTCTGGACCGATGAGATGGATGATCTCGAAGTCACCATCGAGGACCGGTGTCTACAATGAAGGGAGAGCACGTGCCGACTGTCAGCCGCTCTTCATGGTCTCGATCGCTTGCGATCATTGCGGTCTTGATGCTCTTTCCACTCGCCGGTTGCGGAGGCGCACCTCAGACGACTGAAGATGCCTACTACGTTCAGAGTCTTCGCCTACGCATCACCAAGGCCCGTGCCGCCATCGAAGAGACTCGTTTCACGATAGCGCGTTCACGTGGAGCCCCCTACTTGCCCGAGCTTTACGTGCGTCTTGCCGAGCTTCTCAGCGAGGAGGCGAGTTACCACTACCGAGTCGCGGTTGAGCGTCAGCAAGGCAGTCGAGAGGGTCTGCACGTGCCTCAGGTGAGGTTGCTAAAAGAGCAGGCTATCGAGGTGTATCAGCGGATTCTGAGTGACTATCCTGATACGGATCTTGCACCGAGAGTCCTCTTTAATATCGCTCAAGAACATCGAGAGCTCGGCAATTTCGATGATATGCGAAGCATCTTGGGGCAACTGGTGGAGCGGGGCAGGAGTCGATTTCTCCAGCAGGCGCTAATTCTACTAGGTGACTACCACTTCGACCGTAGTGAGTTGTCCGAAGCCGAAGGGTACTATCTTCAGGTTGCGCGGGGTCCGAGAACCAGGCTTTCGGCGCTTTCGCGCTACAAGCTTGCGTGGGTTGCAGTCAATCGAGGTGACTGCGAGCAGGCACTAGGTCACTTTCATCGGGCCATCGAGATAGGCAGGGAAGTGGCCGATGCCGAGGATCTTTTGGCTAAGGTCGCTCTGGAACGCGAACGAAACTCGTCTGAAGCTTCCGCCGAGGATCAAGCCGAGGATCGAGAAGAAGAGCCTCTGGACGAAAGTCGACTAGCTCAACTGACTGAAGTCGATGAGCGCGATCTGGAGTCGCTGGGTGGAGACTACGCGATCGATGTACGGCGAGCTGCGGTTACGGACTTAGCGTATTGCTACACGCAAGAGCGGGAGCCGGAGCTCGCGGTCGCGTTCCTACGGGAGTGGTCTTACGATCGCGCAACCTACGTTGCGGGTCTTGCGCGCATGGCGCGACGCCTGGGAACGGTAGAAGAGGGTGCCGGTTTACTGCATGTGCTTCGCGAGTTGCTTCGTTTGGGTCCGATCAACCTAGACCGCCTTGAAGATGCTCGCTCGATGCACACTGTTCTGAGAAGCATCAATTCTTACGAAGATCTGGGAGTCGATATCGAGCATATCGTTCGGGTCTTAAGGGTTTACGGATCCCTGGTTGGTGTTCCCTCGGCAGAAAAAGAATCCTTGAAGGAAGAGTTTGAAGTCTACGTGCGGGATCTTCTGACTCGTGCGCAGGCAAAGATGGACGGGTTGGGAGAAGGCGAACAGGCTGATTTTGCGCGAAGTCTGGGTGACGGCTACCGGGCGTACCTGGCGCATTTTCACGAGAGCGCATCCTCGCTCGACATGATGCTCAACGCTGCTGAGGTCGCTTCGGTTGCGAAGAGATACGCCTATGCTGCCGAGCTCAGTTTGAGGGCGGCGGATCTGCTTCCGGAGCGCAGCGCTCGCCGTCGAGATGCGCTGTACGATGCTGTAGTTCGCCTGCAGGAAGTACTGCGCGAATCGGATGGTGACGACATCGCGGCCCGGGCGCTCGCGCGGAACGGTTTGCTCAGAGCAGGCCGGGAGTTGCTGCGGTTTCCCGTCGAGTCCGACAATGAGCGTCTGGTCAAGTTTGGAATCGCGCTCGCGTATTTGGACAGCGGACGCTACGTCGAAGCCGTCGACTATCTTACTGCAGTAGCTTATGAATTTCCCCAAAGCTCCGAAGGCGATGCGGCGATTCGCCTGGTCCTAGATAGCTTTAGCGATTTGAGTGACTTTGGCGCTCTCGCGGACGCGGCTCGCAGATTCTCTGCGGAAGAGGGTCCTGCCTCGCCCGCGCTAAGAGGGCAGATTCAACCCATGCTCGCAGCCACCGAACAGCGCATGCTCGACGAAGTCAGCCTCGAGGCGGCGGGCGAAGAAGGAGGCGACCTTTCGGTGCTGGTCGATTTTGCCGAGCGCAATCAGGGGACTGAGCTGGGCGAACGTGCACTTTCCAACGCATTTTTGGCTGCACGGGCGATGGGCGATACCGATAAGGTGTATGCGCTCGGAGCTCAGATTTCGGAGGCGTATCCGAACAGCGAGCAGCTGCCGGGTATGCTGGCCACGATCGGTCAGACTGCAGTAGCTCGATTTGAGATCGACCGGGCGGTAGAGTTTCTAAGGCAAGCGGCCGCTGCAGGGCATCCACAACGAAGCGTTCTGCTCGGAGTTGTCGGTCAGCTTCAAGAGCAGACGGGAGATCTTGCGGGAGCCATCGCAACCTACCAGGAAACGCTGGCGCTCGAGCAAACACCGGCCGCACAGGCCACGCCCCTCGCGCGTCTTGCTTCGGTACTCGAACGGCAAGGCGATCCGTCCATGCTGCTCTCTTCTCTGGCGCCTTTTCTGCACGCCGCCACCCCGGAGGTTCTTGTTCGCATAGGGCTTGCCAAGCTTGCCTTGGGACGAACAGACGAAGCGGAAATGGATCTTCAAAGCGCACTCTCTGCAGGGGCTACTCCAGAAGTCCGTGCTCGAGCCTATTTCGGTTCGGCGGAAGTGCTACGCAGTGCGGTGGAGGCCTATCCCGAGATTACCGACATCATGCTGCTCGAGGAGTTCGTGACCGTTGTCGATGTCGTTCAGCAAGCCTATCTCGAAGCCGTGCGCGAGCAAGATTCGGATTACTCGTCGATGGCCCTGCTCCGTCTCGCGAGCATGGTTCGAACAGCTGCGGCGAAAATCCGTCGCTTTTCACCACCCGCGGAGTTGGGCGAAGCCCGTGCTCAAGTAGAAGCGGCACTAGGCCAGCGTGCGCAGAGTCTCGAACAAACTGCTGAAGAGGCGGTTCAAGCATGCAGCCGGCAAGCTTGGCAGATGCGCTCCTTTGGGCCGACGGCTCGCCTATGCTTGGGAGGAGACCAGCCGAATAGTGTACTTCCTGAGTTCGATCGGGTGTCCCGCTCGACTGCCGGTTCGCCGAATATCCCCGATGCGCTGCGTGCACGCGTAGCGAGAAACCCTGAAGATGTAGAGGCGCTTGTCGAAATGGGAACGCTCTTGCTTGACGCAGGAGCGCCGCACCTTGCGCGCACCGCCCTGACCTCAGCAAACCAGCATGGTGGGGGACCCACCGAGGCAAATCTTCTGGGCGTGGCGAATCATCAAATCGGTGATTTTGGGGCGGCCCTTCGCGCATTTGCATTCGCTGCAGATGCAAACCTAGAGGTTGGACGACAGAATCTGGCCACGCTGCTTCGACAGCTCGGTCTGAGCGATGCTGCGACGGTCGCCCTCGAGACCTTTTCTGAGGGGCGTGCCGGAGGTCGGAGAATCGGAGCGGCTCCTTGACTCGCTCTTGGTGGGCTTTGAGGCCGCGGAAGGTCTTGGTGGGAGGTCATCCGATGTGGGAACGCATGGGCGTAATCGGTTGCAGGATTGGCTTTCTTGCGTTTCTCGTATTTGAGACCGCTTGCGGAGGTCCACGAGTGGAGCCGGTGGACCCAAGAGATCTCACGCTGCCCGTAGAGACCCGTCAGTGGTTGGCGGCTGCACAGGATGCAGTGATCGCAGCCGAGGCGCGGGAGGACTTTCTCCATGTGGAATTGCAGCATATGGAGCGATGGGCGGACGTGGTGCTGGAGTCCAGAGGGCTCGACTCTGCCAGGGGGAAGCTCAATGCTCTTGCTGAGCTTCGGGTTGAGTTGGCGGAGCTAGATTACAAAATCGCGAGAGCAGAGGTTGTTCTGGCACGTCGCAAGCTCGCCATGACCTATGCAGAGCGTGCAGTGCATCATGATCTAGGTAGCTACGACCTTGAGAAACTAAGAAAGCGGGTAGCCCGCTCGCTTGAGGTCGTGGGTGGGTTCCGGCAGCAGCGATTGGAAGCTGCTCAGCGGGTACTCCGTGCTGGTGGGGAGTGGTGGCAAGCCTATGCGACACATGCAGCACGGCCCGGTGCAACCCAAGGATATTGGATCGGCAATCTCGAGCCGATTCAAGATGTGGAGCAGCCACCCCCCGAAGACGCCTCTAACGCTGGGACCATTGAGGAGGCGGACTCTACCGGCACTGATGAAGACGCTGATGGATGAAACCCTCCGATGGTCGGAAACCTAAAGCGACGTCCTATCGCTTTAGGTTGGGATCGCCTTCGAGACCTGATCTAGGGTCGACCACCGTTTGGCATCTCGATCACGGCTCTCAACGAATCGCGTGCCTGGGCACTTTCGAAGGCCCCGACGGCGCGGCGCAGATGCTTCGGGTGGCGGACACGTAGGGCGCGTTGGTGCATCGAGGAGTTCTTCAAAGCGCTATCCGATGGCTCTACCCGACCGCTCTGTTCCATGAGCAACCGCATCAAGCTGCCTGAAAAGCGCAGGGTCCAAGACGTTCCACTTGCGGTAGCGGGCCTCGGCGGTCACCTCAGACGAAATGGCCGCCCCGGATGGCTGACGTATCTGCCTCATGGATAGGCGGCTACCGTCAAAACGTAGAGCATCCACAAGTTGGACCCTAGTAGTTCGCTACTAAATTGCAGTGATTGACCGTGTCTGGAGACCGCGCTAGGAGGCCGCGGCCGGAGGTGATGATGTCTGCAGTACAACGGGCCCTGCTTTCCGTGTCCGACAAGGAAGGGCTTGTCGATTTCGCGCGAGGGCTCGCCGCACGCGGGATCGAGATTCTATCGACTGGTGGCACGGCGAGTGTGCTTCGTGACGCTGGTGTCTCGGTGCTGGAAGTTGCCGAATACACCGGCTTCCCAGAAATCATGGACGGGCGGGTCAAGACTTTGCATCCCCGAGTGCACGGCGGAATCTTGATGCGCGATCAGGCTTCAGACCGCAAGCAATTGGCGTCCATCGGGGGAGTGCCTATCGATTTGGTCTGCGTCAATCTTTATCCCTTCGAGGCCACTGTGGCGCGAGGTGCAGGCGCCGAGGAAACTATAGAAAACATCGATATCGGCGGCCCGTCTATGGTTCGCAGCGCCGCGAAGAATCAAGACCGGGTTCTGGTGGTGACGGATCCCAGCGACTATGAGCGCGTGCTCATGGCGCTCGATCAAGAGGCCGGTCTGAGCCCATTGCGTGCGGAGCTCGCGGCAAAGGCGTTTGCGCACACTGCAGCCTACGACGGGGCCATCGCTGCCTACTTGAGTGCTACCCATTCGAGCGCCCCGCGTTTCGCACCTCAAAGCAGTGGACTCGAGGATGCAGGTTCCCGAGAGCCTGGCCCAACGACTGTTTCTATGCCCGGATGGCTGACGCTGCAGTTTCAAAAAACGTGCGACTTGCGCTACGGAGAAAACCCCCACCAGCGAGCTGCATTTTACGTGCGACGCGGGGCGCCCGAAGGTTGCCTTGCTCGCGCCGAGTTGCTGGACGCGGGTCGTAAGGAGCTTTCGTTCAACAACCTGGTCGATGTGGACGCGGCCCTCGATGCAGTGCGTGAGTTTGAAGAACCCGCAGCGGTCGTCGTCAAGCACACGAATCCCTGCGGAGTGGGCAAGGCTTCTTGCCTGGTCGATGCTTATCGAATCGCCCGAGAAGCAGATGCTTTGAGTGCCTTCGGAGGAATCGTCGCCCTTAATCGGCCGGTCGATTTGGAAGTTGCGAGCGCCATTCAAGAAAGTTTCATCGAGTGTGTGGTTGCCCCGTCCTTTGAAACGGACGCGATCGAATTGCTCCGTAAGAAAAAGAATCTGCGTCTTCTCGCGACCGGCGCTTGGCGACCGGCAGATCACGCTGCATTCACCTACAAACGGATCGATGGAGGGATCGTGGCTCAGGAGCGTGACGCAACCGCATCGTCCGATATCGCAGGTGGTCGCGTGGTAAGTCGCCGAGTCCCTACCGATGCTGAGCTTCGCTCTATGGAATTTGCATGGAAAGTGAGTAAGCACGTCAAGTCAAATGCCATTGTGTTGGCACATGAAGATCGAACACTCGGGATCGGCGCAGGTCAAATGTCTCGAGTGTTGAGTGTTGAGATCGCTTGTCAAAAAGCTGGTTCGGCATGTTTCGGAGCATCTATGGCCTCCGACGCTTTTTTTCCGTTTCCCGACTCCGTAGAGGTGGCCGCTTCCGCTGGGGTGAAGGCGATCGTTCAACCTGGAGGCAGCAAGCGTGACCCCGACGTTATCGATGCGGCCGATCGAGTGGGCATCGCGATGTTGTTTACTGGCGCGCGCCACTTTCGGCATTAGTACGTAGCGATGCGGGTCCTTGTTGTCGGGCGAGGCGCGAGAGAGCATGCGCTCTGCTGGCGTCTTTCAGGAGATCGGGAGGTTGATCGCGTTTTTGCGGCTCCAGGTAACGCGGGCACCGCGCATTGCGCCGACAACGTCTCGATTCAACCGAATGATATTTCCGCGCTGCTCGCCTTTTCTAAGCAGAAGGCGATCGATCTCGTGGTTGTCGGTCCTGAGGCCCCGCTCGTGGGAGGGCTGGTCGACCGCCTCGAGGGTGAAGGCATTGCGGCGTTTGGACCGCGTCAGCAGGTTGCTGAGCTCGAAGGCAGTAAGGTGTTCGCTAAGGAGTTTATGAGTCGACACGGGATTCCGACGGCTCCTTTTCGAGTATTTGACGATGCTGACGAGGCCAGTCACTTCATCGAAGAAGCCGGTCGACCACTCGTAGTCAAGGCGGAGGGCCTTGCCGCAGGCAAAGGGGTCTTTGTAGCATCCAGTGTGCATGAAGCGCGTGAGGCAGTGGATCGCATCATGAGACACCGCGACTTTGGCGCAGCCGGAAACCGGATCGTGATCGAAGAGCGGCTGCAGGGTCAGGAAGTCAGCTACCACGTGGTTTCTGACGGGAAGAAGTTCGTCACCCTTGCGCCAGCGCAGGACCACAAGCGTTTGCTCGAAGGGGATGAAGGGCCCAACACCGGGGGGATGGGAGCGTACTCCCCTCCGAGCGTGGTGGACGCTGCGGTGGAAAGGCGGATCCAACACGAGATAGTGGAGCCCACACTCGCTGGGCTCGCACAAGAAGGCAGGCCGTTTCGAGGCGCACTGTTCGTCGGGCTCATGGTCCACGAAGGAGCGCCTCGGGTACTGGAGTACAACGTTCGTTTTGGAGATCCCGAGTGCACCTGCATCATGGCGCGATGGAAGGGGTCGGTACTGCCGCTCCTTTTGGGTGCCGCTCAGGGAGACCTCAGCGGCGTTTGCGCTGAATGGGAGGCGCCATGTGCGCTATCGGTGGTGCTCGCATCCCAGGGGTATCCAGCGCCTCACGCCCGGGGGATGCCCATCGCCGGACTCGAGCGAGCGCGACTTATGGAGCCGGAGGTGGTGGTATTTCATGCAGGCACAAAGGTGGATCACGCTGCTGTGCATACTGCAGGGGGTCGCGTACTCACCGTGACAGGCATTGGCGACACCATGGACGCTGCCGCAAAGCGAGCCTACGGCGTAGTTGCTGGCCTGCATTTCGAAGGGATGCAGTTTCGGCGAGACATCGGACTTCGGGCGCGGCCTTCGGACGCTTCCTACACATGAACTGACCGATCGTGAATCTGGACCTCGAACCATACGTCGCCATTCTTCGCCGCGGAGGCGTGGTCGGTTGCCCGACCGAGACGCAGTTCGGATTGCTTGCCGACGCACTCAATGAGTCTGCAGTGGCGCGCGTTGCAACGTTGAAAGGCCGTGCAAGCACCGCACCCATCGCGGTGCTGCTGCCCTCGCTTGAGCATCTACCTCAAGTGGCTCAGGGCATCTCTGAGGCAGCGCGTACCCTCGCCCAACGCTACTGGCCGGGGCCGCTTACCCTGGTTGTTTCTGCGAAGTCCGGGCTGCCTGCACCTCTTGTGAGCGATCAAGGCGGGATCGGCGTGCGCGTGCCCGGTGCGAGCGTGGCGCTCGACCTTGTTCAGCGGTTTGGTCGTCCGTTGACTGCCACAAGCGCAAATCGCTCAGGAGCACCTGCTGCGCATACTGCCGAAGAGCTGGCTGCAAGTCTTGGTCACGTACTAGACGCGATCGTTGACGGCACCTCGGGAGGGGAATCTCCATCGACCGTGGTCGACTGTCTCGGCGAGGTTTTGAAGGTGATCCGCCCAGGTCCTGTCACGATTAAAGAAGCAGCCTTTTAAGTTTGTTCACACGACATCTCATCACCGAAGCGCTGCTTCAGATCACCGTACCTGGTACGAGGTGTCCAGGTTGTGTCTAGATGGTCACCGTACCTGGTACGTCTTGTCCAGGTTCTGTCGAAGTCAGCATCCGTACCAGGTACGGTTAGTCTGAGTGTCTTGCAGATGCATTCTGCGTTGGAAACCGAATCCGGTCGGGCTCATGCAACTCGATGTCGCCGTACCCGATGTCGCCGTACCTGGTACGAGGTGTCCAGGTTGTGTCTAGATGGTCACCGTACCTGGTACGGCTTGTCCAGGTTCTGTTTAGGTATTTCTGCCTCGGGGAGTGCATCCAGTCAGGTGTGTCGTGGCTGGACGTACCGGTCTTCGTTGTTCCAGGTGATTTGGTGCCCGGTTCGCAGAATTCTTTGCAAACACAGAGTGTTCGACGCTAGCATTCACAACGGTCGCCCGACCGAGCACCCCATACGCCAACACCCTGTCAGGAAGGACAGTAATCTATCATGGCGCTGATCGAGACCGAAGAAGCCGCTCGTCGCCTGGCGCGAGCCATCGCTAGCGACCTCTCGCTCTACAACGAAGAGAAGATTGTTGAAGGAATCAAAACCGACAACTTGTTCACAGTGCTCTCTGAGGAGATCCAGGAAGGCAGAGCACTCTTTAAAAGCCGCGTAGCCCCGGATCTCTTCGAGAAAAATTTCTATAACCGCGCGATCATCGACATCCTCGTCCGCAGTAAGGGACATGTGCCTTCTCCCCTTTGGTAGGGTCGTACAAAGGGAAACGCGGCTCGACGCATAGCGTCTGACATGCATTGCTAAGAGTCGTGTCCCAATCGGCGGTGAATCCAGTAGTCCTCGTCGTCAGCTCCGAAGAAGTCCGCGAACGTATCGACCGCCTTCTAGCGGACCGCGGCATAGCGTCCCGATCTACTTTGGCAAGGTGGATCGATGGTGGGCGAGTCACCGTGCAGGGCAGGGTGGTGTGCAAAGATTATAGGGTACAGCTCGGAGACCAGGTGAAGGTTGTGCCGGCTCCGCCCGAGCCCACCGCAGCAACGCCACAACCGCTACCTCTTCAGATTCTCTATGAAGATAGGGATATTCTTGTGGTCGACAAGGCCGCAGGGCGGGTCGTCCACCCAGCACCGGGGCATCCTGAGGGAACGCTCGTTAATGCGATCTTGTTTCACTGCCCAGATCTTCAGACCAAAGACGGCGATCCAATCCGGCCCGGTATCGTGCACCGCCTCGATAAAGACACCAGCGGGGTGATGGTTGTAGCAAAATCCTTGGATGCACGCGCAGGCCTTGCCGAAACTTTTGCGGCTCACGACCTGGTTCGCGTGTACACAGCAGTGGTTTGGGGGCGACCGTCAGACGGTACGTTCGATACGCTGCATGGTCGGAGTCCTTCAAATAGAAAGAAGTTTTCGACGCGGGTGCTGCGAGGGAAGCGGGCGGTAACCCACGTACGCGTGAAGGAGCCTTTGGGCTTGGCCTCTGTTGTGGAGTGCAGACTCGAAACAGGACGTACCCACCAAATACGCGTTCACCTATCGGACGGCGGCTATCCCATCGTTGGCGACCGAACGTATGGCCGACCACCGAAAGAAGGAGCGCTTCGGGCCGTCGATGCTGAGCTAGGTCGACAAGCGCTTCATGCGGGCACCCTCGGCTTCACCCATCCGTGCACCGGTGCCGCGCTTTGCTTCGAAAGCCCGCTCCCCAAAGACATCGAGCAGGCGATCGAGACTCTGTCTGAACGCGCTTAGGAACAGCCTCGGGAGGCTTCAGATTTTCAGCCTTTTTCTGAGTGCGGTTGCGTTTGTGTGCATGTCGATGTTGCGGAACGCGATGAAGATCTCCTCACATGAATCTTGGATCTCTCTCACGTGATCGGCGATACGTTCGAGGGACTCGTCATCGTAGCGAGAACGTTTCCCGGCAGGACCGGGTAATCGAATGTAGGCGAGTCCTTTGGCCGGCGGAGGCGTATCTTGGAGTGGATCGTAGGCGGCAACCAGACGACTCTTCGCGATCGATGCCACTTGCGAGGGATCCCACGACGGAAGGTCAAATACGACGTAAGGCACCGAATCGGGCACGGTCGCAAGGAAGGATTTCAATCTTGCTTTGTTGGCTTTGGTGGATTTGAAATCCGTCGAGCCTATAAAAACCGCTGCTCTCGCGTCTAGGGTTTCGACGAGTCGACCGAGTCCCTGCAAAGTTTCCTGGGTATTCTCGGTCTGTTTGAACTCTTCGTCACTGATCGACTTCGGTGCGATGATGCTGAACCCAAATCCATCGGGCGATTCTCTTTTCCAACGACCTATCGTACCTGAGCCCGGTAGACCGAGCTCGGTATCGGCTAATTCGACCGCTTCGAAATCGCGCCAATAACGACTGACCGGGACGGGGAAACCTGAGCATGCGACGAAAACCATGGCCCGGGAGTATACAGCTTTCGAACCAATGTGCCGGGTCGATGATGCGATGCGTTCAACTATTCACGCCCTAGCAGGAAGTTGGCGGTTGGCGGAGGTCCTGGAGCCATCCTCGGAGCGGCGAAGGGTATGTGGCTCGCACCCGGTGGGACAGGCTCATCCAGACCTGGTTCCGTGTCGCTCAGGCCGCGGAGATCTCGGGTGATGCTTCCGGCTTTTTCGACAAGTTTCTGGTAGGGTGCGCCGCGTGTCCGATTTCCAGAACCTAGATGGAAGGCTTCTGCGATTTCGAAATCGGCCGGGAAGCGAAGCGGCGGTGCCGCTGGCAGAGGCCCTTATCGATGCAGGAAGGTCGTCCGAAGCACTTGAAGTCGCAGCTCGAGGTTTAGAAAAATCCGGGGAGGAGGCTCGGCTCCTTATTGTGCAAGGCCGAAGTTTGCTTCACGAGGGAGCGCTTTTGCGGGCTCAGGCGTCGCTCCTCAAAGCGGCTCGAGCAGACCCCAAGAGCACTGCGGCTTTTCGCTGGCTAGGCGAAGTGCTGATTCAAAGAGGAGACCCTCAGCGTGCGGCCAAGGTATTGGAGCGGGCGCTGAACATCGATCCGAATGATGAGGTGTTGCGGCGCTTATCGATGCGCGCTCGCAAGGGCAATGGATTCCGAGAGCAGCCGAAAACGACAGCGCCCAAGGATGTATCCAGGAGCGAAGACCTAGCGCCTCAACAGAGCCGGAATGATGTCCATCAAACGACTGCGGTGTTTGGTTCTCCTGAGATCCCAGAGGCATCCCCATTTTTGGATGAGGCGGGACGCCGTTCCGCTCAGATACCTTCGCTTGAATCGACGCTTTCCTTTCCCGTTTTACCTTCAACTGACGATAGCGAATCCCTTCCTCTGGCGAATACATCCGTGGTTGCCGATAATCCTGTAACCAGCGATCTCGCCAAGGTTTCCGCGAACGAAGGGGCTCCCGAGGCGTGGGCTTTCTCGATAGCCGAGTCTCAGGCTCCTACGGTGGCTGGGTACACGCTATCCGATTTCGACGAGGATGCGCCTACAGCGATCGGTCCGAGGCTTGATCCAAGGCTGGTGCAAGGTGGTCCGCTCGAAGTTTCCGAGTTGCCGGTGTCGGCCGACGATCATCCTCGGCTCACACCCGATGACCCGGCGTTTGACTCCACGATTCCCCTCGTTCGATATGCCGAAGGAGATGGTGCTGACTCCGTAGATCCTTCTCCTGAAAGTCCAGCCCCGTCACTCTCAGCGTCTTTGCCGGACTCGCTTGGTAGCGCGGTGGCGTCCGGGGACACGTGGAGTCCCAAGGCCGATTTGGACCATCCTCCCTTGAGTGAGTCCGATCTCTCCGAAGAGTCAAACACCGTTCCTAGAGAGGTACTCGGCGTCGCTCCTGCAGCTTTAGAGCCCGCTGACGAAGTGCTCGCGATGATGGACGCGGCTGGTTTGCGGGAGCAAGACGATCCTTCGCCTTCGGCCTGGACCCAAAAGAGCCATTCCGACTCCAAAGCGGGAAATCGAACAGGTCGCACCATTGCAGTCCTCTGGGTGGTCGCTGCTCTTTTGGGCTTGGGTGGATACCTTGGCTGGACGACTTGGGTCGAAACCAAGCGAGCGGAGTCGATCCGCTTGGTGGGTCAGGCTAGAGACCGAATATGGAGGGGTGATCATCAAGATCTGTTGGAAGCCGAGCAGCTCATTCGGGCCTCAAGAGAACTGAACCCGCTCGATAGCGCTGGACCAGAGCTGTTGATATTTGCACATGTCCAACGGGTCTTAGAAGAAGGGGGGGCGGACGCCGGAGCCCTTCGTTCCTCCCTTTCCATGGGCAAGCGTCTGGGACTCGGCGGCTCTACAATTTTCGCTGCGCAAGCGGTGTTGGCACTTTGGGATGGTGACGTTCCGGCTGCCGCGACTCATGCAGAGAACGCACTGAAAGACGAGAACCTTCGCGCTTCCGATCGGTATGTGGTGGGGCGCGTTCGTCAGCGTCTTGGGATGGGTGACGCCGCTGCACTGTTGCAAAGAGCGCATGAAGAAGAGTCCAATTTGTTCGCGGCATCGATGGCCCTTGCAGAGTTTCGTGCGAAGGAAGGCAGACTCGATGCGGCCAAGGCCGTGATCGACTCTGTACTTGCCCGCGAAAATGAGCACCTGCGCGCACGCTTGTGGCGACAGTTCTTCGACGCTGCCGAGGTTACCCCTGAAGCGGGACTCTCAGAGCTGAGCGCGATCAAGGGTGCGTTGGAGAAGGCAGCGCCAGTCGACGTTTTGCTGTATCACCTGACCGAAGTTCGACTTTCCCGGAGAATGTCGGCAGACGAGCGCGCGCGTAGCGCTCTCGATCGAGCTTTTGCGGCGGAGGTCGTCGCACCCAGACTGCTCGCGCTTCTGGCCGCCGAATCCCGGGAGCTAGGCAGACTCGATCAAGCCCAGTCCGCGGCTGCAAGTGCCCTTGCTGGGGCTCCCATGAATGTAGCCTTGCGTACAATTCTTGCTGAGATCCTGATTCAAAGGCGAAACGGAATTGAGGCACTTCGGGTCCTTGAGCCGCTT
The DNA here is from genome assembly GCA_039030515.1 of Myxococcota bacterium. Classification (GTDB taxonomy): domain Bacteria; phylum Myxococcota_A; class Polyangia; order Polyangiales; family Houyiibacteriaceae; genus JBCCEA01. Next base: position 92,491 of record JBCCEA010000008.1, on the reverse strand, counting down.
TCGGTCGAAGACTCGAGTGTGCTCCGGCTTGCTGCACAAGCGTCGCTGCTGGTCGGGACGACCGAGGTGCTTCAAGGTGTGGTGCGCGATCTTTCCTCCGCATTAGACTCAAACCCGGTCGCAGATTCAGAGCTGCGCGCACTCTGGCTTCGCGCACAGATGCGGCTTGAAACCAGTTCCCGGACGCTGGAGTTGGCAAAGGAGCTCGACGCCGAATTTCCAGCAGACCGCTTTGCCACGGAAGCGCTTGCGGAAGCGGCGCTCGATGTTGGCGAGGTCCAGACCGCACAGGTCGCTGCCGATCGTTTGGTGGCAGCTGCTCCTGAGTTCGCTCAAGGGCACGTTCTTCGCGGCCGAGCCAGGCGCATGTCCGGCGACGCAGCGGCTGCCGAGGAGAGCTATCGTCAGGCCCTAACGCTCAGTCCCGAGCATACCGACGCTCAGATCGCGCTCGCCTACCTCCTGCTCGATCGAGGATCCTTTGATGAGTCGAACGCGCTGTTTCAAGAGCTTGACGAGCAGGGCGAGAGTGCTGCTCGGGGATCCACGGCCCTGATGGCGCGAATTGGCGGAATTGAAGCGCTTTTGGGACTCCAGCGAGTCGCAGAGGCCGAGCGGCAGCTTGATCAGTTGTCGCCGGAAGATCGTGATTTGGTGACCGTGCGGATGGCTACTGCACGTCTGGCGCTGCTCCAGAGGCGCTCCACGGAGGCCGTTTCCGCACTGAGGCCGCTCGTAGGTGCTGAAGGAGCGACGGCTGACGTATTGGCCCTATTTGCGGACGCTTTGGAGTCTGCCGGTGAGCTCGATGCGGCAAGCCGATACTACGAGCTGGCGGTGGAGCGAGACGGTGGCCATCCAGAGGCGCTCCTCGGGTTGGCCCGGGTGCTGACAAGGGCAGAGCGATTGGACGAAGCCGAAGAGCATATGGACCGTGTTGAGGATTCTCTACAGCAGCGAATCCGACCTCCCTTGCTGCGGGCTCAGTTGTTGCTCCTGCAGGGTCGGGTACGCATTCAGCGGGGTAAGATGCGAGCGGCTCGGGTTGCCCTACAGTCGGCAAGTGAGATCGAGGGGTGTCCCGCAGAGGTCTGGTTTTTCCTGGGAGAGGCTCTTGCGGGCCACAATTCCCCAAGATCCCGAGCTGCGTACGATCGTTATCTGGAAATTCACCCAGAAGGGCCATTTGCCGCTCGAGCACGTCGCGCAACCGATCGCCCCAATCCCTAGTCCCGCAACGTTCGGCGATACTTCATCCATCTGAGGACCTCGGTGGACTCTTGCCCGTGCTTCTGTTTGGATGAGGTGATGAGAGAAGTTTACGGGTGGGAAACCGACTTCGTCGTTTGGTGGCTGCGGCTCCCATCGGTCGTGACCGACAGATGGAAAGGAACCTTTGATGGATTTCAAGCTCAGCGAAGAACAACAACTGATCCAGAAGACCGCGCGCGACTTTGCCGAGGCAGAAGTAGCTAAAAAAGCTAGAGAACTCGATCGATCGGGGAGATGGCCTACCGAACTCGTCTCACAAATGGGGGAGCTGGGTTTGATGGGGGTCGCGATTCCAGAAGCATACGGAGGCGCGGGTGCCGACAATTTGAGTTACGCCTTGGCGGTAGAGGAGGTGAGTCGAGCCTGTGCTTCAACCGGGGTCATTCTCTCCGTCAACAACTCTTTAGCGTGTGATCCGCTGCTTCATTTTGGCTCGGACGCCCAAAGGAAGGAGTTTTTGATCCCACTTGCTTCTGGCAAGACCCTGGGCTGTTTCGGTCTGACAGAGCCGTCCAGCGGTTCAGACGCTTCACGCATGGAAACAGTAGCGGAAAAAGACGGCGACTATTGGATCGTCAACGGCAGTAAGAACTGGATTACCAATGGTCCGGTCGCGGACGTCATGATCTTCTTCGCCGTCACGGACCGATCACGCGGTTCGAAAGGCACCACCGCGCTTCTGGTCACCAAGGGAACACCGGGCTTCAATCCGCAACCACCCGATGAAAAGATGGGCATTCACGCGGCCCAATCATGCACGATATTCTTCGAAAATTGCCGTATTCCAGTGCAGCAGCAACTCGGCGAGGAGGGGATGGGATTTAAGATCGCGATGTCGGCACTCGATGGCGGCAGAATAGGTATCGCGGCTCAGGCCGTAGGCATTGCCCGTGCAGCGTTTGAAAAGGCGGTTGCCTACAGTAAGGAGCGGTCTGCCTTTGGAGAGCCCCTAGCATCCAAACAGGCGATTCAGTTCAAACTCGCAAACATGGCGACTGAAATAGACGCATCGAGGCTGCTCACCCATCGAGCAGCCATGCGAAAAGACCTGGCAGTTCAGAATCAGAGTCTGCGGTACTCGAAGGAGGCTGCCATGGCGAAACTTCTCGCCTCAGAGACCTCTACTCGCGTCACACATCAAGCCTTACAGGTATTTGGAGGCTACGGTTACTCCAGGGAATATGACATGGAACGACACTATCGAGATGCACGCATTACCGAGATCTATGAAGGCACAAGTGAGATCATGCGCATCGTTATCTCCAGCTCCGTCCTTAGGGAGTGAGTCTTGCCGCGCCTCACGCTGTCCTCTCTCTTCGCGTTTGCCGTTTGTGCTGCAGGTTGTGCTTCAGCTGCTTCACTGGAGCTGTCCCGAGTGCCGGAGTCCTCGAGTCATGGTGAAGCGGGGTCAAATCGCGAAGAGGACTTCGAGTCGGAAGGGCTTTTGGGCACGCTTTCCCAAGATGAGATTTCGAGGGCGCTGCGGCCGAAGATGGGGGCCTTCCTCGAATGCTTTACCGATCGCTATCGCAGCGTTGAATTCCTGAGTGGAGCAATTCAGTTGGTATTTCGAGTGAGTGTCGAGGGTCGGGTTCGGTGGGTGTATCCAGCCGTCAGCGATATCGGTGATCGGGTTGCAGAGCGATGTTTGCTGGAGCGAGCGCGCCGGGTGCATTTTTCACGGCCTCGAGGGGGTGAGGCCGAATTTTCCCTGCCTTTAGCTATCGATCCTCAAGAGGAGATTCGTCCACCGTTTCCGTGGAATGAAGCGCGACTCTCCGGAGTGATCTCGGAGCATTCTGCAGCGCTCGTCTCTCACTGCGGGCCGGATCTAGTAGCGCCTATCTGGCGCATCACCGTCTACGTGAGTCCTGGAGGTGAGCTCCTAGCAGCAGGTGCCTCTGCTGCTAGTGTGGATACCGCAGCGAAGATCGATTGCGTGATCGATTCGATCCAAGCGTGGCCGATGCCCGATCCAGGCAGCTATCCTGCAAAAGTTTCTTTCACGCTGCAATGACTCACTGGAGCGTATGGACGACCAAGGAGACCGTATGACGACGAGCCTCAGTGAACCGGAACGCACGGTTCGAGACGCTGCAGCTTCGATCGCAAGTTCCGTGTTGCAGCATCAAGCGAGCGTTTTTGAAGGGCGAGGTGAAATCGACCCAGACGTGTTTCGTCATCTCGGTGAGCGAGGCCTGATGGCCGTGAATGTTCCTCGGGACTGCGGCGGCTCTGAGATGGGGGTTCGCGCGTACTGTCATGCGATGATTGAAATCGGTGCGGCATGCGCAGCCACCGCGGTCTCTATGGCGGTGACCAATATGGTCGGTGAGGTGATCGCGCGTTTTGGCTCCAGTGACCAAAGAGCCCGTTACTGCCCCAGACTCGCCGCGGGAGCACTCGGTGCGTTTGCCCTCAGCGAAGTGTCTGCAGGTAGTGATCCGTCTGCGATGCAAACCCGAGCCGATCGGGGGGCACATGGTTGGCTGCTGCAGGGCTCCAAGCAGTGGATCACCCATGGAGACACCGCCGAGGTGCTCGTGGTTTGGGCCCGCACGGGAGCACCCGGCACCAAGGGTTTGTCTTGTTTTCTCGTCGAACGAGGAGCTCCAGGACTCTCAGTACTAAAGAATGAGCAAAAAATGGGGCTGCGCGCCTCACATACGGTCTCGCTTACGTTCGACGAGGTGCACGTGCCTGATGAAGCCTTGCTGGGCGGTCTTGGGTCCGGGTTTTCGGTGGCGATGATGGCTCTTGACGGTGGGCGCATCGGTATCGCCTCCCAGGCCATCGGCATCGCCCGAGGTGCCCAGACGCTTATCAAGACCATGCTTCGGCAGCAAGATGTGCCGCAGGGCGTGGCATGTCGCATCGCGGATAACGAATGCAGTCTAGAAGCTGCGACTCTGCTTGCGCTTCGTGCTGCCGCGCTGAAGGAAGAAGGAGCGCCGCATACCAAGGAAGCCTCGATGGCCAAGCTCTATGCATCGGAATCCGCTTTTTTGGTTTGCAATCGGTGTTTAGAGATAGCGTCTTTGATGAATTTAGATTCGGAAGACTTTGCGCGAAGAGTGCGAGATGTTCGAGTGACGCGAATCTACGAGGGCACCAGCGAGATTCAGCGGTTGGTGCTCGGTAGGGCCGTTATCTCCGAAGTTTAGTTCATTTAGAGCCTGTTGGTATTCTTTTTGATACTATTCATGGTCCAGATTGTGGTAGCCAACTCGGATTTGATACTGTTGTCGTATCAGGGGGGACTCGGGCTCTGGAAGCCGTGAAAAAATAGCTCCATATAAAACGAAGCTGGATTGGACTGAGGGCCGAAGGAACGCCATGCCGAAAGAATCCTATCCGTATGCGGTGGCTGCGTCGGCGGTCAGAAAGAGAACTCAGCATGAGCGTGACGCGTGACCATATCGAAGGGCTGCTGAAAGAGCGCATTCTGGTCGTAGATGGTGCGATGGGAACCATGATCCAGTCTTTTCAACTGGATGAGAACGACTACCGAGGATCGTCTTTTCAGTCGCACTCGCATCCACTGAAAGGCAACAATGATCTGCTCGTACTCACGCGCCCGAACGTGGTTCGCGAGATACACAGCCAGTTTCTCTCCGCCGGAGCGGATATCATCGAAACCAATACGTTCAATAGCACTTCGATTTCCCAGGCTGACTACGCTCTAGAATCGGCCGTCTACGATCTGAATCTCGCTGCGGCACAGCTTGCGAAGTCGGCAGCGACCGAGTGGAGTGATCGCACGCCCGACAAACCGCGGTTTGTAGCCGGGGCCATAGGTCCGACCAATCGGACGCTTAGCATCTCTCCCGATGTGAACGACCCTGCATACCGCGCGGTGACCTTTGACGAGGTGAAGGATGCGTATTCAGAGCAAGTTCATGGTCTCCTTGATGGCGGAGTAGATTTGCTCTTGCTTGAGACTATTTTTGATACGCTCAATGCTAAGGCAGCACTGCTTGCGATCGAAGATGTTCTTCAATCTCGAGGCGCGTCTACTCCGGTGATGATCTCTGTAACTATCACCGATCGCAGTGGACGAACCCTGTCGGGACAGACGGTAGAGGCATTTTGGGCGTCGGTCGCCCACGCGCGACCCCTTAGCGTAGGCATCAACTGCGCACTCGGTGCTCAAGAAATGCGCCCTTTTGTGGAAGCGCTCTCAAACGTAGCTCCGACCTATGTGAGTTGCTATCCGAATGCGGGGCTTCCGAACGCCATGGGCGAATACGATGAAGCACCGGAAACGACGGGCGGCTTCCTGAAGGACTTCGCGAAGGACTCGTTCGTCAATATCGTCGGTGGATGCTGCGGGACAACCCCCGCCCATATCCAGTCGATCGCGGAGGGGGTTTCGGGTCTCGCGCCTCGTCCCTTACCCGATGTGGATACGCGCTCCACCTACAGTGGTCTAGAGCCACTGACGATACGTTCTGAGACAAACTTTCTCATGATAGGTGAACGTACCAACGTCACCGGGTCTCGTAAGTTTGCGCGTCTTATCACAGAAGGTGACTACAGCGAAGCGCTGAGCGTGGCCCTGCAGCAAGTCCGGAACGGAGCGAACATTCTCGACGTCAACATGGATGAAGGAATGCTCGATTCCGAAATGGCTATGGATCGATTCCTCAAGCTGATCGCTTCAGAACCGGAAATCGCCCGGGTTCCGATCATGATCGACAGCAGTAAATGGTCCGTAATCGAAGCTGGTCTGAAGTGCGTACAGGGCAAGTCTATCGTCAATTCCATCAGCCTTAAAGAAGGCGAAGATGAGTTTCTGGAGCGCGCCCGCCTTGCTCGGAGTTACGGCGCTGCTGTTGTGGTGATGGCTTTTGATGAGCAGGGTCAGGCCGATACCTTTGAGCGAAAGGTGACGATTTGTCAGAGGGCCTATCGCCTACTCGTTGACGAAGTGGGTTTTGCTCCTGGCGATATTATTTTCGATCCAAATATATTTGCCGTAGCAACTGGGATCGAAGAGCACAACGAATATGCTATCGCGTTTATCGAAGCGACTCGAGAAATCAAAACGAGTTGCCCGCACGCAAGGGTCAGCGGCGGAGTGAGTAACCTATCGTTTTCTTTTCGGGGCAACAATGCGGTCCGCGAAGCGATGCATTCGGCATTTCTCTATCACGCGATTCGTGCAGGCATGGACATGGGAATTGTCAATGCGGGTCAGCTTGAGGTTTATGACGATATACCCAAGGACCTTCTGGAGCGGGTAGAAGACGTACTGTTCAATCGTCGTGAAGACGCAACCGAGAGGTTGGTATCTTTTGCCGATACGGTACGAGGCTCGGGTAAAAAGAATACGATTGATCTTACCTGGCGAGAGCAAGATGTTGATGCTCGGCTAGGTCATGCGTTGGTTCACGGCATCGTTGATTTCGTTATCGAAGACACAGAAGAGGCTCGTCTTAAGTACAAGAAACCTCTTTCTGTAATTGAAGGGCCGTTGATGGAGGGCATGAAGGTTGTCGGAGATCTTTTTGGCTCCGGAAAAATGTTTCTCCCCCAGGTAGTCAAGAGTGCTCGGGTGATGAAAAAATCTGTGGCTCATTTGGAGCCATTCATGGCTTCCGACAAGGAGGGTGGTACCAGCTCTCAAGCCAAGATACTGCTAGCGACCGTAAAAGGCGATGTGCATGATATAGGAAAAAACATCGTCGGCGTGGTGCTCGGATGCAACAACTATGAGGTGATCGATTTGGGTGTCATGGTGCCTGCCGATCAGATTCTACGCGCGGCCAAAGAGCACGAATGTGATGTTGTTGGGCTGTCTGGGCTGATCACGCCTTCGCTCGATGAGATGGTGCATGTGGCTAAGGAAATGCAGCGTCAAGGTTTCGACGTGCCCCTGCTGATCGGGGGTGCCACGACTTCACGGCAACACACAGCAGTAAAGATCGCGCCTCAATACGAGTCGAGCACCGTGCACGTTCTCGATGCCTCTCGGGTTGTCAACGTGGTGTCGAGTCTTCTTGATGACAAGCGTCGTGCTGCATTTGACGATAAAAACCGCGAGGATCAGTCGCGAATCCGTGAGCTTTTTCGATATCGCCAAAGCCGGCCGCTGCTGCCTCTGCAGATTTCTCGGAAGAACGCTTTTGAGACCGAGTGGGTGAGTTGTGACATCCCGACTCCGTCTTTCTTGGGCACAAGACAGGTCGAGCATGTGTCGCTAAGTGAACTGCGTACGTTTATCGATTGGACGTTCTTTTTTTCGGCATGGGATCTGAAAGGCCGGTACCCAAAGATATTTGAAAGTGAGAAATATGGCGCGGCGGCCAAGGAGCTATTTGAACATGCCAATGTGATGTTGGATGAACTGCTCGATGAGGGGAGCTTAAAGCACGCAGGAGTTTATGGTTTCTATCCGGCGAACTCAGACGGAGACGACATCATCGTATGGGAAGACGATTCTAGATCTCGAGAGAGACTGCGTTTTCCGATGCTTAGGCAGCAGTCGATTCATCGCGATGAAGAGCCCTACCGTTCTCTCAGCGATTTCGTGGCGCCCAAGTCTAGCGGCCGACCGGACTACCTCGGAGCGTTCGCCGTCACCGCAGGTCTTGGGTTAGAAGCCATCGCCCGGCGGTTTGAGTCCGACCACGACGACTACCGTGCGATCATGGTTAAGGCGCTTGCCGATCGACTTGCGGAGGCTTTTGCCGAGTGTCTGCACCAAAAAGTACGCCGCCTTTGGGGTTACGAAGAAGAGACATACAGTAACGAGGAGCTTATTGCCGAGACGTACCGAGGCATTCGTCCAGCGTTCGGTTATCCGGCCTGTCCCGACCATACGCTCAAAGGACGACTCTTCGACCTACTCCAGGCCGAGAACGTAGGCATTTCACTTACGGAGCAGTATTCGATGTTTCCGGCAGCGAGCGTGAGTGGGTTGTACTTCGCGCATCCAAAGGCCAGATACTTTAGCGTAGGAAGAGTCGATCGTGAGCAAGTCGAAGACTATGCTTCCCGAGTAGGCATGAGTGTGGAAGAGACTGAGCAGTGGCTCGGTCCGAATCTGGGGTACGAACCAGATGCTCGGGATCAAGGGGCGTCGGCAGCTTAGCGATGCCGCGCAGGCTTAGAGGCTTGAGGCAGCGTGCCAATTTCAGCGAGTGGCTCGTTGTCGAGTAAAGATGCGTTTCCGGAACTCGATTTTTCCGGGTTTGCGTTACTATGTTAAGTTATGGGCCTCTCCGGGACCTTCACTACCATGCCACTTGTCGATCTCCTGCAGTGGCTGGGTGAGTCGCGAAAGACCGGCACGCTCACCCTTGTTCTCGAGTTTGAGGAGCGGTACCTGCGATTTGATGAAGGTGCCGTGAGCGGTATCGCCAGCGATGATGCGAGAGTTGTCGATTTGGGTCGGGCGCTGCTGCGGTCGGAACTTCTTGATGACGAGCGTTTGGATGTGCTGAGTAGTGAAGCGGCTCAAAGTGGCCGGACTCTGCGTGAATATCTTCTCGATGAGAATTTATTCTCCATAGAGGATATTGCCTCAGCAGTGCGTGATCAGGCGAAGTCTTGCATCATGCAGCTTTTCTTTTGGCATGAAGGACGCTTTATCTTTTCTGAGGATGCTGAGGCATCCCTACTTGGCGATCTTACGCCGACGCGCCGGCTTGAACCACACTTTGAAGTCCGTGAGATACTGATGGAAGGCATGCAGCGCCTAGATGAGTGGCAGCGCGTTCGAGAGCTGCTTCCAACGGATTATACCTTGGTATACGCTCTCGGTCGTGCTCCCAAGATGGCCATTCTTGATGTGCTTTTCGATGCCGGAGAGCCTCTTACCCTTGGTGATCTATGCCTCCGGATTCCACACAGTCGGGTGGAGATCATGGAGCAGCTCTATCGCGCCTGGCGAAATGGACTGGTTGGTGTCGACGTAGCTCCGGAAGTGATCGGCAACGACGAGGAACGCAGCCCAGTCGATATGCTCGTGGTTACGGCGACGACGATGTTTGATGCGGCGCAGTTCGATGAAGCTGCCTCGCTCGTGCGAAGTGCCTTGGATCTCGATCCTTTTCATCAGGGGGCACGATCTTTACTGCGACGCGCCAAGGAGGAGCATCTTCGCGAGCTTTACGCACAGTTCGCTCCGCATAGAGTTCCGCAAGCGCGAATGGCGTTCCGATCGCTTCATTCCCTGACCATCACCCCTCGTGAGCAGTTTTTGCTCTCCCGGATCGACGGGATACGTGATGTCAGCACGCTTACGGTGATGACCCCCCTTAGCGAGCTTGAAACCCTCAGAACATTAAAGAAATTGCATCATGTAGGCTTGGTTTCGTTCAGCCAGTGACAAGATGAGTTTTTCAGTTCAGCAATGACTTCCTCGTGGTACGCTAAAAAGCGTGTCGGTCGTCAACGCGTTCAAGCGCGAGGTGGCGATCAAGGTCGTCTACTACGGTCCTGGTCTTGGGGGCAAAACCAGCTCCCTGCAGTTCATCCACCACTGCCTAAAGCCTGAGTCCCGTGGACAACTGGTCTCTCTGGCCACTGGAGCCGACCGCACCCTTTACTTCGATTTTTTGCCGATCAAGCTACCGAAGTTTGGTGGCTTTTCCGTAAGAATGCAGCTCTACACCGTTCCGGGCCAGGTTCATTACAACTCGACTCGAAAGTTGGTGCTTACCGGATCGGATGGCGTTGTTTTTGTAGCCGACTCGCAAGCAAGTCGATTTGAAGCGAATCTAGAGAGTCTTGAGAATCTCGAGGAAAATATTCGCGAGCAGGGATTGCTGCTTTCGGAAGTGCCTCTGATATTCCAGTGGAATAAGCGCGATATGAACAACACCACCTCGGTGGGCGAACTAGAGTCGGCTTTGAACCACTACCAAGCGCCCTCCTTCGAGACGGTGGCCACCAAGGGCGTGGGCGTGATGGAGGCGATGACCGCGATCACGACCGATGTTTTACGCGATTTACGGCGTAAGAACTTATTGAAGCGCCAAGAGTCGAGCCAATCCGTTCCAGCCGTCACTACCGAGACTGAGCTGCCAGAGGTCGAGGTGTCTTCTCCGCCGGAGCCGAGTTCACTGCCAGAGCCCGATTCAACCCCGGTGGTTCAGTCTTTTGCGGATTTGGTCGACGTGGTCGACACGTTGGCAAAGCGGCCTGAAGCCCCAGAGGCAGCGCCACCACCCACCCGTAGCCTCAGTCATTTGGTCGATGCTCCCGATGCTCGCTTGGCAGTCATCGACGTAGAGACAATGGTAGACGCCCATGACTGGCAGGGGGCTGTGAGGCGATCCGGCTCGGCTTTTCGAGCGTTGTCATCCCGATTGGCCACAGCTTTTCCAGGAACACGCGCCGCAGAGGCGGCTGCGCTTGCGGCTCTTCGTACGGGAATCTCCGCAGAGCGCCTAACTCGCTTTCGTGAAGTGGAGTCGAGGGCGCTGTCTAATGGTGCTGTTTCCTCTCTGGATGCGCTTTTTTCACTGCTGTTTATAGCAGATTTTGCGGTGCGGTTAGAGGAGTTGGAGCGGCGATAGGCGCTGCCGGACTCTGATGCGATCTAGCGCTCGAACGACGGCGGCTTCCATTTGCTTTGCAGTTTGATAGCGATCGTGTGGTGACTTAGCCAAGGATTTTCGAACGACCTTGTGAAGCGGCGGTGGCAAGGCGGAACGAAGCGGAGGTCTTTTGTTTAAGTTTCCCTCGATCGCTTGCTCAGGATCCCTACCAAATGCCGGCGCACCATTGGCCAGTGAAAAAATTGTCATGCCAAGTGAATATAGATCGCTTCGGATGTCAGAGCCGTGCCCTCTGAGACGTTCTGGACTCACGTATCCTGCAGTGCAAATAAGCTTCTCACCAGCACCTTCCTTCGTCGTTTGAGAAGCTCCGAAATCACATAGCGTCGCATCACCATATGTATCGATGAGGATGTTGCGAGGTTTGACATCCCCATGGACCACGCCCTCTTGGTGTATGTGTGAAAGCGCCTGAAGTATTTGAATACCGATAGATGCAGCATCATGGACGCCCAATTGGCCATCAGGGCTCTCTTTCATCTTTTGACGAGCATCCTTACCCCGGATTCTTTCTAGTACGAGGTACTCCACTCCTCTCCATTGATCGTATTGATAGCATTTCAATACGTTCGGGTGATTCAGCAGGAGCATATGGTAAGCTTCTTTTTTGAGTGCGGAAACGTAGTCTGTGGTGTCCTTTCTGCGTACCTTTAGTGCAACATAGCGCTCCAGTTGCAGGTCTAGGGCTTCGTAGATGGTGGCTGTGCCACCCTGGCCGATCAGCATATCGAGGCGGTACCGTTTGGCCAGAGTATCTCCAAGCTGACAGGGAGGCTTGACCCTCTTTCTTCGGAGATGACTGTGGCTTCGCGAACACTCGCGAGCCGCGGGTGTTTTGACTCCTTGCAGTAGGCTTGCAGTGCTTGACACCATACTTGTTCGCATTGGAACGAGGTTTTCGGTCTCTTTGTCGACGGAGTTTCGCGTCGTGATGCATTTCTCTTGATCGCCCACATCGCGCTTAGAAGCATACTTCGTACCAAGTCCCTATTTGGCGATAGGGGTGAGAAGATAACGAGTCAAACTCAGACCGGAGATGGACCAAACTGTTAGGATCTTCAGTGGACAGGAGAAGCTTGTGAGGAGATGAGTCCCACAAGTGATGTCTCCAAGGAACCAACGGGGAACGTTCTAGAATTGACCAAATGACTCGAGCTTGGAGATTGCCGAACGGTCACGGTTTATGGGGAAGCGATGAACGCCCTCTCGGATCGCTACAGACTGACAAGACGATGGTCTGCCTGGCGTCGTAGGGGATTGCGACAGCCATGAACGTCGTCAGTGACGGTGGTAATCCCTTCCCGGAGCCTCGAATCGCGCACGCGTGTGAGCCATCCTTCCTCAGTAACGCGAAGAACGGTTCGGAGAGGACCATGGCAACACCACGCCTCATCAGTCGACGTTTGTTCGAATCGCTCCTTCTTCGATCACTCGAATCTCACGCCGAGGGATCGGTGGTGCAAAGCCGGCTTCCTCGAGACGATCCTTGATTTGTCGAGTTAGCTGAAGAGTTTTTTCGATGTGTTCGTCGGGGGAGGTCCAAACTCTTACCAGAAGCCGAACCGCATTTTCGCCGAGCTCCTGCGCGTCCACTAAAGGAGTGGGCTCTTCCAGCACCGTCGGAGCCCTCCGAATGGCGTCATGTATCACTTCGATCGCCCGCCCCAGATCCTCATCGTAACTCACCCGTACGTGAAGGTCTGCACGACGACGCCTTGCTCTCGTGAAATTACGGATTTCTCCAGATCTGATTTTGCTGTTCGGAATAATGACCGGAACGCCGTCTGTCCTGATGAGCTCCGTCTCGAAGACGTCTAGCCCGGCGATGGTCCCGACGTTTCCTCCAATGTCGACGCTGTCTCCGACCACGAAGGGGCGACGCGCTAAGAGCATGATTCCGGATGCAGCGTCGCCGAGTGTCTCTTTGAGAGCCAAGCCCACCGCAAGGCCTACTGCGCCGAGGAAAGCGAGCACGCTCGAGGTCTCGACGCCCAGTTTGTCCAGTGCCGCCACCGTGGCCGCGACGAGTACCGACCACCGAATGAATTGACTGAGGATTGGCGTTACGGTCGGGTCGATTCGGTTCGTGCGCTTGACGAAAAGCCAATGCTAGTCGACCTAAGGGACACGAGGCGGACAACCGCGGTCACAACTTTTGGGCCATGCTGCGAGCTCAATTGGACTGGGTCTTTTCTGGCGGTGTTGCCAAGGCCATGAGCGACGGTTGGATATCGATGGCGGTCATTCGATGCAGGATTGCAGGGGGGTGAATTCCACGCTCGCAAAAGGTTTTCATTACTCGCAGGTTGACGTCGGTCTCGAAGGCTTTCTCATAACGTGTGTCCAGCACGTACGCTTTGAGGCGAAGTCGGACAGCGACGTAGTTGCCCTGAATCACCTGGTTGACCAGCACGACTACCGGTTTGGGAAGATGAATATACCGGCTCGTGAGTGCCGCTTCGGTTGCGACGTTCCGTGCCTCACCGATGTCCTGATCGACCCCAATATAGAAGTCCATCACGATCTGCATATCGAGTGCACCGTAGTTTCCGCAGGAAGTGATGTCTGTGATGAACTTATTGTTTGGTATCGTGACCGTGTTGTCATCGAGGGTCTGCATGCGGACAGAGCGGAGACCAATCGCGGTAATATCACCGTACTCACCACCGAAAGAAACGCGATCTCCCACCTGAAACGGGCGATCCACCATAATCATGATACCGGCGATAAACGATGCCACTACATCGCGAATAGCGAAACCGATCGACACCGCCAGTGTGCCACCGATCAGAGCGAGGACGGTTTGGTCGACCCGAACGCTGAGCACGATGACGGCCGATGCAGTCATCACGTAGACGACGAATTGAAGAATCGTCGCAACTTTCTGAAGGAAGAGACGACGCGCAGGAAACTGTTTGCTCATCCTCTCGAAAAAGTTTTTGGAGATTCGTAGGCCGAACCAGACCGCGAGCACCAAGAAAAGCGAGGTGACCACGCCACTCCAACGAATCAAGCGTGCAAGTTGAGAGATCGCTTCGGGGTTGGTGTCCTGAGCTGACGTCAAGGTGGGAATAACCCATGCGACAGTGATGGTGCAGAAACCTAGAAAACGAGACTTCATGGCGTTTCCATCAGTAAATGTTGCCGTCTGAGGACGGAGGTCACAGCTCGGAACCAGCCGATCGACACCTGCACGCGATTGTCCACCTCTTCGATGTAACTCCGGCTGCGAGCAGACCGTAAGGCGCCGGCAACGTCCGATGGGTGAAGGTGAGTGCACGAAACCACGTCCGCTTCCGAGGCCAAATCCAACTGCACGATCGAACGCAACACAAAGTACACACTCGAGGGTAGATTTTCGAGCTCTGTCATGGGAGGTCGCTTGAACAATCGAACATAAACCTCTTCGTCTCGAACGCTCAGAGACTCTCTGAAGAAATGCAGCGCAACTGCTGGATTACCGTCTGTATAGTCACACAGGATTCGAATGAAGTCGCGCTCCGTATCATCCCGTTCGGTACCGTATCCCGATGCATCGATTTCTCTTGGGACAAGCAGGTCGTCGTAGCGCGGGGTTAGACCCGCCTGGGTAGACCTGTTTTGGACGAGTTCTCGGATGTCTTTTTCTTTCCAGCGGGTGAGACGAATGACGTCGTCGAAGATGGCGCGATCTCCTCGGGCCCGCCGGAGGTACTGCCAAGCTGGCGTGTCGACCGCGAGCATCCATGCGGTCGTGCCTCCCACGGCTCGTGCGAGGTCGGTGAGCCGATCGATATCTCTCAGGCCTCCAATCAAGGGGCGCACGAGACGATGCGCGTCATCGATAGCGACGACGCGGGGAGAGCGAATTCGGACCGCTTCGACCAACCGAGCCTCGGATACGGTACCCTCAAGGCACATCGCATCAGCCAGCTGGCCGAGAACGACCTCAAATCCGCCAGGCTGGCAGCTGATGCGAATGACCTCGTTTGCGCTGACGTGTGCAGTCGCCCGATCAAAGAATGTAGTCTTTCCTAGACCGCGCTCACCTACCACCGCGATGGTGGCGCAACTACCGCCTTTGATGAGCTCGCGAACCACGTTAACTTCATTTGCCATGATTCTTTCCACAAGATGGCTCGAGGCAACGTCGGTTCCGAGTGCCGAATACGGTGCATCGTCGAGTGGCTCATAGCTGGCCCCTGCCCCTCGAATCTCCGCCTGTTTCTCAACCTCTCGGCGAAAGAGGTATGCGAGTAAACCCTGCATCACGGTGAAATTGGCTGCTTGTCGAAGCGCGTAGCGTTTGAGGCCATCGAAAAGCAACGAAACACCGCCAATCGCCGCAGCCGAGAAACTGACAAGTCCTCGATCTTTGGACGCAACCCATCGGATGACTGGCGAGGGGTTGTGCTTGGAACGAGCGCGAGCGAGCACCGTGGGGCGCCACCAGTAAACTAGCAACAGCGCGATCGGAACAGCGAGAACCCAACAGGTACTTAGCACCCAGTTGTAGATGGCCCCTTGGCCCACGCTTGACTCTGTAAGAGAAAGCACCAGCCCGAGAAGCACTACGGTCACGCCGACTACTCGAAGCGAGCGGATTCGAAGCGTCGCGGACGCGTCCTTAAGGCTTTGGCGTCCAGCGACGGCATTGACGAGGCGAACGACTAGGCTGCCCACAAGCGTCCACAGCACCACAATCCACACGTATTCGATCTCGGGAAGGTCGCCAATGTCCGCTACAATACCCACCAGCACCGCAGCGAATGCAAGCCATTCGACCGGTCGACGCAGCTGTTTCAAGTACCAGAAAAGAACCGCCGGTACGCGCTTCGCCACAGAATGCAGCCGCTTTTGATCATAGTGCTTGTAGGCTTCGTCGAGAACGCCATCGGCGCGCCGCCGCCAGGCGCGGAAAAGCACCACCAAGAAGACGAACTGCAGGAGGGAAAGAAGCACGGGCAGGGGCGACGAGCGTAACTCCTCGAGCTTCGTTTGGAAAAAGCGCGGCAGTTCAAGAATATGAAAGCGAATTTCGAGCCCAATTTGCTCCATCTCGCGCGACGCCTGTCGAATCCCCTCCGCGCCGAATCCACGCAGCGACGCCCGCTTGGATGGCGTTAGATTTTCAAGAAGACGCAGCCGTGCCTTGTTCATTTGCACGACTGAGTCTCGTAAGACCTCTGCGTGCTCCCACTGAATGGTCTCGGACTCGACGGACAAACGCGCCTCGGAGGTCCGGAGCTCGTCGTAGAGGATATCGACGTCTCGGGCGTCGATATGACCGGGGACATTTGGGGCAGCGGCAGGACCGGGGGCGGCACGTTCTCTCGAACTGATGGATTCAAGTTTTCGGCCTAAGGCAGAGCGAGAGTCGTTCAGGGCGCTGACCAGACGGCCATATAGACGGTCAGCGTCTTGTTGACGCCCGTCCTCCAGGAGCGACCTTTTTGCAAGATCGCGAACCCGTCGCACCCATCCAAGTGCCTCCTCACGACTCACGTCCATGAGCTCGTGCTGCTGTGCGAGCTCCAGTGAAAATTGGGCTTGGTTTTCGCGCACTCCAAGCAGCAAAGCGCGTTCCTCCGCCAGAACGCGTAGCGCCTCTGAGCGTGCGTTGCGGGAATCCTCGAGCGCTTGCTCTCGTTCCGAGGCGGCCCGCTCTGCAGCCCTTTCTGCCTCTGCACGGACGATAGTGGTGTTGGGCGACGCTATCTGAAGTGCGTCTGCGTGTCGTCGATGAAGCTCCGTACGCGCATCGACAGATAGGGCCGCGTATCGTCCACGAAGACGATCGAGTTGTCGATATGCAGTACGCAGCTGAAGTTGAAGCGGCTGTGATCGACCTTCGGCCGTAGGCTCTTCAGACTCTTGCTCCGGGCTTGTGAACGTAGATCGTCGTTTCTGGTTCAGAGCAACTTCTCGCTCGTTTAGGAGATCGACCACAAGAAAGGCGCTTGGATCGACCTCTGCAGAGAGTGTTCCTTCAAGGAATGCGGCAAGTTGTCTGGATTGGGCAAGAGTGGCCGCGAGTGCTTGTCTAAGAGAACGCTGTTGTCGCTCATCGGCTCGTGCTCGGTCGTGACGTATCTCGTGTTCTTGTAAGACGCGCTGCCTTTCGTCGGCTGGAAGTGCAAGGAACGCCCGGCGTGCATCGACAAGATGTCGGCCCGGACGGGTCTCTCTGGTGCGAGTTTCCGGTGCACTCGTCGCGAACAACTCTGGAAGATCCTCAACTGCCGCTGAGAACAGCTGCGCAGGATCGATCATAGGATCGAGCTCTCCCGCAATGAGTTGCTCGATCTGCGTCGCCATCCGTACCGGGTCTGCAGTCTGTTGAACTGACGGTCTAGTAGACGTTTCGTCTTCCGGCGCCTCCTGTGCCTCTGCCAAGAGCGGGCCTTTCATGTAGATGAAAACAATTAAAAACAAAGGTCTATGTCGCATCGTTGGGATTCCCTGGTGACGGAGGCTTGTTCCAGCACTGACCGGGTGATTTTGCGCGAGCTCGGTGGGCCATAGGTTCCGTCTTCCGGAACTCTTTTGTGACCGCTTGAGGATGGGTCCTGTCCCGGCTGCGACTTGTGCCATCTACAGCCATTTCTCAACGTTCAACAGCGCTGTCGTTTCAGATGGCCCCGGTGTTCGCGCCTCGTAGCGCAGAGCTGATTCCGGCCCAACACGTCGCTGCACGCACGGGCCGTTATCGCGTGCCAACCGCTGCTGATCCTCAGCCTGGCAACTCGTTCACGCCATTCATGAACGAATCGTCGTTTTGAACTGCCTTAGCGACCAGCATGATAAAGTCGCAAATAAGTCGAACTGCTGATTCGCCATCATGCGAACATGAACAAGCCCTAACAGCCATCGGCCTTGTGGCCGTGACACAAGAAAAAGTCGCACAGGGCTGCCCTAGAGTAGGTCCGACTGAGCTACGACGCAGGCGTTAAGCAGCAGTGTTCGTTTGGATTGCGCGGGAGACTGCTTCGGTGACTGCCGCAGTGGTTGCGTCTCCTCCGAGGTCTGCGGTTCGGATTCCCTCTTTGAGGACCTGTGCGACGGCGAACTCGACACACTTTGCTGCAGGCTCAAGCTCAAGACTGTGTCTCAGTAGCATGGCAGCGCTGAGGATCGTACCTAGCGGATTGGCGATTCCCTTGCCCGCGATATCGGGAGCGGATCCGTGGATCGGTTCGTAAAGTCCACAGCGCGCTTCCGCCAGCGAGGCACTCGGCAAAAGTCCTAGGCTTCCGGTGAGCACCGCTGCTTCGTCACTGAGAATGTCTCCAAACATGTTTCCGGTCACAACGACATCGAAGTTGGACGGGCTCGTGATCAGCTGCATAGCGGCCGAATCGACCAGCTGATGTTGGAGGGTGATCTCCGGGAACTCACGTGCCACCTCATCAGCAACAGTTCTCCAAAGACGTGACGATTCGAGCACGTTGGCCTTGTCTACGGAGGTGACTCGTTTGCGTCTCCCCATCGCTATGGTGCATGCCAAACGTACTACGCGACGGACCTCGCTTTCCGAATACACCATCGTGTCGAGGGCTCGTCGTTCTCCATTTTGGCTCTCCCGAGTGCGGGGCGTGCCGAAGTAGATTCCTCCGGTGAGTTCACGAACCATGAGAATATCGACACCGTCGAGTCGCTCGGCTTTAAGTGGAGATGCGGACTCGAGTCCAGCGACGGGCTTTACCGGTCGCAGATTGGCGAAAAGACCCATCGCTTTGCGAATCCCGAGCAAGCCCTGCTCAGGTCGAACCTTGGCGTTTGGATCGTCCCACTTGGGTCCGCCTACCGCTCCGAGCAGGATCGCATCCGCCTGCATGCAGGCTGCCTGGGTTGATTCGGGTAGGGCGACGCCGAATTCGTCGATGGCGGCTCCGCCAATGAGACAACGCTCAAAAGAAAAACTATGGTTCATTTGCTCGGCTACTGTCAAAAGAACCTTTTCGGTTGCCGCTATGATTTCGGGCCCAATTCCGTCTCCGGGCAAGAGCACAATGCGTGCGTTCATGAGATCGTTCTCCTCATTCTAGTGGCTGTTGTCTCGGCGGGGTGATCCTTACGGCCTATCCACTGTGGTCCTTTGCGCTCTTGCGCTTCACTATCGAGCATGAGTCCGTATTCGATACCGTCTACGAGCGCGGCAAGCGACGCTGCTATGATGTTTGCGCACGCCCCTACCGTCGAAAAAGAACGTCCATGCTTACGATGGTCGATGAGCACTCGGGTTGTGGCGTTTGTTCCGTCTTTGCCGTCCAAGATACGTACTTTGTAGTCGGTAAGCTGAATCGCTTCGATCGCTGGATAGGTGGTGGTCAAGGCTTTTCGCAGTGCCTTATCGAGCGCGCTTACCGGGCCGTTGCCCGAAGAGGCGGTATGAAGAACCGCATCACCTACGGCGACCCGGACGGTGGCTTCCACATAGGGAACGCTCGCATCCGAAGAGGCCGATTCCGCCGTACGCTTTCCCACGGTCACCTGGTAGTCGAGTAGCTCAAAGGGTACTTGATACCCGTTCGATTTGCGGGCTGTGAGAAGGGCAAAAGACGCCTCGGCTGCTTCGTAAGCCATGCCTTTGGACTCGTTTGCCTTGACCTCTTCTAGGATCTCCAGTCCGACACGTTCGTCGACCAGGAGACCGAGCTCCTCAGCTTTGGAAAGAACGTTGCCTCGCCCCGAAAGCTCACTGACGACCACGCGACACCGGTTGCCGACTTTCTCCGGATCGACATGTTGATAGCTCGAAGGTGCACGTCGAATTGCCGCTACATGGACCCCCCCTTTGTGGGCAAAGGCGCTGTGTCCCACGTAGGCCATGTGTTCGTTTGGCAGCATGTTGGCTAGTTCACTCACCATATGAGCGATGTCGAATAGCTCTTTCAGCTTTTCGCTACCCACGCATTCCAGATTGAGTTTTAGCTCGAGATTGGGAACGATGGCGCAGAGATTCGCGTTGCCACATCGTTCTCCGTAGCCGTTGATCGTTCCTTGGACGTGCCTTGCGCCCCCACGTATCGCCGCGAGACTGTTGGCCACGCCACAACCGGTATCGTCGTGGGCGTGAATGCCCAATGGATGATCGTCGAGCTGGTCGACAAGGCTCCGCACGACAGGTTCGATCTCCCAAGGCAGCGATCCGCCGTTTGTGTCGCACAGCACCAATACCTCAGCGCCGCCTCGAATGGCCGCCCAAAGTGTCTCTACCGCGTACGCAGCGTCTTCCTTGTATCCATCGAAAAAGTGCTCTGCATCGTACAGTACCCGCCGCCCCTGACTACGCAGAAAGCGGACGGTGTCTTCGATCATGTCGAGGTTTTCCTCGCGAGTTGTCCGGAGCACTTCGCATACGTGCAGTAATGAGCTCTTGCCGAATACGGTACAAACGGAGGTTTCTGCGCCGAGCAGGGAGGTGATTTGAGGGTCCTCTGCTGGGCTCTTATTCGCGCGTCTTGTGGAACCAAACGCGGTTAGTTTCGCGTTAGAAAGCTCGAGATATTTGGTTCTCTCGAAGAACTCCTGATCCTTTGGGTTGCTTCCGGGCCAGCCTCCCTCGACAAACGTAAAACCAAACTCGTCCAGTCGCTTTGCGATTCGTATCTTGTCTTTGCACGAGAAAGAAAGACCTTCTCTCTGGGTCCCGTCACGCAGAGTCGTATCGTAGAGACGGACTGTCGAACTCGTGGAGCGTAGTGGCTGACTTGTGTCCATTATAGAACCTAGAGGTTTTTGTCGGTTCGCTGTTCGTAGTCTTGGATTTGCGCCTCAAAAGACTGTAGGTACCCAAGCTGATCTATGCCGTTCAACAGACAATGTTTTGCAAAACCGTCCACTTCAAAACGGACATGCTTACCTGTCGGTAAGGAAACAGTCTGATGTTCGAGATCGACGCTGACCTCGATATCTTCCCTATCTTGCCTGGCCTTGAACGTCGCGGTGATCTCTTCGGGCGGCAACTCTACGGGCAGCAGTCCGTTTTTTAACGCATTGTTTTTGAATATATCTGCAAAGGACGTGCTTAGAATCGCGCGTATACCAAATGCATAAAGAGCCCAGGGGGCGTGCTCGCGGGACGAACCACAACCGAAGTTGTCGCCTGCCAAGAGTATCTGGGCGTTGCGGCAGGCGGGCTTGTTGGTAATGAACTCCGGGTCTTCCGATCCATCGGGCAGATAACGCCAGTCGTGAAACAACTTTTCGGCGAGACCTTCTTTGTCGGTGATTTTGAGAAAGCGTGCAGGGATGATCTGGTCGGTATCCACATCTCGCGCATCAAGAGGAATGACGCGGGAACGTAATGTAGTGAACTGAGCCATTGGTTTTGATTCTTTCCATCAGGCCGCTCGGCGCAGCCAACTCTTTGTGTCTCGACGGCGAGTCACGGTTCCTATTTGTGATTCATCCAGCGTTCTCAGCCGTTCAGGAGCACTCGAACGTCGGCGACTTCACCTTGGATAGCCGAGGCAGCCGCGGTCAGGGGTGAGGCGAGGAAGGTTCTGCCTCCCTTGCCCTGCCGCCCTTCAAAATTACGGTTGGAGGTCGACACTGCGTATTGGCCCGGCTTGAGTTGGTCGCCATTCATGGCGATGCACATCGAGCAGCCTGGCTCTCGCCACTGCGCGCCAGCCGCCTTGAACACCTCATGCAGGCCTTCCGCCTCTGCTTGCTGTTTGACCCTCATGCTCCCGGGAACGACCAGCGTGCAGACGCTGTCTTTGACTTTGCGTCCCTTGAGTACCTCCGCAGCGAGGCGTAGATCACTGAGACGTGAGTTGGTGCAGCTCCCGATGAATACCACGTCGATCGGTGTCCCGATGAGCGGCTTGCCGGGCTCTATGCCCATGTAGCGGACCGCCTTACCAAAAGCTTCTCGCGCTCCAGGGTCGCTAAAGCTGGACTCCTGCGGCACGGCCTCGGTCACCCGCACGCCCATGCCTGGGTTGGTTCCGTACGTGATCATCGGCTCTAGCGAGCTTGCATCGAGCTGAATCGTGCGATCGAAGCAAGCGTTCTCTTGACTCGGTAGCTGCTTCCATCGCGCGATCGCTCGTTCGAAGTCTGCTCCTTTTGGTGCCCTTGGCCTGCCCGCGATGTATTCAAAAGTCGTTTCATCGGGAGCGATCATTCCGGCGCGGGCACCCGCCTCGATGCTCATGTTGCATACGGTCATACGGCCTTCCATGTCGAGGGCGCGAATCGCCGAGCCTCGATATTCGATCACGTGTCCCGTAGCGCCACCAGTCCCGATCCTCGCGATGAGGCCTAGGATAATGTCTTTCGCAGTGACTCCTTTGCCCAACTGCCCATCGACTCGAACCTCGTAGGTCTTGGGACGTCTTTGCAACAAACATTGGGTTGCAAGCACATGTTCGACTTCGCTTGTCCCGATACCGAATGCCAACGCCCCAAAGGCACCATGCGTAGACGTGTGGCTGTCGCCGCAGACGATCGTCATCCCCGGCTGAGTCAGTCCTAGTTCTGGACCGATGACGTGTACAATCCCGTGGTTCTCGTGGCCCACGGGAAATACCTCGATTCCAAATTCTTTGCAGTTATCTAGCAATTTTTCTAGCTGACGGTTTGCGAGCTCGTCGATCACCGCGAGGTTTTTTGGCACCGTAGGTGTCGAATGATCCATCGTTGCGACGGTTCGATCGGGGCGCCTCACTTTCAGGCCGCGAGCGCGCAGCCCGTCAAATGCCTGCGGTGAGGTGACCTCGTGAATCAGTTGCAAATCGATGTAGAGAACGCTCGGCCGGTTCGATTCGCTGGCGACGATATGCTGGTTCCAAACGTGTTCAAAGAGATTCGTGGGATGGCTCATGATACTGCGCCTCGGGTCTCGACTGCGGTCAACAGCCGATTGATTGCGGAAACGTAGGCTTTGGCACTGGCGACGACGATGTCGGTGTCCGCACCGTGGCCGTGATACACGCGCGCGTCGCGAGCGCCGTGCTGCGGGTTGATGGGGTCGCTGGTCTGGTCTCCCTCTACGCGAACGCTGACCTCGCCGAGCGCGTCGATCCCCTCCGTCACCGAGTTCACCGAGAACTCAAGTAGCTTTGTTTGCGTCTGTACGATCGCGTCGATCGCCCGGTAACATGCATCGATCGGACCATCACCGACCGCAGCCTCGGTGTGCGCCCTCCCGTCCTCTGTTTTGAGACGAACGGTTGCCGTGGGCATTCCCATCGTGCCGCATCCTACCTGGAGCGCGTCGAGTGCGAAGTGTGGTTTAGGCTGATAGATCTGACTGGTGATCAAGGCGACGATGTCGGCGTCGGTGATGTATTTCTTTTTGTCAGCGAGAGTCTTGAAGCGCTCAAAGGCGCTTTTGAGCTCGTCTCCCTCGATGGGGTATCCCAGCTCTTCAAGATGCGTAGCGAAGGCGTGGCGTCCGGAGTGCTTTCCCAGGACGAGCTGGGTCTTTGCTGCACCCACGGTTTCCGGACGCATGATCTCATAGGTTTCTTGATGCTTGAGCATGCCGTCTTGATGGATTCCGGCCTCGTGGGCGAAGGCATTCGCGCCGACGATCGCCTTATTGGCTTGAACCATCATGCCCGTGCTTTTCGAGATCAATCGACTTGTTTTGAGTAACTCAGTCGTGACGATTCCGGTGTTCAGTCCAAGCAGTTTCTTTCGTGTGTGCAGCGCCATCACCACCTCTTCGAGGGCGGTATTGCCGGCGCGCTCTCCAATTCCATTGACCGCTACCTCGACCTGTCGCGCACCTGCACAGACGCCTGCCAAGGTGTTTGCTGTCGCAAGACCGAGGTCGTTGTGGCAGTGGATACTGAGGGTTACTTGATCCACGCCTGGAACGTGCTCTTTGATCCCTCGAATCAAGTTGCCGAACTCATCCGGCAGCGTGTAGCCCACCGTATCGGGGATGTTGAGGGTGGTCGCTCCTGCTTCGATCGCGGCGACAAGCGCCTCGTAAAGGAAGTCCGGTTCGGTGCGTCCCGCATCCTCGGGGCTAAACTCGATATCCTCACAGAGGTTCCTGGCGTACGCGACCATCATTCGAATCCGATCGACGACCTCGCTCCTGCTCATCCGCAGCTTGTGTTCGCGATGAATCGGTGAGGTAGCGAGGAAGGTGTGGATTCGAGGATGCTTGGCGGCTCGGACTGCCTCCCAAGACTTCTCGATGTCTTTTTTCATTGCCCGCGCTAGACCGCAGATGACGGGCGGCTCTCTAAACGCGCTGTCCGCTGTTCCTTTGCGTGCCTCATTGCCGACGTGGGTCGCGATCTCTCTTACGGCCTGCAAATCGTCCGGAGACGCCGCGGGAAATCCAGCCTCGATCACGTCGACGCCAAGTCGAGATAGCGCTTTCGCCACGTCGAGCTTTTCTTGGGAAGTTAGGGTAGCGCCTGGAGACTGCTCTCCATCTCGGAGCGTGGTATCGAAAATGCGTACGTAGTCCGATTCACTTTGTGTCGATTTTTGGCTCATCGTTTTTTCATCCCCCGCTCCGAGGTGTTCACTCTTTCTTTGTAAAGCGCTGCATCGTGATCGATCCTGGGCTTGTCTCATCGATCGTCGAACAGGTCGATCATCGAACAGGTCCCGGGCTCGAGCGTCTGCAGTTTATTCTCCTGGCTTCACCGTGACCGGGTCGACAAAGGGCATCATCGAACGCAGCTGCATTCCAACTCGTTCGATCGGTTGTTCCTGCTCTTTTCGCCTTTGCGCTTCGAATACAGGCCGACCTTTTTCATTTTCTTCGATCCACCGCTTGGCAAAGCTTCCGTCCTGAATCTCGCTAAGGATTTGCTTCATCGCTGCATGCGTTTGCTCGGTAATCACTCGAGGCCCGGATTGATAGTCTCCCCACTCGGCCGTATTGCTTACCGAGTAGCGCATATAGTTCAGTCCGCCGCGGTAGAATAAATCGACGATCAACTTGAGTTCATGTAGGCATTCAAAGTAGGCCACCTCGGGTTGATAGCCTGCGTCAACCAGGGTCTTGAAACCGGCTTTGACGAGTTCACTGGCTCCCCCGCAAAGAACTGCCTGCTCGCCAAATAGATCGGTTTCCGTTTCTTCGGCAAAGGTGGTGTTGAGCACACCTGCGCGTGCACTTCCGATGCCGGCCGCGTACGAGAGCGCCAAAGCATCCGCGTTGCCGGTGGCGTCCTGATGCACGGCGAGTAGGGCAGGAACGCCGCCTCCCTCCTGGTAGGTTTCCCGAACGCGATGACCTGGGCTTTTTGGGGCGATCATCGAAACGTCTATATCTGCAGGCGGTGCGATTGTTTCATATCGTATGTTGAAACCATGGGCAAACATGAGCGTGTTTCCGGGCTGCAGCGCAGGCGCGATATCCTCCTGGTAGATCGCGGGCTGTGCGGTGTCCGGAGCAAGAACCATGATCACATCGGCCCATTCGCACGCTTCTCGAACGCTCGTCACTTTGAGTCCGGCACCGCGTGCCTGCTTCACGCTTTTGCTTGCCGAGCGAAGTCCCACGGTTACGTCCACACCCGTTTCCTTCAGGTTTAGCGCATGCGCGTGTCCTTGACTGCCGTAACCCACGATTGCGACGTTCTTGCTCTTGATGAGTTCGAGATCGGCGTCTTTGTCATAGCGGATGTGGACCATTTCTAAACTTCTCCTCTTTTAGGTTAGAACGAGTACGGACGTACAGGATGGTTTGGATACGCAACCCTGTGGACGTAGGAGTGATAGGGACTACGCGGCTTCAAAGTTCTTCTTTGGTCTGACCGATCGCAGAATAGGTTTCTCGCTCGCCTCAGTCCCGCGCGTCATCGCAATAGCGCCGGTTTGTACCGATTCTGAGATTCCGAAGGGCTCCAGTACGGAGATGAGACCCTCGATCTTTTCTTGAGTACCGGATATCTCGAGCATGAGACACTTCGGAGCTACGTCGACGACTCTTGCCCGAAATACCTCGCAGATTTGAAGCACCTGTGCTCGTTCGTCGGGGCCCGCCATGACTTTGATCAGCGCCAGGTTGCGCACAACTCGAGGCATGTCGGTAATCTCATCGACGCGCAGTACGTTGACGAGCTTGTAGAGGTTCGCCTCGATGCGCTTCGCGGTATCGGTGTCGGCATGCGTCACGATGGTCATTCGCGACACCCCTTCTTCATGGGTGCGGCCGACGTTGAGGGATACGATGTTAAAGCTGCGCCTGCGGAACAGAGAGGCGACTCGGTTCAAGACACCTGGTTTGTCCTCGACATGGCACACATAGGTTCTCTCCGTTTTTTGTGACTCGACCGCTGCTTCTTCGTTTTTATCCATGGTGCCTAGTCCTCCGCGGTTTCGAAGATGGGATTGTGGGACTCACCCTTGGTGGCTGGGCGACGGATCATGTCGGCAAGATCGGCTCCAGCGGGGACCATCGGATAAACGGAATCCTCTTGCTCCACGCGAAAATCGATCACCACGGTGCCCTTGGTAGCTTGTGCCTGCCGAACCGCGGGTCCAACGTCTTCACGCTTGTCCACGCGAAGGCCGGTAAGGCCATGTGCTTCGGCCAGCTTTACAAAATCGGGACTGACCATTGGCGTCGCCACGTACCTACCCCCGTAGAAGAACTGCTGCCACTGGCGAACCATGCCCAAGTAGCCATTGTTGATGATCGCGATATTGACTTTGGCGCTTTCTTGGAAACAGGTCGTCAGCTCGCAAGCGGTCATTTGAAATCCGCCATCTCCTGCGATCACCCAGACGTCGTCCTCCGGGCAGGCAAACCGTGCCCCAATGGCTGCAGGTAGCGCAAAGCCCATCGTGCCGAGCCCGCCGCTTGTGAGCAGTTTTCGGGCGTGATCGTGCTTGTAGTACTGGGCTTCCCACATCTGATGTTGACCGACGTCGGTGACCACCAGCGCGCGGCCCTCGGTGAGTCGGTAGAGATCATGGATGACGTGGGCCGCGTAGAGATGACCGTTGTCCGGTAGGTTTTTGATGTCGCGAACCGCAGCGTCCCCGCGTAGCGCTCGGATGCGATCCTGCCAGTGTACCCGGCTGTGCTCATCGAGTTCTTGATGAAGCCGGGTAAGGACGTCACGTACGTCTCCGATGATCGCCACATCGACTTTGACGTTTTTGTTCACCTCGGCAGGGTCGAGCTCGACGTGAATCTTTTTGGCGTTTTTGGCGTAGGAATTTAGATTGCCGGTCACTCGATCATCAAATCGCATTCCGAGTGCGATAAGAAGGTCCGCTTCCTGAATCGCAGTGTTGACCCAAGCCTCCCCGTGCATGCCCATCATCCCCATGTTTTGAGGATGGGTGGCGGGAAACCCTCCCAATCCGAGTAGCGTGCATGCAACAGGTATGTCGGTTCTGGTGACGAAGGACAGCAACGCTCCGGTTGCGTTGGATTTAACGATTCCGTTTCCAGCGAGGACGACTGGCCTCTCCGCTTCACGAATCAGCTTGAGGGCGTGTTCGATGTCGCTCGGCATCGGAGAATGGTCGGGTCTGTAGCCGGGGAGTTCTACGTCCTCTTCATCCCACTCAAAGACTGCGCTCTTCTGTTGCGCATCTTTTGTAATATCGATAACCACCGGCCCCGGTCGGCCAGAGCGTGCGATGTAGAACGCCTCTTTGATGGCAGGCGCGATGCCGTCGGGCGTTGTGACAAGGTAGTTGTGCTTGGTGATGGGCAGGGTGACGCCGGTGATGTCGGTCTCTTGAAATGCATCGCTCCCGATGAGCGGACTCGGCACCTGGCCCGTAATGAACACGGTCGGAATCGAGTCCAGCATCGCGGTGGCGATTCCGGTCACCAGGTTGGTCGCCCCAGGTCCGGAAGTTGCGAGGGCAACCCCTACGTCTCCATTCGACGCGCGGGCGTATCCGTCCGCCATGTGTGATGCGCCCTGCTCGTGTCGTGTGAGCACGTGCCGAATCGGATATTTGGGCAAGGCGTCGTACGCCGGCATGATCGCGCCGCCTGGATATCCAAAGACGACACGCACCCTTTCTCGCACGAGGGATTCCCAGAGTATTTCGGCGCCCGTGAGTGTTTGGCCTCTTCGATCGGGTATCGAATGGTCTGTGATCGGTTCGGCGGCGGTCATGCATCCTCCATAGGGCGCCTCGTGTGGGACACGGCCTTGTGTGGTGTTGGGAACAGTCGCAACAAGCGAATCTTGCAAAAATCGTTTTCGCTTTTTCTGGTTGGCTGGTGGTCGTCTAGGATTTCGGTCGTCTTTTCTGGGGAGTGTCGGACAGAAACAAAAGGGTAAAAACAAAAAACCCCGCACCGAGCGGGTGCGGGGTTTCTAGCGTTCTCGTCGTGTCCGTATGTGCTAGAGGTGCCCCGCGGTAGCTCCTAGAATTTCTAGGGCTAGGAGGTCCTCTGTAATGCCTACGGAGCTGTCCGCGATCTCTGCGGAATCGATTGCCCCTTTTATATCGGTCGCCGGTTTGACGGAGTCTGCTGTGAGGCGAATCGGGCTTGGAATGGGTGAAAGAAGGCTCGAGCTAACCAGATGGCCCGGCCCAAGAAGATCGTGTCCAGCCAGACAGCCTGGTCCCGGTAAATAGCCCAACTCAAATGCAATGGTAGATTCAAATGCAATGGTAGATTCAAATGCAGTGGTAGAGGCGTGGTCGCTACCGTAGGAGGCATCACTGTTTTGAGTGGGGAGACTCACCGCGAAGAAGATGGGCGCAGAACTTAACTCGGTCAAGTTGATTCCACCGAGCTGTCTCGGGGACGACAGCGCATCTACGGCTCCTCGGTGCCGTCGTGTTCCCATCCGCATCCAATTTCGAAGAAGGCTGGGTCCACCTGGCCAAGCTCTCGAACCCAAGCGACCTCCCAATTTTCTGCCCGCTGTGCAAAGTCCGCAACATCCGGAAATCGCGCGCTAAGCTCGGCCATGCCTCGGCTTTGCAAGTCCGACGTGCCAGTTTCATTACCTAGCCCGGGGACCAGATTCGCGATTCTCGGATAGTCCTGATCTTCCGCCCAGGGATCCGAATCTCGGTCTTGCGGTAAGAGCCCGGGTAGGTCGGACCAGGCCTCGATGAAGGTGACTTCACCTTGGTCGTTGAAGGTAAACTCCTCGTAGATCGGACATGGGCCGTTCCGGTACTCAAACTCGACGTAGCAGCGGGCAAAAGGCTGTGATTCGAAAAAACGACAGTCTCGAACGGGCACTGTCGATGGATCGAGAACGCGCAGTGCGGCGGCGGTGTTGTTCATCGCGTCGCGACCGTACCCGGTAAGCTTGAGCCAGGGGGGCCACTCCCAACGCGCCACCTGCTCGTGGTAGCTGGGTACGCTTTCGCGGGGGGCATCGATGTCTAGGGTATCGAAGTAGGCCAGTGCCTGAGAGACGTAGTGTTCGTCAGATTGAGTGGCGATGAGACAGGATGCAGTGGCATCTTCCGTTCCTGAGTACCGACATCGGTTCACGCTGTCGCTGCTCGCATCACCACAACCGAAGCACAGCACTGCCAGAAACAGAAGACCGAGGTAGTCTGAACACCTATACTGCGGGCTGAGATCTTCTCTAGTCATCTATTGGCGCTATCACGGCCTCCTGGGGTCGACAAGCACGCAGGCCTATCGAAGCGTACTGTAGAGCGCCCACAGTCCGGCGACTGTTAGAGCGAGTGCGGTAAGGGCACCGAATACCCAAAGCGCCTTCCGTGAGGAGATGAATCGGAACCAGGGCATGTTCTCTGCAGCACGTTCTGAGGAACGGGCGCGATGCCCTTCAAGCGCCTGCTCTAGCTCACGCATCGTCTGATAGCGGTGATCCGGGTCTTTTTCGAGGCAACGCATCATCACCTCCTCGAGATGTCCTAGGGGTCGACCCTCGGTTCGCAAGAGACTCGGTGCCACAGGCGCCTCGAATCGATGCTGTCGTAGCACCTCGGTAATCGATCCTTCCGCGACAAAGGGGGGGATCCCGGTTGCGGCCTCATAAAGAACCGTTCCTAGCGAATAGATATCAGAGCGTGAGTCGACTTCAGTGCCCGAGGCTTGCTCCGGCGAGAGGTAGCTGGGCGTGCCGCAGATCGAACCTGCTTGGGTGAGCTTTCGGACGTCGCTCACGATCTTGGCGATCCCGAAGTCGACAACTTTGACCTCCATTTTCCTCCCGTAACCGACGACCAAGATGTTGTCCGGGGTGAGGTCTCGATGCACGATGCCCTGGCAATGCACCGCGTCTAGACCCCGACAGATCTGGGTCCCGATGGAGATCATGGTCGATGGCTCCATGCGCACTCCGCCGCCGAGCAATTTACTGAGTGGTCGCCCGTCGATGTACTCCATTGCAAAATACATCGTCCCGCTTTCGGTGATCCCGAAATCGCTGACTTTGACGATGTTCGGGTGATCGATCGCGGCGACGATCCGTGCCTCGCGCAGAAATCGCTGCCGGAGATTTGGACCAGCTCTCTCTGCGGTTTGAAGCACTTTGACCGCGACTTGGCGATCGGTTTCTAGGTGCCGAGCACGGTAGACGATACCCGAGTCCCCTTGTCCCACCTCGCATTCGAGTCGATAGCGGTCATCGAGGCGATCACCACCATCGTCTTTTTGCGCTGGCTCCCTCTGGAGTTGCCTTGGGCTGTATCGGGCCTTCTTGGCTGCCGGTTTGGATTCGGTTTGCGGTGGAGGCCGTTCTGAGGGGAGCACGACAGGATCCGGATCGGTCGTTCCTAGACGCAGGGTCGAAGAAGCCGTTTCGCATTCGTGGGTTCCGCTCTGCTCTCGCGTTTCACGCTCCCGTGGTGGTTGACCTTCTCGTTCCACGGGCGCAGTCTGCCCGGGCGCGCGGTTTCCGTAAAGGATCGTGGAGCTTTTGCCTGTGCATCTGGAGAACGCCGCCCGGCGATACATCTGAGAGAGGCCGCTCCGGTCGGGCGCATCAGCCGAAACTCAGCGCACAGACTCGGGCCCACTGTGATGACGCTTGCGTTTGGTGACTTGAGAGGCTGCTTTGAAGCTGCTCGCGGTATATTTGCGGAATGAACGACAAGAGCCACGAATCCTTCCCGCCCGGATTTCCTCAGCGACGAATGCGACGAATGCGTCGTCACGAGTTTTTGAGAAGGTTGACCAAAGAGAGTCACCTCGCAGTGGACGACTTGATCTGGCCGGTATTTGTTTGCGAAGGAGAGGGGGTGCGGATCGCGGTTCCCTCGATGCCAGGCGTAACGCGTTTCTCGATAGATGTGCTGGTCGATGAGGTTTCAAAGGCACATGCGCTTGGGATCCAAGCCGTAGCGCTTTTTCCTGTCACGCCCAGTGAAAAAAAGACCGAAGACGGTGCTGAAGCGCTCAATCCAAGCAACTTGATGTGCCGCGCGGTCAGGCGCTTGCGGGACGCGTGTCCCGATCTCGGTGTGATAGGAGATGTGGCGCTTGATCCCTACACGACTCACGGGCAGGACGGCCTCGTGCACGATGGATACGTGGTCAACGATCGTTCGGTCACCGTGCTTTGCGCGCAGGCAGTGCTCCAGGCGCAGGCAGGCTGCCAAGTGGTCGCTCCGAGCGATATGATGGATGGAAGAATAGGGGCGATTCGAAGGGCGCTGGATGAAGCCGGGTATCTGGATGTCGCGGTACTCTCGTACGCCGCAAAATATGCCTCCGCATTCTACGGGCCCTTTCGGGATGCGGTTGGAAGCACTTCTAGCTTAGGCCCTTCAGATAAAAAGACCTATCAAATGCAGCCTGAGAATACCGAGGAAGCACTGCGAGAGGCAGATCTAGATGTGCAAGAAGGTGCAGATATGCTCCTCATCAAGCCGGGAATGCCCTACCTAGATGTGCTGCATCGCGTCAAAAAGAACACCGGACTTCCCACCTACGCGTACCAGGTCAGTGGAGAGTACGCGATGCTTCGTGCGGCAAGCGATAAGGGTTGGCTCCGCTGGAACGAGGTGCTGCTAGAGAGCTTGATGTCGTTCAAGCGAGCCGGCGCCGACGGAGTGCTCACCTATGCGGCGGTCGAGGCGGCTCGCCTTCTTCGCGAAGCAGGCTGATCTCTTCAATTCGAAAGCCTTCATCCTTCACCGCGACAAAGGTGAATTCCACGCGATCCTCGGTGGAGAATCCTTCGAGTTGACCTCGCGTCGCCGGCAAAAACGCCATGGTCATCGCCGGCATATACCCCGGAATGTCTTCATGGTGGATGCGTGCAAAGGAGAGGTCTTCCGCGACTTCTACGATCTCGCCAGTGGTCTTGTACCGGCTCTCAGGCTCCGCATGGGGGTGAGACCCCGATGCCACATTGGCTTTGTGTGCTGCGTGCTCCGTGTCGTGGTGTCCTACCTCGTGGTGCTCCGTGTCGTGATGTCCTACCTCGCGGTGCTCCGTGTCGTGATGTCCTACCTCGCGGTGCTCCGTGTCTGGTTCGCCATGCGAGTGAGAAGACGACGTCTGCTCGGAGGAGCAGGCGAGCGCGGTGAGGGTGGTGAGTGCGAGGAGCACGTTCCGTGAGGCCTCTGTCGTCGGCGTCGTGTGCATGGGCGACCAAGCTAGCCCGATTGTGACCAGACAGCTATCGTTCAAAGGTGCTCGTCCTCAGCACTGAATCAGGAGCATCACCGAGTTCAGAGAGTGCGAGCAGATAACGAAAAGCGTAGATGCCGGTGGCGTGCCCGTCTGCCCACACGAGCCTCAGCGCATAGTTGCCGACCTCCTCAAGGTTTTGGAGGTCGAGCGAAGGGGCCGGTATCTGGTCTATCACCGGAGCATAGCGGATGGGGCCTTGATGACCTTGGCAATGGGCGCACGGGCAGAACGCCCGCAAGAGTCGATGTGGCAAAAAGCTGGTGCCTCCATCGCTCCAATCGATCTCTAGGGTCTGCGCTCCGAGAGGCGCTCGAATCTCAACCGGTACGGGAATTGTGGTCATCGGAACCCATGCGCCTTCGAGAGACTCATGCGTTATGTGCTTTGGATCGACGGGTCTCTATCGCGTCTGCAAGTTCCAAGAGCACCTCTTTGGTCGTTTCCCAGTCGATGCACGCATCGGTCACGCTCTGGCCGAAGGTCATCGGGTGATCCAGCCGTAGATCTTGACGCCCTGCGACGAGAAAGCTTTCGACCATCACCCCAAAGATTCCTGATGACTCCGAGCGCAGTTGGCCGGCCAGGTCTCTTGCGATGCCGGGCTGGTTTTCATGATTCTTGCGGCTGTTGCCGTGGCTGCAGTCGACCATCAGACGAGGCTCCAATCCGGCCTTCGTCAACATCTCGGTTGCCTCCTTCACATGTTCGGCCTGGTAGTTTGTCGCTGCACTTCCGCCGCGCAGAATCACGTGACAGTCTGGATTTCCTTGGGTTTCTACGATCGCACAGGTTCCCTGCTTTGTGACTCCCAGAAAGCTATGAGCGTGGCCGGCCGCGTTCACCGCATCGGCGGCGAGCTTGATCGCACCCCCCGTCCCGTTCTTGAACCCGACGGGCATCGACAGACCCGAGGCGAATTGGCGATGCACCTGGCTCTCTGTTGTCCGAGCTCCGATCGCGCCCCAGCTCACCAAATCAGCAACGAACTGAGGGGATATCGGGTCTAAGAACTCCGTGCCTGCAGGTATGCCGAGCTCAGAGATATCCCTCAGCAAGGTGCGTGCGATGCGAAGCCCGTGGTTGATCTTACAAGAACCGTCGAGGTCGGGATCGTTGATAAGGCCTTTCCAACCGACGACCGTTCGGGGTTTTTCAAAGTACGTGCGCATGACGAGCAGAAGTTGATCGTCGACCTGAGCCCGAAAATCCGCCAAGCGCTGCGCGTACTCGAGGGCAGCGTTCGGGTCGTGTACCGAACAAGGCCCGACCACGACCAAGAGTTTGTCCGCCCTCCCGTGGAGGATCTCTGAGATCTGTTGGCGGGTGGTCGCCACGGTTTCTTGGCCCGCGGCGGAGGGCTGAACCTCATCCATAAGCACCGCCGGAGACAGCACTGGCCGCAGTTCGCGTATGCGAACGTCATCGATTCCCGAAAGCATCACGAGCATACTTTTGAAACAATTTGACCCCACGGGCGACCCGCCGCGCTTGTTTTGAGAAAAAACCTACGCTTTGGGTCACTTCAGCGCGGTCGCTGCCGGGTTTCGTGCTGTGGAGCAGCCTAAAACCACCGCGTTTCGTCGAGATGAAGCCCAGTTCGCTCCCGTAGTTTGTTCCATGTCCAAAGGGACAGTCGCTGGCAAGCTGTTGGCCTTGACGGTCGTTCCGCTCTAACGTCCGAGCGTGGCACCTATGGACATCGAAGAGTTGGTGGACAACATCACCTTCCTCGAAGACTGGACCGACCGCTATCGCTACCTCATCGAGCTGGGGCGGTCCCTACCACCCATGGAGGAGGCCCATAGGGTCCAGGAAAATAAAGTGCGTGGGTGCATGAGTCAGGTATGGCTGGTTGCCCGCAAAAATGCAGAGGGGGCGCTCTGTTTTGAAGCGGACAGCGACGCGCACATCGTACGCGGCCTGGTGTACATTTTGCTGAGTTTGTACTCAGGCAAACAAGCTGCTGAGATTCTTGCGATCGATCCCAAAGGGACGATGGCGCGCATCGGATTGGATCAACACCTCTCGGTCGGGCGCAGCAACGGTCTCTACTCGATGGTAGCGCGTATCAAGAAGCTCGCATCCTTAGAGATTACAGTGTCTTAGAGATGTTCTGGCTCGGGCTCCGATGCACAAATTGGACAACGTGCCTCCACCTTGACGTACGCTGCTCTTCGATCGATCACGGTCCGCGATTGCTCCGAGGATTTGACAAGAGCTGAGCAGTCCGTATTTACCCGTCTTGTGGCCAAATCCCTTGTCATCGTTGAATCACCTGCCAAAGCCCGCACGATCGCCGGCTTTCTCGGGGAGCGCTTTGTCGTCGAGTCGTCGATCGGACACATCCGTGACCTGCCTAAACGGGCTAGTGACGTCCCAGCAGAGCTGAAAAAGGACAAGCGCTCGCGAGAGGTTGCTCGTTTGGGCGTGGATGTCGAAAATGACTTCAAACCTCTTTACATCGTAGACGAAGAAAAAAAGAGTCACATCACCAGGCTCAAGGCTCTGCTCAAAGAGGCTGATGAGCTCCTGCTCGCAACCGATGAGGATCGGGAGGGAGAGGCGATCGCTTGGCATCTATCTGAAGTGCTGCGACCGAAGGTTCCGGTGAAGCGGATGGTGTTCCACGAGATCACCAAAAAAGCGATCCAGCACGCGCTTGACCATCCTAGGGATATCGACAGGCACTTGGTAGACGCGCAGGAGGCCAGACGAATTCTCGATCGTCTCTACGGTTACGAGGTGTCCCCGGTTCTGTGGAAGAAGGTGATGCCGGGGCTTTCGGCTGGACGTGTTCAGAGCGTAGCCACCCGGGTGATCGTAGCGCGAGAGCGCGAACGAATACGTTTTCAGAGCGCAAAATACTGGGACATCAACGGCAATTTCCTGCCGGACACCCCCTCCTCGGAGGCAGCACATCAGAAAATCGAGGCCAATCTAATCTCGGTGTCTGGACAGAGGTTGGCGACCAGCAAGGATTTTGATGATCTCGGCAGGCTGAGCAAAGACGTGCTTTTGCTCGATGAGCTACAGGCGAAAGAGCTGAAATCGGCCCTTGATCACGGCACGTTCCAAGTTCGCTCCGTGGAGCGCAAGCCGTACAAGCGGGCTCCAGCCGCGCCCTTCATGACCTCCACCCTACAACAGGAGTCCGGCCGCAAACTACGATTTAGCTCGTCTCGCACGATGAAGGCCGCCCAGCGTCTCTACGAATCTGGATACATCACGTACATGCGTACGGACAGCACCACGCTTTCGGACTCGGCGCTAACCGCGGCCCGATCGCATATAGAGGGGCTTTACGGTGCCCACTATCTGCCGGAGCAGCCGCGCCTCTATCGAAAAAAAGTCAAAAATGCCCAGGAAGCACATGAAGCGATTCGCCCGGCCGGTGATTCCTTCAGGCTGCCGGCGGAGGTCGCAAAAGAGGTCGGTCCTGACGAGGCCAAGCTCTACGAGCTCGTATGGAAACGCACGGTCGCTTCGCAGATGAAGGACGCCGTCGGTCATCGTCTGCAGGTTCGGATCTCGGGAGCGATTAAGAGAAACGGCGTCCCCGATTCGGTCGAATTTTCCACCAGCGGTCTGACCATTACGTTCCCGGGTTTTTTGCGCGCATATGTCGAGGGGAGCGACGACCCCGAGGCGGAACTCGAAAACCGCGAGCGCCCGCTGCCTCCAGTGCAAGAGGGTGAGTCGCTTGCGGGTCAAGAGTTCAAACCGGTGCTTCACGAGACTCAGCCGCGTGCCCGCTTTACCGAGGCTTCTTTGGTGCGACGTCTGGAGGAACTCGGCGTGGGTCGCCCATCGACTTATGCGTCGATCATCAGCACAATTCTGGCAAGAGAGTACGCTTGGAAGCGAGGTACGGCCCTCGTTCCCTCGTTCAAGGCATTTGCCGTGATCACGCTGCTCGAGCAGCATTTCGGTGGTCTTGTGGACTACGCCTTTACCGCCCGCATGGAGGATCAGCTCGACGCCATCGCCCGCGGAGATGAGGCAACTGTTCCTTGGCTTCGTCGCTTTTACTTCGGAGGTGGGTTGCCGGCGAATACGAATGACGGATGCCAGGGCGATGGCCAACCGACGGAGCTCGGAGTGTTCCACGGCACCTCACAGGGTGGAGAATCCGCTGTGGTGTCTGGAGCCCCGCAAGCCGCTGTTTCGGAGTCGCGCGTCTCGCTCGACGCAGGTCTGCGTGCTCTGGTGAGCTCTAATCTGCAAGCCATCGATGCGCGTGCGGTGAATACGATCGTACTCGGGGAAGACAAAGACGGCCTTGCGATTCAGGTGCGGGTAGGCCGAAAGTTTGGCCCCTACCTCGTGCGCGGCGAAGACACTGCCCAAATCCCCGAGAAGATGCCTCCGGACGAGCTCACACTCGACAAAGCGATCGAGCTTTTGGACGCCCCCAGTTCGGACCGCCAGGTCGG
The DNA here is from genome assembly GCA_039030515.1 of Myxococcota bacterium. Lineage (GTDB taxonomy): Bacteria > Myxococcota_A > Polyangia > Polyangiales > Houyiibacteriaceae > JBCCEA01. Next base: position 55,697 of record JBCCEA010000008.1, on the reverse strand, counting down.
AGTCGATGCAGAATCCGGACTGCCGGTACTGCTCCGCACCAGTCAGTACGGAGCCTACGTGCAGCTTGGGGAAAAGCCCGAAGACGGCTCCAAACCGAAGACCGCCTCACTCTTCAAGTCGATGGATCCCGCTGAGCTGACCGTCGAAGATGCGCTTCGGCTTCTGTCACTACCCCGTGCGGTTGGCGTCGCTGAAGATGGCGAGGAGATCCTAGCCAGAAACGGCAAATTCGGCCCCTATATCTCAAAGGGCAAAGAAAGTCGGACCTTGCCGAGTGAGGAATCGATCTTCACCGTCACTGTGGCCGAGGCTCTCGAACTGCTCTCCAAAGCACCGACTCGGCGACGTCGGGCGGCTGCGGAGCCGCTCCGCGAGCTCGGCGAAGACACGGTGAGTGGTCAGACGATCACCCTCCGTAAGGGGCGGTTTGGCCCGTACGTGACTGACGGCGAAACCAATGCGAGTCTGCGTTCGAGTGACGATCCAGACACGCTAACCCAGGAGAGAGCTCAGGAGCTGCTGCAACTACGTCGGGAAGCAGGACCGAGCAAAAAACGAACGAAGAAAGCGGCATCCAAGAAAAAAAAGACAACGACCAAAAAGAAGGCATCCTCCAAAAAAGATGCTGTCGAGGCGACCCCTGTGACGAAAAAGAAAACGTCGAAAAAGGCTGCAACTAAGAAGGCGTCAAAGAAGAAGAAGGCGTCTTCCTAGCCCCTCTGAAAAGCGACATCTCGTGCTCCACTACGCCTTGTTTCTGTCTCCTTCGATCTAGCCATGCCCGTGTCCGTGGTGGTGCCCGTGTCCGTGATGGTGCCCGTGTCCGTGATGGTGCCCGCCCAGCTGGATCGACCCGAGCCATTGCCGCACGCCGACCTGGTAGAGGCTTCGAAGCACCAGGAGCAAAAGCACCGCGAGCGCGGCGAAAGCCGGAATCCCGTGCTCATGGTGGACCGCCTGCTCGGCAGATAGATGTAGTTCGAAAGTCGACCGATTGATCAGATAGGAACCTAGCCAGGTGATCCCCAGGACTGCGACCAAGGTAATCGCAGTGGCGCGCGTTCCGTAAGCACCTCTAAGCCAGCCGACGGTGGCCACGTTGGTTGCTGGGCCGAGTAGCAAGGCGGCCAGCATCGCACCGGGAGAGAGACCTTTGGCCATGAGCACTGCGGCAAGGGGCGTTGCCGACGCTGCGCACACGTAGGTAGGAAGTGCGATCAATGTCACCACGAATAGTTCCAAGGTGGTTGAGGCGTACTGCTGCAGCCCTTGAGGCGGCACGATCGTCGCAGAAAAAGACGCAACGAGAAGTCCGACCAGGGTCCAAGGGGCTATGTGAACCGTAAGATCCTCTAGATTGGCCAGCCAGCGTGAGATCACATGTGGAGCGGGGACCTCTTGCATGTCTTGAGAGGGCTCCGAGCGAGTGTTCTCGCCGCGATCGGCTCGGGGGGCGAATCGAGACATCACCAGTGCGGCCACAACGGCGATGAACACAGCGGCAAAGAGTCGCAGAATCGCAAAGTGCCATCCGAGAAACTGAACCGAGAGTGCAAAGCTTTCGACGCCCAGTTCAGGAGTGGCCAAAAGGAAGGCGATGACCAGCGGTGTTCCTGCTCCCTTGGTTCGAAGTGCTTGCGCCAGTGGCAATACGCCGCAAGAGCAAACGGGAAGCGGAGCTCCGATCACCGCTCCTTGAACCGCCTGGCGAACGCTCGAGCCTCGCTGGAGCCACTGCAGGGGTAGCTGGCCTCCAAAGGTCTGAAGTGCTGCGCCAATAGCGAGCCCGATCAGCAAGGAGGGCGCCGCTTCCAACGCGAGATCAAGGAAGACGCGACCTACCTCGGCCCGTATTGACCCGCTGCTGTGGCTGTGACTTGGGAGGAACATCAACGAGACGCCAGCCGCGGCGGCAAGAACGTCGACGACTCGTCCCTTGCGTGTCCAGGTAGGTCGAGGGCCCCAGTCGTGCAGCACGACATGCAGTAGAAGCCCGCCTACCACCACGGAAAGCCAAGGTTCGACTTCATTCAAGAAGTCCGCGGGGATGACGTCGACAAGCACCACACCCGTTGCCGTGGCCAGTGCCAGTCCGGCGGCGTGGTACAGCGCCGCACGCAGTCCGAACAGGCGTCGCGTTGCGAGTACGAACACAGCCACGATGGGTACGGTATGGACGCCGACAGCGACGATCACATCCCAGTGCCCATGCCCCGCATGGGATGGAGTCGACAATGCGGCGATGCTTCCGCCGTCTCCGATTTTATGGAGTACAAGACCTGCATAGCTAAGTTCGAGGCTGATCACGTCCGCGTGCCGGCGCGCTCGGCCTTTGCTCGTTCGACTCGATACGGCGCGAGCTACCTTTTCCAGGGTCATCGGTAGGCACCCGGCCGCGGCAAAGGTGAGCACAGCCGCCAGGCCCAGGTGTTCGATGGCATCCGGAAGCAGCTGTCCGATGACGATAGTCAACGCGCTCACCAGAGCGAACGTGGCGATGCCCGACAAAAATGGCTGCATTCGGCGTCCAGCGAGTCCTGCCGCTGTTCCGACCGCCACCGCGCCTACCCCGAGAAGCCAAGCGACCATAATGCATCTTCTTTGCAGCAGCATTCGCGTTGCATCAAGGCGACGGTTCTCCTAGCATCCGCTCCAATTCTAGACGAAATGAACTCCGTTACTGAATTACGCACGATGCTGCGTGAACACGGCCTCCGAGCTACAGCAGCCCGACTGGCTGTGCTGAAATGTCTGGCAAACGCAGAGGGTCCGCTGAGCCACTCCGAAGTCTGCTCTTTGCTTTCCGATCGTGGTTTCGACCGGGCCACCGTGTACCGTAATCTGGTCGATCTCACCGATCGCGGAATCCTGCACCGCGACGACGTAGGAGATCACGTTTGGCGCTTCAGGTTTGTTTCATCCTCAGGTTCAAGGCCTGGATCACATCCGTATTTTGTGTGCAGTGAATGCGGCGGCATCTCCCTGTTGCCCGAAGATGCGGTGTGCATCCCGTTTCCGGAACGGTTTACGTCGACGGCTCACGGGCAACTGGACGTGCGGCTCAGAGGAGTTTGCAATGCCTGTGCATAGATTAACGCTCACTCCTAGTTCGTAGATCTGCCGATACAGAGTCGTGACTCCCCACTGTCTGCGACGCGTTCCGTATGTGCGAGAGGGCTGCTGGCAGGCTACCGGCTCAGATTGGGGAGATTTTAGCCCATCGAGGTTTGGGTATCGCGCCGCGGTTCAGCTAAGGTAGGAGCGCTAAGAAGGAGGGTGCTTGGCGTCTATTGGGTCACTTGTTGCGGCTGCCTTTTACATCGGCATGTTCGGTGCCCTGCTGTTTTTTGCACACAAGATTCTCTGGTTCGTTCAACTGCGGCGTCTTCAGGCTCGGCTCGTTGAGGAAGCGCTTCGGCGACTCGAACGGCGAACGGGACGTGCGGTCGACACCTGGGATCGTGACGCTGCTGGAACTTGGAACGACGCCTCGGAAACGCTCCACGACAAGCGTCCAGATGACTACTGTCTGCGGGTGGAACGCACGCTAGAAGCGCTTCGCCATGTGCTCCGCGATAGCTTTGCGCCCGCTCGGGAGAGCTTTCTCGATGCGCTCCTCGGACGCATTCCGTCAACGCCGCTGAAGAGCGTGCTTTCCATTCCTAGGCTCGATGGGTCGACAACGGAGATCAAGATCGATCTAAGCCTTCCCGCAGTGCGTGAGGCGGAGCCGCCGGATCCCCGCATGTACCAACTGAAGGTTCGATCGAGGTATGGCCTGACCAAGCGTCTGCTCGTACTTTTCTTGGGGGCCGTGGACGTCGTGTACAGCTCCCAGCATGTGGCGCTGATGACCCAAAATCAACAGGTGCCCATCGGTCTCATCGTTCGAAGACTTTCTCTCGTAGTGCTCGTATTGCTCGTCGTGATGGTCGATGTGACCATATCGGCACGAAAGCGGTTGATCCTGTGGGTTGAAGAGCATCTGGCGACGCAACTAAAACTCGATTTCGAAGGGCCTTTTGTCGAACTCATCAATGAGCAGTTGCCCACGATTACCGCCCTAGGGGGCTGGCTAGCGGTCTATGGTTTGTTGTACCTGGGCCTTTACGTCTATCTAAGACGCAGAGCGGGTCACCACTTGGAGCAGCTTCGAGAGATGGATCGCCAGAGAGCTCGAGATATTCAGCGCATCGTAGATGCACAGCGAGAACAGCTCTGGCGTTGGGGGAGTGAATACGCAAGGGCGCTCGACGATGCGACGGAGATCGCGATACGTCAGGCAGAGCTTCTGCTCAGTCGGACGACCCACCGGCTTCGGCGCCGCATGGCGAGTGTGGACCTGCTGGCCCATGCGGACCGGGTCGCCGCCTCTCTTTTTGCGAGGTTGCCTGAATCGAGCAACGCACTCCAGGATTCCGTAACCCAGCATCGGCACTCGTTTCGTCACTTGCTTTGGCCGCGCGCCGAGGAGATGGAGTACCAGGTAGACTTGTCGCAGTATCGTGCCGCTTGGCGCTACGTAGAATCGACGGCCAATGACCTGCGTGGCGAAAAGCCAGATCCGGTCAAGGCCCATGAACTCTGGCGAACTCTGGTGAGCTACGCAGAGATGTTTCCGGATATCGTTCCGGCGGGTACGCCGGACGAGTTGAAGCATGCCTATGAGAACATGGCTCGAGCAGTAGTCGCGGAGACTGAGATCGATCTTTCTGAGCTTGATCAGCGCTTGGCCGAACTGGCTTCGTCTCTTTCGGCGACCTTTCGATCTGCGAATGCGTTGGCAGAGAGCCAGATCGAACTGACGAGCGACGCGATCGCCGCTGATGTCTCTGCTCTTGTAGCGGAGGTGGTGCGGGTGAGAGAGCTGGCGCGACTTGAGGCGATGGCGTTCGAAATCTAGGTAGGTTTCAGGCTTTTTTTCTAAGCCTCATCGCATTCAAAGCTGGCTTGTAGACCTCAGAGCATGGATCTTGGTGCTGCGGTGATATTCCAAGTCATGCGGGAACGAGGTGGGGACCACTTCAGGATGACCTCGCTTCGCGCTTTGCCGTTTACCCACACGTAGCGTCTCAGTTCGCCTTGGGCGTCAGAGCCTACGTACAGCTCGTCCCGACCGTCCCCATCGAGATCCGTAAAGTATGCCGCATGCTCAAAGCCCCCCGAGTTGCGATCGATACTGCTGACGGCCCATTCCTCACGAGGATTGCTGCCGGGTTCGATGAGCCAGAGCCCCGCACGGAAGGATGCAGCCACCATCGCGTTTGTGCCGTCCCCATCGGGGTCACCGACGGTGAGAAAGCGATTGAATCGGTCCCGGATTCTTGCGACCACCACCCGGTCTGTCGGGGCGGTATCGGCATCGTACCGGCGAATCTCAACCTCTTCGACGATTCGCATTTCGGAGCCTTCCCCCGCGGTCAAGGCCTCTACCGCGACGTAGAGTTCGTCTCTACCGTCTCCGTCCGCGTCGCCAACCCAGATTTCCTTGGCGTGCCGATTCCCCAGATCGGCCACCGTCGTACGCACAGGGCGATCACCCGGGCTGTAGCGGACGACCTCCCCGTGCTGCTCCCCGCCGCCCAGGGTGTTTGGTTCTGAGGGAGTCGCGTAAATTTCAAGGGTTCCATCGCCGTCCAAATCTCCAAGTTCGATCTCATGGATAAAGGTATCGGCTTGGCGGTCGAGTTCACGAATCGCCCAGTTGCCTTTCGCATCGTGATCAAGAATCGCGACGACTCCTTGATCGTGGGTACCCACCGCGATCTCGAGCAGCCCGTCTCCGTCCAGGTCCGCTATTTCTGCGTCCCGCATGCGATTAAAGCGTCCCCCGAAGTCCTTGCTCCAAAGGGTCTTGGCCTGCCATGCGTCACCAGCACGGCGCCACAACTTCACCGCTGCACCCATACCTCCGAGCGTGACGATCCCCGATGGATCGAGCTGTTTTGGGCGATTGAGTTTGCCGCTTCTGGATGGGGCGTCGTCGAGAGCCAAGTTGCCGCCCAGGACCATCGCTTTGTGAAACACATTGCTCTCCTGGTCCTCGATCGCTTCCACCTGCCATGTTCCGCCCTGCCGTGTGATCATTTCGAGCCGAGCGGCCTGAGGTCGATTGTTCGAGTCGAACTGAGCGTAGGTGACGAGGAGTCCACGTGGCAGATCACTGGGGGTAGTGTGCGACGGGGGAGCCTTGCCTCGAGCGGGCGGCGATGCGTGTTCGAGGCTCTTAGTGGAGTTTCGAAGGGCGCTCGGGTTTTGGCTTGTTTCCTCGTGGTTCTCGCTCGAGACGGGCTCCTCAGGGCGGGATTCCTCGCATCCGCTCGATAGGACCGCAGCGAGGATGCTTGCCGCACCACATGTCGCTACAAACAAAGCGTTTGGACTTAGGCCTGTGGCCGTAGGGTCTGGCTTCACGGTTTGAGGCGTACCAGCACGGTATTTCGACGGCAACTCCTAGGCGTGATCGCGGAGTATTCGGTGACGGCTTCCGGGCTTCGGGGACAATGTTCGGTCGCCGCCAGATCGCGTGCTCCGTGGACCGAGCGGCTGAGAACTTGCTGTGATTACGCCTTGGAGGTAACCGAACGTTCCTACGGGGCCTCTAATAAATAGAGGGGGCTCCCAAATAGAGCAGGAAACGTGCAATGAGCGCGACCGAACTACCGCCACCCACAGAACTGACGCCTGAGCCTCAATCTCGACCGCATGATGCATCGTCTAAGTCGATGTTGCGCAAGATGACCTTTGGTTTTTTGAAGCTCGCCTTTACCGCGGGGATGCTCGCTTGGGTCTATCGAAAGATCGTGCTGAGGGAAGGTGCCTCGGAGATATGGGCCCGCGTCGAACAGCTTCGATGGGAATGGGTCGTTTTGGCCGTGGTGATGCAGCTCTGCGCCATCGCGTGTTCTGCGGTTCGCTGGCAGCGCTTGCTCGTAGGACAAGGCATCCACGCTCCGTGGCGTTTTCTTTCGGGTTCGATCATGATCGCTCGCTTCTGGGGCGCTTTCACTCCGGGGGGATTCACCGGATTCGGAGGATGGCGCATCTTTGATGTAGCCAAGCATACCGGCAAGACCGCCCGAGCTACCGCGGTGATCGGTGTGGAGGTGGTCCTCGGTCAGCTGGCTTTCGGGGCGGTCTGTATGGCTGCCTCGATCTTCGGCTTTTCGCTTGTCGGGTTGCGCGGGCTGCTCATGGTCAACGGCTTTTTCGTCGTGGTCATCTCCGCCGGACTCTTTTTTCTAGCGCGACCTCGCCTGTTCCTCGGTGCGCTCCGGGTGCTGCCTCAGGCGGTGCGCGGCCGGATTCGGTCACTGGTTGACGCCGTGATGGCTTATGACGGGAAAGGAGCGCTTTTGACGCAGGCGGGCGCTCTCGGGATCGGGACCCATACCTTCAACAACCTGATCTACGTTTGCGCTGCGCGTGCGCTGGACGTGGAGCTTTCGATCGGCACGGTGTTTTTCGGCTCCTCGCTCCAAATCTTTGCCACCCTGATTCCAGCCTCGATCAACGGTATCGGCTTGCGTGAGACGGCGGCCGTCGCGCTCTACACCACGGTCGGCGTGGCCCTAACAGACGCGATACTCATCCCGACGGTGGGTTTTGCGGCCGAGATGTTCGTATCCGCGTTTGGTGGTTTGGTGTTCCTCCTGCGTCGAGGAGACTACGCGCCGGGGATCGTCGTAGAGGATCATGAGCGTGAAATCCCAGCAGAAACGGATAGCCGCCCGGTACCCAAGGCGCTCTGGCCAAGACCCCTTACCGGCTTGTCGACAGGGCTCGCTGCGGGAATGCTTGCGGGAGTTCTGGTAGGGCTTGGGGAGGCCGCGGTGGTCGTTTTTTCGGGCGGTGGTCGTTCCGGTCTGGGCGTTCTCTGGTATGGCGCTCTGGCCTACGGCGTTTTTTGTGGGTTTGCCGGAGGCGGACTCGGCTTCACGCTGGCGCTCACCCACCGATGGATGCGTCGCGCGGCACCATCCTCGGCGATCTCCTACAGTCGCATGACCGCGGCTGTCGTCGCGGTATTCGGTTTCGCTCTGGGGGCGTTTCGCGTACGCCGCGATGCATTCGACGAGGCTCTCGTTTGGAAAAGCGGCTTGGGTCTCGCCGTACTTTCAGGATGCGTTCTGGCTGCATCACTCCTCTTTTTGTTGCTGAACAGAGTGCTTCTTTGGGCGGTAAAGCGTCGCGTCGGGCAGGCTCTTCCAAAGATTTGGGGCTCCTTTGCGTTCTCGGCGACGCTGGTCTCTTTTGCGGTCGTGCTTTCGATGTTCGGCAGTCAGGCTTCTTCCGGCACATACGTTTCACGTGAGCATGGGCTGCCTGTTGCGGCTCCACACGCCGAGGATGCCGGGGACATTCTCTTTATTGTGGTCGATACATTGAGGGCAGATCATCTGCCCTCGTACGGCTACGAGCGCGGGAGCACTCCTGCCCTCGATGCGTTTGCCCAGGACGCGATTCGATTTGATCAGGCCTTTGCGAATGCCAGTTGGACTCGGCCGAGCTTTGCCAGCCTTCTCTCCGGGCGTCATCCCAGCAGTCACGGGGTGATGAGCAAGGACGATGCGCTACCGGACATGGTGACGACGCTTCCAGAGGTATTGCGCGCCAAGGGGTATCGCACCGCCGGATTTGTCACGAATTTCAACGTCGGTCCCTATTACAATTTTCAACAAGGATTCGACGTCTACCGTTATCTCGAGCCGGAGTTTGTGCTCGGTGCGGACGACGCTTCGGCGAAATTGTTGCTGGTTCAGTTCCTGAGGCAAAGCATCGAGAAGGTCCGCGCTCAGTTGCTTGAAGACGTTCGTCCAGGCACGGCGTACCAAGATGCAGAGACCGTCAACCGGCACGTCTTCGACTGGCTCGATGCATCTCGCTCGCAGCGACCTCGATTCCTATTTGTTGGGTACATGGACCCGCATGACCCCTACTTCGTACACCCCTATGAGGGCAGTGGCTATGCGCGGGCGGCCCACCAACGGCCCTCGCTAGAAGAGGCACCCGAGCTGCGTCGGCTTTACGATGGCGAAATTAACTTCTGGGACCGACACTTTGGCCTCCTCATTGAACAGCTCAAGCTTCGAGAGCTTTACGATGAGATGACGATCGTAGTGACCTCAGACCATGGTGAAGAGTTTGGCGATCACGGTGGATTCTGGCACGGGACCACGCTCTACGATGAGCAGATACATATTCCACTCTTCGTGAAGCTGCCCCGCAATCGACGCGGCGGTACCGTCGTTCGTCACTGGGTTCAGAGCATCGATGTCGCTCCTACCTTGCTTCGTCAGCTCGGCCTAGAGCTTCCGCCCGGGATTTCGGACGGTGATCTCTTTGAGGGTACCGATCGGGTGTATGCCTGGGAGCATCACGAGGGCAACGAGCTCGAAGCGCTGCGGGAGCGCCTTGGCACCGAGGAGCGGAAAGTCATCTTGGCCAACGAGGGCAATCCCCGAGGGCTCCCGCCAGTGGCTCTGTATCGGGTAGACCTCGATGCAGCGGAGCAGCACGACGTAGCGCTGAACGCGCCGGAGGAGGTGGTGCCGATGGTAGAAGCCCTGCGCACCGCCGCGGAGGCTGCCAGCGTAGGTGCGGTGGAGCGACGAAAAGCGCAGGAACTCGATGCGGATGCGGCCGAGAGACTGCGTCAGCTTGGCTACATCGAATGACCTTCGGTAACGACGCCCTCTCGCACGCAGAACGGCTCGTTTGCGCCACGCGGCCTACTCGTTTAGGTTCAAATACGACGATGCGTGCAGCTTGTACACCGCAGTGGGCTGTTCCTTGCGCCAGGTCACTACTGCAAAGGTTGTTTCGATGACCGAGCCTTCGCTCGCCGAATGGGGCATGCAAAATACCCAGCGCCGCCGTGAGGCTAGGGTGTACACAAACCGAACCTGCAATCAGAACTGTGGCTTTTGCAATCGACGCTCTCCGCGAGAGAAGCCGGAATTCGTCAGACCTAGAGCAGTTCGCGAGCGTATCGACAGCGCGGCGGATGCATGCGTTGTCCTGACAGGCGGCGAACCAACCCTGCGACGGGATTTGGTAGACATGGTCGCATATGCCTGCAGCACTCAAGGCCGCGCGGTGCACCTTGAGACCAACGCGACCCTCATCGATGCCCACTATGCTCGCCGGCTTGCAGAGGCAGGACTGTCGCTGGCGCGGGTGCACCTGCCCGCTTGGGGCGAGGACGCTGACCGGATCACCAACGATCCGGGAGGTTTTCGCGCCGCACTCGCCGGACTGCATGCTCTTGCGGATGCAGGCGTCCGGCTGGAAGTAAGCACGCCCCTTGTTTCAAAGAACGCCTCTTTGGTGATGGACATGCCACAGCAGCTCTCCGGCCTTCCTGTCGAAACCTGGGTTGTCGGTATTCCTTTCGAAGCGTCCGACTCAGCCTCCTTGCTCTCTTTGTCCGACGCCGCGCTCACGCTAGATGCGCTGGTCAGGCAGTGTCAGCGATGGCGCGTTTCCCTTCGGCTCGATCCACACACCGTGCTTCCTCCATGTATCTTTCCGGAACCCAAGCGACTGAGTCGCCTGTTCGCTCTGACGCGAGGCGGTAAGGATCGCCAAGGTTACGCACAGAAAGCCGAATGCACCTCATGCACCCTTGTCGACCGCTGCCCCGGACTGCCGAATCCGCACCTCGATCATCCCTTGCGTCCGATTCGCGACGACCGAGTACGCCGGCGCCTGAGTTTACTTTCAACAGTGAAGGAGCAGATCGAACGGGAGCTCTACCAGGATGAGATCAAGCGCGACCTAGCTGGGGGCATGGTCGTGTGTCGCTCGGTGCGGATCGGCTTTCGATGCAATCAGTCTTGCGCTTTTTGCTTTGTATCCACCCATCTCCCTGACGCAGACGACGCGATGGTCGAGGCGGCTATCGTCGATGCCGCGCGCAGAAATGCCGAGATCGCTCTTTCCGGAGGAGAGCCTACCCTCCATCCTCGACTGCTCGATTTCCTGGAGCTCGCAAAGCGTGAAGGGGCCAGTGCGGTCGAGCTCCAAACCAATGCGACGCGTATCGATGAGCCGTTGGCCAAGGGCCTGAAGGATCGAGATTTGGACCTCGCGTTTGTCTCGCTGCACGCCGAACATGCGGCACTGTCCGATTCGATCACCGGTGCTCCAGGAACGTTTGACAAAACGGTGAGGGGTATCGAAGCGCTTCAGCGGGCGGGCGTTCCCGTTCGCGTAAACTGGGTGTTCCACCAGGCCAATCTGAGGTACTTCAAAGCGTTCGTCGTCTTCGTGGCCGAGCGCTTTCCCGAAGCAGAAGTCTCGGTTTCCTTTGTGGCTCCGTCGACAGACCTGGTGCCCAGAACCAAGCAGCTCATTCCCCGCTACACCGAGGTCTTGCCTCATTTGTCCGCCGGCATGGCGGAAGCCAAACGACGTGGAATACGGCTGAACGGTTTTGAGTCGATGTGCGGTTTGCCTCTCTGCTTGGTACCGGAGGAGCTCAATCCCTGGATGCATATGAGTGAAGCTCCCGATGGGTACGTCGGGGGAGAGACGGTGTGGGCGGAAGCTTGTGAGGCATGCACGCTTCGCGGGCGCTGTTTCGGGCTTCGGCGAGGATATGCCGAGCTTTATGGCACGGGTGAGCTTCGAACGGTCCGCGGCGCTGGCGAGCTCGGCACGGCGGACTTTCGAGAAGAAACACCGTAGGGCAGGGCTCGGTCGACTGGGCTCGGTGGATTGGGCTCGGTCGACTGGGCTCGGTCGGGTAGCCGCCTGACGTACGTTACCACGTTAGAATCCGAGGACATTGGAATCCGAGCAGATTCCGAGTCATGCTCTGCGCATGGACAGAACCGAGACGGTATTTGCAAGGATCATCCGGGGCGAAATTCCATGCCACCGCGTCTACGAAGACGACTTCGTGCTCGCGTTTCTCGATGCACATCCGCTGAGCTTCGGGCACACCCTGGTGGTTCCCAAGGAACCAGCAGTCACCCTAGATGAACTCTCAGACGACTCTGCTGCGGCGCTCGGCAGAGTGTTACCGAGACTTTGCCGAGCGGTTCAGAAGGTCTCCGGATGCCAGTCCTACAACATCCTACAAAATAACGGTGCTTCAGCACACCAATCGGTGTTCCATGTTCACGTGCACATCATTCCCAAACCCAGCGAGCAAGAAGGTCTTCGCGTGGGTTGGCCAGCGAGCCCTCTCGACGTGTCTCGCGCAGAAGAACTAGCGGATCGATTGCGGGCAGCGTTAGTCTCTTAACGAGTACAAACGCGTATGCCGTGAACCGCAGTTGGTTGAAGTGCACCCTCCAGTTGAAGTGACTCATGGACTGAGGTTGGCTTCGGGGTCAGAGTCTTTGAGGAGCTATGACGTTCTGGATCAAATTCTGGGGGGTTCGAGGCAGTATCGCCTGCCCCTCGCCCTCGCACATGAAGTTCGGTGGCAACACCAGCTGCATCGAGGTACGCGCGGGCGATCAGTACCTGGTTTTGGATGCAGGTACCGGAATCCGGGAGTTAAGCGATTCTTTTGAGGCCTCCGAGTCCAATTCGGCGACGCTACTGCTCACCCACACCCACTGGGACCACATCAATGGATTCCCCTTCTTTCGCTCCTTGTATCGTAAAGAATACGCATTTCGGGTGATGGCGGGGCATCTGCCTGAAGGAGGAGTTCGGCGCACTCTCGCCGGGCAAATGGCTCATCCAGTCTTCCCTGTGCCCTTAGACGAGTTGCACGCCGAGATTGCCTTCGATGATTTTCGCGCCGGTGACTCGTTTTCGCTCGACGATCGGGTTCACGTACGTACCACACCGCTCAACCATCCCAACGGCGCTACCGGCTACCGCATTGAGCACGAGGGGCGGTCGGTTTGCTACGTCACAGACACCGAGCACGTTCCCGGAACCCGCGACCAGAACATACTGCAACTGATCGATGGGGCAGACCTTGTGATCTACGACTCCACGTATACCGATGAAGAATTCGTCGAGCATATCGGATGGGGGCACTCGACTTGGCAAGAGGGCGTACGGCTTTGCCAGGAAGCGTCCGTGAAGCGATTGGCTATTTTTCATCACGATCCGCAACACGACGATGCCTTTATGGCGTCCGTCGAGCGAGATGCGGGCGACCTGTGGGATGGGGCGTTTGTGGCTCGGGAACGGATCCGGATCGATCTACAGGAAACGCTGCCTGAAGCGCCGGATCACGGTAGGTGCGCTGAAGATCCCGGAGAACCTTAGAAGTCGGAGCTCCCGGTGGTTCGACTCCCTGGTCGCGGAGTACTCGATCTTATGCCCGAGTCCAAAGATACGGTATGGATGCGTCAAGCGCTGGACCTTGCAAGACCCGGCCTAGGATCCGTCTGGCCCAACCCGTCGGTCGGATGTGTGGTCGTCCAAGACTCTGAGATCGTAGGCTCTGGAGCGACCGGGCGGGGAGGGCGCCCCCACGCGGAGGTATCTGCTCTTCGGCAAGCCGGTCAGGCGGCTGCGGGTGCGACCGTGTACGTCACGCTCGAGCCCTGTAGTCACTGGGGGCGAACCCCTCCATGCACAGATGCCCTGGTCGATGCGAAGGTTTCGGCGGTGGTTGTGGCGGTATCCGACCCGGATCCGAGGGTGAACGGCAAGGGGATCTTGCGGCTGCGGGAAGCGGCCATCGAAGTGGTAGCAGGTGTTTGCGAAGAGGATGCACGGAAGCTCAACGCAGGATTCTTTACCCGGGTGGAAAAGGGTCGCCCCAGGGTTGTCGTGGTCACTGCATCGACGGAAGAAGATTTCGAGTCGCTTTGCCGTTTTCAAGATGCGGTCCTCGTGGGTAGCTCCGGCTCGCTCCTTTCGACCGGAGGGTCTGCTTCGATGGGACAGCACGTTCGCCCCATTGCGGGCGATGCGGTTTTGCCTCGACGGCTGGCTGAGCTCGGTGAAGAAGGGCTCACGAGGGTGGCCGTGGCCTCAACTGATCTGCTGGCGGATCGTTTGCGCGCTTTGGGACTGGTCGATGAAGAGCTCGGATCCGATGTCTGAAACGCAGTCGGGGCGAGTCTCCAGCTCCGGGATGGCGCGTTCGAACAAGTCCTGGCTTGCCCGTTTCTTGCTCATCGTTATACGGGCGTACTGGTACACGCTTTCTCCGATATTGGGTCAAGCGTGTCGATTCCACCCAAGCTGCTCACGCTACACGGCGACCTGCATCGATCGCTTTGGCGCATTCAAGGGCGGCTGGCTCGGTTTGAAGAGGATCTGTCGCTGCCATCCCTTTCATCCCGGCGGGGTCGATTACCCTCCAGATCTGGAGACCAAAGAGGCGGATGGGGCTACTGACGCCCAAACCTGACCGTGTACGGTGGTTCCAAACCTGACTGGGTACGGTGTGGCAAACCAGACTGGGTACGGCGCGGCAAACCTGACTGGGTACGGTGTGGTTCCAAACCAGACCAGGTACGGTGTGGTTCCAAACCTGACCGGGTACGGAGCGGCCCCAAACCAGACCAGGTACGGTGGTTCCAAACCTTTCCGGGTAGGGCGCGGCAAACCAGACCGGGTACGGCGCGGCCCCAAACCTGACCGGGTACGGTGGTTCGGTGTGGCCCCTGACCGGGTACGGTGTGGCCGCCCAAACCAGACCGGGTACGGTGGTTCCAAACCTGACTGGGTACGGAGCGGCCGGTGTGCGACCCAGACCCGACCGGGTACGGTGTGGCCTGGATACGGCGCGGCAAACCTGACCCCTCAAACCAGACTGGGTACGGCGCGGCAAACCTGACCGGGTACGGTGTGTGACCCAAACCTGAACCCTCAAACCTGACCGGGTACGGTGTGTGACATCGCGGCGGTTTGGAGGTCGTTCTCCTACGTGTCACAAGGTACGGATATGCCGGAGTTCGTTGTTAAGGTCTCTGATATCGATGAAGAGGGCACTCCATTCGAACGGCCCCTATCGAATCCATGGTTGGATCAAGCGTTTGAGCACACCGGTGTGCGCCCAGGCGTAGATTCGGGAGACCTCCATCTCTTCGTACATCGAAGCGGTCAGGAGATCGTCATCGCCGGACGGGTCACGGCTCCCGTGGTTCTAGAGTGCGCGCGCTGTTTGGGCGATGTCTCGATGCCGCTTGTAGCCGAGGTCCAGCTAGCGATGAAGCCTCGAAACGGAGAAGCCCCATCTCATGTCGAGTCGGAGGCGGATTTCGAAGAGGAAAGCTGGTCGTACTTTCACGGAGATGAAATCGCGCTCGACTCTATTCTCAGAGAGCTGCTCATTTTGGAGATTCCCATGCAGCCTCATTGTGACGAGCCCGAATGCGTATCCCGCTGGTCCTCGGCGCCTACAGAAGCAGAGCCAACCTCTTCAGGCGCGGAGCAGACCGCAGTAAGTCCAGACGCAGAGCAGAGTGCAGTAACCTGGGCAAATCAATCCCAATCCTGGCGCTCTTCCCTGTCGGCGCTGAAACAAAAGATGGAGCAAGGCTGAAGTCAGCCGTCTTTCTCGTTGCGATCGGTATCGAGGCGACGGCCCAGCACCTGGCTACTTTTGCGTCACCGTCACCTTGTTCAGATCGGAGGGATCGATAAGCAATTGGATCTTGGCGCCAGGGGCGATCTGACCGAGCTGGTTCATCGAGACCAATTGATTCGCCGTGACTTGCTGGGTTGAGCCGTCGGGCTTTTGCACCTGTATCACCGCTTGGGGTGCGCTGACGTTGGCGAAGCTGGCGTTGGCGTTGGCGAAGCTGGCGTTGCTGGATTGCACTGACGGAACGCCCGCGAATGGATCCTCCGCAAGAACGACCTTGCTCGGATCGGACCTATCGTAGAATACCGAGACCACGGCGCCGGGAGTGAGCCGAACGAGCTGGACATGCGAAACCACCCTTGTGATCTGAGCCTGGTAGGTTGTGCCGTCGGTCCTCTGTACCTCCAAAGTGAGATTGACCTCCGGCTCATGATTGATTCGCATCCCGGTAGCTTCGACCTGCAGAACTCGGGCCGTAGTGCGCGCGCCAGTCTTCCTCAGCCAAGCCCTTAACGTCTCCTTGCGTGTCAGATTCAATACAAGGCGGGCAACACTCAAAAAACCCGACACCGTCATCGCTAACGCGCAAAGCATAATGCCAAGTTTAAATAAGTTGTCCTCGGACAGGTTGCCGCTTGGGAGCTCTCTCAAAAACAGCTTTATCTCTTTCAAAAAGGCAAACGGAATAAGAGCCACCACAGCCACCGCAGACACCACACCAGCGGCCAAAAAAATCCATCCCCGCAGCGTTAGTCGCACTCTCGGCCCACGTGTCTTCATGCGAAAAAATACGGGCGTGCGGGTTCCAATCTCCCTGCCGATGCGAGAGAAACATCACAGTTCTCGGCCCCCCTGGCACCAGATCCCAGGCACCAGACCGGGTAAGGTTGTTGCGCCGGAACCAGACCGGGTACGGTTTCGAGGGTTCTCTGCCGTCGTCCTCGCTGCGTTGGGCTGTTCCGATGGCGCCCCTACAGAAAGAGACTCCGTTGTCGTTCTTACGGGGCCAGAGATGCAGCGCCTCACTTCAGAAGAAGGGTCCCGCTCCGGTGTCATCGCGGGGGTGCAGGACGCGATGAACTCGATTCGGGGCGACCTCCATCGCGCGACCGAGTTGATGCGCAATGCCTACCAGGAAACATCCACCTCCCTAGAATCCCTCGACCGCGGCGCCAGAGAAACTGCAGAGGTGTTCCGAGATTTCCAGCGGGCCGGTGGCGATATGGAAGGGGTGACACCCCGTTCGGCAGTGGAGAGGCCTCAAATCGAGAGGCCTCTTTCATCGATACCCCCGGCCGAGATGCCCTCGGCAGAAATGCTTCAGGGTTTTGTGGATTCCTTGGTGCGGATCACCAAGGAGTCATCGGCACTATCTGAAGAGCTCGGCACCTTGATGAGCGAGATGGAGCGCTTCGATCATATGGTTCAGGAGGCGCAACAACATCTTCCGGTCTCGTCTGAGAAGCCAAAAAGGGGCAGAATAAGCCTGCCGTACCTCGGTAGTTTTACTGCACAAAAGGGGCGCGTCGATGAGTCGGGAGGCGATCGCTCATGGTTCTCACTCTTTCGACTGGTTTCGAGCTCTGCCCGGGCTCTCACGCTGTCGTCGCAGGCAAAAGGCCGAGAGATCCGAGACACCGCAAACGACACGCACAAGGAGCTGGATGTCATGCGGCACGCTCTTGAGAAGTTTGCCAATCGAGATGTTTCAGCCCTGATGAACTCCAAGGCGCAGCTCGAACGGTTGATGAAGCTGCTCAGTCAGGCCAATCAGAGCGTGGAGAGGATGGCCGCCGAGGGGAGTGCTCACGTCGCGCGGGCGGTTCAATCGCTACAGTTCGACGATATCGTCACCCAGCTGCTCACCGCGGCTGAAAGAAAGATCGATGTGATGGAGGCGTTGCTGCTCGAGGTGTTGCGCAGAAACTTGATCCCTCCGGAGCTGCTCGCCAGCTTCGAAAGCGACTTAGAATCGCTTGTCGGCATGTCGAACCACGTCACTCAATCTAGCGTTGAGTCTGGGGATATCGAACTCTTCTAAACGCCGGTCTACTAAGTGCCGGTCTACACGCGCGCGGCCAATAGACGCCATCGTTCGTCCGCCTCGCGTTTGGCCTCCAAGTAGTCGTCGTGCTCGACGATGCTCCGATGAAACGCCCCGTCAACGCCTACGCGCTCGCCCCGAATCCGCATTCCCCAAATGGCCTGCGTGGTATCGCCCAGCGCGAGATGGCTTCGAAGATCGACTGCGGGCCAAAAAGACGGATGGTTTAGATCCCAGATAAGGAGATTGCCGAGAGAACCTGCGGAAATCGCTCCCGCCGATACCTTCGGATGCAGCGCTCCCGGAACATCCCACACCCGGCTTAGAAGTTCCTCGGGAGAAGGCGGGACGACGTGTCTTGTATCCCAGACGTTTCGTGCATCTTCGGTGTTGCCCGATCGGAAAAAGCGGCTGAGTGAGTTTGAAAACGCAGCTTTTAATGCGTCTTGGCAGGAGGCGAGCCGCATTTCTTTTTGCAGGTTCCAAGAATCATTGCTCGAGGCGCAGTCGGTGGCCAGCGCCCACCGCAACTGGTCCCACCGGTCGATCCGCGCAGGAAAACCGAATCGTCGCTGCGAAGAAGGACAATAGACGAGGCAATGCCGATCGGAATTGAGCAGAGAAAGATCGTTGTCCGTTAAGAAGAGTCCGTGCACGAGCAACATCGAGAGGTCCGAGCTGAGAAGGCCTTCACGCTCGAGAAACTGCATGGGGGTGCAATTTCGGTCTTCCATCGACCGAGCGAACTCAGTGAACGATTGAGCCAGGTGCATGTGTATCGGCAGCTGAAATTGCTCGGCGAGCCTGAGCGCGTTTTGAAGCAGCTCGGGGCTGACGGTGTCGGTCGCGTGAGGACCAAGTGCAGAGAAAATGCCGGATGCACTCCATGCCGCCCGGCAGAGATGTTCGGTCGATCGAAGTGCACTCTCGGACTCCTTCGAACAAGGACCCCGCACGTCTTGAAGGGTGGGTGAGACCACACCTGCAAGGCCGGTATCGCACAGACCCGCTGCAACATGCTCTGCGTGGTAGTAGTGGTCCCAGACGAGGCCGACTCCCGAGAGGATCGATTCGAAAGCGCCCATACGCACAAACGCCCTCACGTCTTGAGGGGTTAGCTCTGCCTCCCATCCGAAGTAGAAATCCTCCACGATATTCGAGGGTATCTCCTTGGTCTGCTGCTGCCCGAGCCCGACCTTGGAAGAAGGCGAGGGGGAGACGCCTCTCAAAAAGCCGAGTGCGAGGTGGGTGTGTACGTCGATGAACGCCGGGGTCACCAGATGGTTGGGCACAAGCGCGCGCAGATCCGTCATCGGGCAGCCTAGGTCGAGACCCAATTGGGCCGCGAGCGCCGGGCCGTCTTTGAGCTCGTCTTCTTCAGCGAGCGTGTGAACCGCCGAGATCTCGCCCTCATCGATGCAGACGAGTCCCGCCTGGAGGGGACTGTACGCGCCGGTCAAGATCCTATCGGCGATGAGGATCTCGCTCATCTGCTCTTCAGGCGGAGGGCAAGCTCTGCAAGGGGAATCTCCTCCTGGGTGCGTTCGCGGAGCGATTTCACCGTAACCGAATTGGACTCGATTTCTCTGCTGCCTGCCAGAATCACCGTATCGAACCCCTTTGCGTCTGCATACTTGAGCTGGGCCTTGAGCTTTTTCGGCTCGGTGTAGAGCTCGGTCGGGATTCCTGCTTCTCGAAGTTTGTTTGCAACATGGATGTAAAAATGTCGCTGTTCAACATCCATCATCGTGACCAGTACCTCGGCCGGCGTCTTTTTACGGGTGTCCAGCTCCCCTTTTTCGAATAGACGGCTCAGGAGTCGCGTGAGGCCTATCGAGAGTCCCACGCCGGGGAGCACCTGTTTCGAATAAGCGCTCGCCAGGTTTTCGTAGCGTCCACCCGAGCAAATGCTTCCCAGTTCAGGCTCGCTCGTCAATCGGGTCTCGTAGACGGTGCCGGTGTAGTAGTCGAGCCCTCGGGCGATGGTGAGGTCGATCGCGTACCGATCTTCGTCCACGCCAAATTGCTTGAGCCCCTCAGATACCAACTCTAGCTCTTTCACCCCAAGCGCAAAAAACGGGCCTCGGTCGAGACTGACGAGTTCGGAGATCGAGATGGGCGATGAGATAAGTTCGAGTACCGTCGTCGCTGCACGTAGCCCGGCCTGCGTCAGGGCCTCGCGTACCCGGTCCATGCCAAGCTTTTCCAGCGCATCGATGGCCAGCATCGCGGAGGTCATCGCCTCCCCTGCAAGACCTCCGTGGGAGAGTAGGCCGTGCAGTATCTTGCGGTTGCTTATGCGGAACAGCGTCCTGCCGACATTGAGCGACCGAAAGACCTGATCGACCACGGCGAGCATCTCCGCGTCGACCAGTAGATCGAGTGTTTCATGGCCCACGACGTCGATGTCGCACTGGTAGAACTCGCGAAAACGACCCGCTTGAGGTCGCTCTCCTCTCCAGACTTTCTGAATCTGATATCTTCGAAACGGGAAGACGAGTTTCCCATAGTTTTGAGCGACGTAACGGGCGGTTGGCACCGTGAGGTCGAAGTGCAGTGCAAGCTCCGTAGATGCGTCTTCACCCGGCGCTGCCCCAAGTCGCTCCAACGCATAGAGTTCTTTGTCGGCTACCCCTTTCGCGGCGACGATCGCTTTTCGCTCCACGGCCGCGGTTTCAATTGGCGTGAAGCCGTAGGACTCGAAGATGGAGCGCATCGTTTGGAGCATCTGCTCCTCGACGAGCTTCTGCTCGGGCAACCACTCCGGAAAACCGCTGATCGGACTTGGTTTCAGAATCGAGGTCATGTTTTCTTCCAGGCAGCGTGATGGCGCAGTCGAAGAGGTCTTATTCGGCAAGAACGAAACTGTCGATCACTTCTCCGCTGATCGAAACCGCTTTTCCGTACAGCCGGTGCCCATCGACCTCGAACAGCACAAAGTGTTGCCTCGCGTCAAACGCTTCCACGTGAGAGGCCCACGGAACCTCTTCTGCTTGCGCGTAAAAAGGCGCCCCTGCACCCCCAGAAATGAATTGAGTGATCGGGCGATCGAGATCCGGCAGGAGCGCTGCATCGACCCGCATTCGGCTGTAGTTGTGCTCATCCCCATGGACGATCGCCGCCACGCCGTACCTGCCGAGGATGGCGTAGAGTTTTTTTCGCTGCTCGAGGATCTCCGGCACTTCCCCGTTCCACCACATCCCGTCGGTCAGGTGTCCACCGTTCGGAAACCCCGGCTCGTGGGTGAACACCATCAGATGGGTGGCTCCGCGTTCCCTTGCAAGACGAAGATCGGTGTCGAGCCACTCGAGGATCCGATCATCGACCCAGCCCTCTCGGTGACCGCGTCCAAAGGCTGGATGATCGCTCCTCTCGAAGTGAGATCGGTAGTAGTAGTTCGAGTTGATGGCCGCCAAATGCAGACCGCCCCAGTCGAAGGAATAGACATTTTCCCGCAGGGGAGGTTCGCCGCGTTTTGCGACAGGACCGTTTTCAGGGTTGACGAATAAAGATGCAAAAATCGCTTCAGGAGCGCTCGCTCCGGTGCGGCCGACGGCCCAGCCAGAACTGAAGGCACGCAGCACGACTTCGTGGTTGCCCATGATCTCGTAGATGGGGAGAAATCCTCCCACTGCCGATGTCGAACGCTGCCAACTCCGCAACTCGAAGCGGAACGCGTCCGGGCTGGTCGTGTAGCCGTCCACAAGATCGCCAACGAATACCGCGAACCTTGGACGATGCTGAAGGGCCTGGGTGAGCAGAGCCGTGAGCACCCTACGGTTGTGACCTCCATACCGGTCTTCGGTCGTGCCCCACCCACTTCGGGAATCGCTCAGCGCCACAAAGCGAAAAGAGCTCTGGCCCTGATCGGTTCCTGGGGCTGTGCGGAACGATGCCCCTCTAGAAACCGCCGTCTCTCCCTGCGCATCGACTATTGCGACGTAGTAGAAGTAGTGCCGGTCTGCTTGAAGCTCTGTGACCTCTATTTCGTGCCTGTGTTGTATTTGGGGGCTTTGAATCGACTGAACCTCGGTACCCTCTGCATCCCGAATCGAGAAGAGCGCTGCGGTCGGCACGTCGGTTTCCAGCGAAAGCGTCACGCGATCGGTCTCGACTCGGTCGACAAACGGGCCCAGTTCAAAGTCCGGAGCCTGATAGAAGCGAGCAGAGCCAGAACAGGGAATCGGTGCGCAGCGGAAGGCAAGACTTCGGTCAAATACCCACGCGAGACTCGCTGAGGTGTCGTGTAGTTCGAGTCGGTAGACGACATGTCCGCTGCCTGTCGCACGTGATTTTGCGATGTCGTATTTGGGTTTGAGCAGATCGTTTATTTGAAACCTCATCTGATGGCGGGTGCCGGATCGATCGACCGTGTGCTCTCGTGAGCGCCGCCGATACCTGGGTAGCGCAAGCGGATCTTGCGGTACGAGAGAGCCAAAGAACAGACTTGCCGACGGAACTGTCCGGACGGTTTCAAAATGGACGATCACCTCGCCATCCGATCGCAGTTCGGCTCTCGGTTCACGCCGCAGCACTCGGGAGTGCACATCGATCTCACTGCCGCGGTTATTCCGCTCCGGCCCCGGACCAAACATCGACCGGACAAAGCTAGGCACGTCGAGAACTCTACGGCCAGGAGTCGGCTGAAATACCACCGTCCCCGCTTCGGTTCGCGGAGCGTCCCGAGGGAACTGTCTGCCGCTGGCAGCCTGAGCGATCTGCCTTCGCAGTGCATTCGTTTCGTCGAAGCTCAGCGGTTTCCGGTTCGATAGAGGTTCGAAAGGATCCTCGAGCCTGGGTTCGGTTGGATTTGAGATATCACCTCGCTGCTGGCCCTTGCCTTTTGGCGGCGCCTGGTCCTGTGTTGCGATGCTCTGATCCCGATTTGGGCCCAAGTCTTTCGGGGACTGGCAGCCGCAGGCCAGCAAAAGGCACACTCCGGCGAGCGTCTGCTGAAACAAGAACGCCCCACCGAGTCTTTTCTGCGTTCTTCCAAAGGATCCGTCCCGATTGGAGTGTCGCGAGAGCCGCTGCCGCGCGGATGAGTGGAAGGAGCACGAAGTGGGATTCGGGACGGATTGGTTCGCGGCGATCATGAACATCGAGCTGGGTGAGGCGCGGTCCGGCAGACGGAGCACGCAAAAGAACAAACCTGGATCCTCCAGTGAGGCGAGTCTTTCCATCACAAAGAGACCCGTGAGTTCAAGCACGGCTTAGCGCAAGCGGTTCATGTGTCCACCTTCAGGATCCGAGTCGCCGCTACGCAAGGTCGTGCTCGTAGACGATCCACTCTAGCCTTTACCATTGCTGGTATGCTGAACTTGAGGTAGCGCCGGCTCTACATGCTCAAGATCTACAATACGCTTTCCCGTCAAGTCGAACCCTTCAAACCCATCTCCGAAGGAAAGGTAGGCGTATATCTCTGCGGACCGACCGTATACGACTATGCCCACTTGGGTCATATGCGCTCTTCGGTCGTTTATGACGTTCTCGTAAGGCATCTTCGCGAGGCAGGGTACGAGGTTACTTTTGTACGCAACGTCACCGATATCGACGACAAGATCCTCAAACGGGCCGCCGAAACATCAGAGCATCCGAGCGAACTCGCCGAACGTATCTTCAAGTCGTATGTAGAAGACTACCGCCGCATCGGGAACCTGGATCCGGACCTTCAACCCCGAGTGAGCGAGCATATCGATGAAATCCTCAAGCTCGTCTCAAGGCTTATCGAGAGAGATCACGCTTATGTCTCGGAGGGAGATGTCTACTTCCGGGTTCGTTCTTACGCAGACTACGGCAAGCTCTCGCATCGGCGGCTCGATGAGATGGAACTCGGTGCGTCTGGCCGCGTTTCAGATGCTGAGTCGGAGCGAAAGGAAGATCCCGCGGATTTCGCTCTTTGGAAGTCCACACCGGTGGGTGCGCCCTGTTCGTTTGAGAGTCCTTACGGTCACGGCCGACCGGGCTGGCATATCGAGTGTTCGGCGATGAGCATGCATCACTTGGGCGAGACCTTCGATATCCACGGAGGTGGCTTAGACCTCGTCTTTCCTCACCACGAAAATGAAGTTGCCCAAAGTGAATGTGGGACGGGTCAACCCTTCGCCAGGTGCTGGATGCACAACGGTTTTCTGGAAGTCAATAAGGAGAAGATGAGCAAGAGCCTCGGTAATTTTTTCACGGCGCGTGAGATGTTCGAGCGAATCCATCCAGAAGGCGTGCGCTACTTTATGATGACGACGACCTATCGGGGGCCTTTGAACCTAGACTGGCAGGTCGACGACCAAGGCGAGATTGTCTCCTTTCCCGCACTTGAGGACGCCGAACGACGGGTTGAGTATATGTACGGTACGCGCAAGCGTCTGCTTCAGATCGCAGATTCACAAATCGTGGACGGTGACGATGAACCCGATTCTGAAATTGCCCAATTTGCAGATCGGTTGCGTGAGAAGCTGGACGACGATTTAAACTTGCCGATGGCGCTTGCGGTACACGCTGAGATGTTGCGCGCGATTAACGAAGCTTGCGATCAAACTATCAGCAAGAAAAAGAAGATCTCGCGTGCGGTATGGTCAGCAGCGGTGTCCGCGATGGATCATGCGGCCGAGCTACTCGGTTTGGGGGCAGGAGATTCAACCGACGTACTGAACGGCATCCGGGATCGGAAGGCGCGGCAGCTGGGTATCGACTTCGAGCAGGTTGAAAAGCTCATCGAGGATCGCCGCATGGCCCGAGTAGAAAGAGATTTCGTGACCGCCGACCGCTGTCGTGACGAGCTCAAGAGCTTGGGGGTGGAGCTGCTTGACTCTCCTACTGGCACCACGTGGAGAATCCCGTAAGTTCTCCTGATGCTTACTGAGGGAACGCGTTTTCTCGAGCCGAACGTGCCATTGCATGTGTTCGAGGCGCATGCTGAGGGACCCACCTTGTGGTTTCAAGGGGGAATTCACGGCGACGAAGTCGCGGGGGTGCACGCGCTATGTGAGTTTCTCGAAGACGGCATTCGACCCGCTAGAGGTAAACTTATTATCTGCCCGCTCATGAACGCCCCGGCCTATCGAGCAAAATCGCGTCGCGCTCCAGGAGGTCTGGACCTCAATCGGTGTTTTCCGGGCAATTCGGAGGCCCCCGAGCGAGAAATGCGACTAGCGGCTGAATTCATGAAGCTTATCCAGGCGGAATCACCGGCACTGGTCGTGACCTTGCACGAGAGCCAGAAAAGATACGACCCAAAGGTGGTCCCCTCGTTCGGTCAAAGCATCGTCTACGGCGTTCAGCCGATGCCCGAGGTAGTGGGACGTCTGGTCGACCGGTTGAACGAAGCAAAGCTGAACGAAGAAGAAACTTGGGCGCCTTTGCACTACCCGGTTGATACGTCATCAACCGAAGTAATCGTCGACGCCGTCGGATGCACAGGGCTTTGCGTAGAAACTTGGATGGGCTTTCCGGAAGAACGCCGTGTTTCTATGCAAAGGCAGGTAGTTGCGTTTCTGCTCGACGAGTTTGGAGCTCTTTAGCTGTAGAGCCCCATGAGTTTTGGAGCCCCATGAGTTTTGGAGCCCCATGAGTTTTGGAGCCCCATGAGTTTTGGAGCCCCATGAGTTTTGGAGCCCCATGAGCCGTGAAGCCCCATGAGCTACAGAGCCTAGCGAGCTGTAGACGCCCAGCGCTGCTTCCTAAGATGCGCGGCGTTGACTGCGGTCGCGTTCGAGTTCTTCTTTGTATTCGACGCTGTATCGAGTCCAGGGGCGCACCTCGAGTCGCTTGTAGCCGATCGGCTCCCCCGTGCCTTCGCAAACGCCGTACTCACCAGATTTCATCTTGTCGAGCGCGTGGGCAATCTCTTTGAGGAGCTTCTGCTCCTTGTCGGCAAAGCGCATCAAGTAGGCCTGCTCCGTATGCCGCTGCGCGATGTCAACCTCGTCTGCCAGTGGATCCACGTCGGAAATCGCTTCAGACATTCTCGCGTCCATACCTTCCGTGACTCGAACGCGTTCCCGGGTAAGCTGCTCATAGAGTGCCTCGATTTGAACCTGGGTAAGCTCAGAGTCGGGATCTGCTTGCGGCTTGAACGTACTCATACGACCTCCAACGGCGGTGCTCCATCATGGAGTGGGCGCGCGAAATTCGCAATAACAGAAATTGTAAAGAGTCCACTTCTCCGGTGTAAAAGGGACACGCTCCAGGGGGCTCAATGGGTTTTCTTTAGAGAATTTGTGCCCTAGTTCAATCGTGATACGCGTGGTTTAGGGCACTCTGCACGAGTGCATCGACGTGTTCGTCCGCGAGCGCATAAAAGATATGTTTCCCTTCGCGCCGACGGATGACGAGTTTCTCACTTCGGAGTAAACGCAGCCTCTGTGATACGGTCGACATGCCCTCTCCCGACTGAGCGGCGAGTTCGCTGACGCATTGCTCGCCAAGGGAAAGTTGCTCCAAGATACGGAGGCGCCCCGGATCCCCGGCCGCCCTGAAGATGGCGGCTGCGCGCTCAACGACCTCGTCTGGCGCCCTCGACCGATTGGGGGACGCATGGTGTTCGCACTCGGCGGTTTCGTCGTCCTGATACGTGCTCACGAAGCCAAGATACCCCACCGCATTTTGAAGTCTCGAAGGAACGGCAGGTTCGAGTCCTCGAGCAGACATGAAATTTCGGTTTTTCCCGCCCCAGGCTATGCGCATTTCTGGCAATCTTTGTCGGTGAGCGAAGCGAGCGTAATGCGCTTTTTTTTGGCCCGTGGAAGTAAAGCTACCGTCCAAATAAACTCGTTATCGAAGAAAAATCTGACACAGCTGTCCGAGGAGGATGACGATCGCAGAAAGACTTGGATCGAGTCGTCCGGATTTCGGGCCAAGCCGGGTGAGCTCTTGCTCGTGCCGACGCCAGAGGGTCGACTCGGAGAGGTTTTGCTTGGAAGGTCGGAGACCTCGGGTCCTCTTTACCGTTACGCGGGCCTTCCGTCGAAGTTGCCTAAAGGGCGCTACGGCATCGCGGACGAGTTAAAACCGCCGGAAGCTACCCTTGCCGCGCTAGGCTGGGCCCTGGGTTGCTACGAGTTCGATCGCTATCGAAAACCAAGAAAAGAGCCGAGCGCCTTGGTCTTCCCCCCGGGGGCTGACCGCGGAACGGTTTCAAGCCTCGCTGAAGCCGTGTATCTCGTTCGCGATCTCATCAACACCCCTGCCTCCGATATGGGGCCCAGTGATCTTGAGCGTGTGGTTCGCGCGGTTGCAGAACCATTTGCGGCAAAAGTTCACTCCGTTGTTGGGGACGGTTTGCTCTCCGAGAATTGGCCTGCGGTGCATGCGGTGGGACGGGCGAGTGCGGACTCGCCTCGGGTTGTCGACTTGGTTTGGGGGGCTTCGACAGCGCCCAAAGTCACTCTCGTCGGAAAGGGAGTTTGCTTCGATACCGGAGGTCTCGATCTAAAGAATGCCGGAGGCATGTTGCTGATGAAAAAGGACATGGGAGGCGCAGCTCATGTTCTCGGATTGGCTTATGCGATCATGTCTTCGAAGCTTCCCGTTCGCCTGCGCGTACTCATTCCTTTGGTTGAAAATTCGGTAGCCGGTAACGCAATGCGCCCTTTGGACGTTATCAAGACACGAAAGGGGCTTACCGTTGAGGTAGGCAATACCGATGCCGAGGGTCGACTCATCCTTTCCGACGCGCTTGCGGAGGCAGATTCAGAAAAACCTGAGGTCATCATCGACTTTGCCACGTTGACCGGGGCCGCACGGGTGGCTTTGGGTACGGAGCTCCCCGCACTTTTCTGTAATCAGGATGCGGTCGCGAGTGAGCTGCTTGACGCTGCGAGTGCAGTTTACGATCCCATGTGGAGGATGCCCCTGCACGCGCCTTACCGCAGGCTGCTCGAGAGCAAGGTTGCGGATACGAGCAACGTTTCAAGTGGACGTTACGGTGGCGCCATCGTCGCTGCACTGTTTCTGCAGAAGTTCGTGTCCAAGCGAACTCCCTGGGTGCACATCGACATGATGGCTTGGAACACCGAAGGTCGCGCGGGACGTCCCGTCGGCGGCGAGGCCATGGGCATGCGTGCGGTTTTTGAGTGGCTGCTCAAGCGTTTTCCTCCCAAGTCGTCCAAGAGAACGACAACGACCAGGAGAACGAAGAGCAAGAGCTAGCCACGTTGCGAAACCGGACCGGGTACGGTCTTCAGAGTGAGGATTTGGCCTCAGGTTTCGATCTCAATCGACCGAATCGGACGGTGAGATGACGGTGGGATCGATAGGTTCTGGGGGAGGCAGTGCTTCCTACATGTACCCTAGCGCTCAAGTCGGTGTGGAGTCCGCAGGGTACACGGGTCCTCCTGAGGGCGGAGCCCGTACATCGATTTCGCCAGCCGATGAAGAGTCCAAGACCCGCGCCGGAGTAGTGACTTCCGATCGGGAATCTCAGGTCGGCACTCAAAGTTCTGAACTCAGCGATTCGGAACAGGAAGAAGTCCGCCGATTGTCCGAGCGCGACCGAGAAGTGCGGGCCCACGAGCGCGCTCACGCCGCAGCTGGAGGCGCTCATGCGGGCGCCCCCAACTACGAGCTTGAGCGCGGGCCTGACGGCAAAATGTACGCGGTCTCTGGTCACGTGAGTGTGGACGTCTCAGCGGTTCCCGGGGACCCAGACGCGACCATTCAGAAAATGCAGCAGATTCGTAGGGCAGCGCTCGCTCCGGCTGAGCCATCCGGACAGGACCGGGCTGTTGCGGCGAAGGCCAATGCAAAACTGAGGCAGGCGCAATCAGAGTCACGTGAAAAAGCTGCCGAACTTGCCGGTGCCAGCTCGCGCTCCGATGCACAAAGTCCAACCGCATCTGGTCCTGAGTCGCTAGACACCGTCGAGGCATCGAAGACCACTTCGGCCAAAGGTGTCGCTGCAGCGTATCGCCGAGTTGAGGACGGTCCGCCCATCGTCGGTGAGCAGGTTTCGATGGTCGCCTGCGCGAACTGCGGCAAGGGGCACCGTACGAATCCTGTGGAACGTTAGGACGGCCGAATCGATACGGGAGCGAAGCGAGCGGAATGGCGGATTGAACTCCGTTGGACTATCTCTTCTGGACAATGTCTGTTCACATTTCGTCCGTGCTCGGCAACTCCCAGCGACTCGACGGTGGAGCTATGTTTGGCAATGCACCTCGGGCTCTGTGGCAAAAATGGATTGCACCAGACGAGCAGAATCGCATTCCGCTTTGCTGTCGCGCGGTTCTCGTCGAGGCTGAAGGGCAGCGAATACTTTTGGAAACGGGGATCGGCACGTTCTTTCCGCCAAAGCTTCGGGACCGCTACGGTGTAGTCGAGGAGGAGCACGTGCTCCTTGACAGTCTAGCCTCCCTCGGAGTTGCCCCATCCGATGTCGATGTGGTTGTGCTCTCGCATCTGCACTTTGATCACGCAGGCGGTCTGCTCCGACCGTTTCTCGAAGGTCGTCCGCCCTCAATTTGCTTTACGAATGCGGATTTTGTCGTGGGTCGCGTCGCTTTCGAACGAGCCAAGTCTCCGCATCGCCGTGATCGCGTCTCTTTCATCCCCGAGCTTCCTGCACTTCTAGAGCAAACCGGCCGTCTCTTTCTCGAAGATGATGCCTTCTCAGAACGCCTGGGTCCCTCGTTTCGTCTACATTACTCAGATGGGCATACGCCGGGACTTATGCTCACCGAGATCGTGACTCCCGAAGGCCCCATCGTGTTCGCTACCGACCTTATCCCAGGCGCCGCATGGCTTCACCCTGCCATCACCATGGGCTACGATCGATTTCCCGAGCTAGTGATCGAGGAGAAAAATGCGCTGCTCGAAGACCTTCTCATGCGTCACGGCCGTCTCGTATTTACCCACGATCCCAAGACAGCCATGGCTTCGCTAAAGCGCGACCCCAAGGGTCGTGTGGTGCCCGAGGAAACTTGGGCCTCTTTTAAACGTTTGCCCTGCAGCTGATCGGCTCTTGAGTTGGCTCAACGCTCTGGCTGACGCATGATTTGGTTCACGGCGAGCCTTCAGTATGTCTGGCGTATGCGAAGACAGTTCAGGATGTGCCCCGCTGGCGCTCTTGCGGGGGCTCTGTTAGGCCACAAGCGCCGTGTTTCAACGATTGTTCATTGCGAATCGGGGTGAGGTCGCTGTACGCATCGCTCGAACCTGCGATGCGATAGGGCTAGTGCCCGTTTTCGGAGTTTCGGCAGCGGATCGCGACGCTCCATATCTCCGGGGGCGGGAGACGGTTCTTCTGGGGCCGTCGCGAGCATCCGAAAGCTATTTGGATCCGGTGCGTCTGGTGCAGGCCGCGATTCAGAGTGGTTGCAGTGCACTGCACCCTGGATGGGGTTTTCTCTCAGAAAGTTCGCGTTTCGCCCGCCTTGTAGAACAGCACGGTCTGACCTTTGTTGGGCCGCCGGCGGACGTGATGGCTCAAATGGGCTGCAAGATTCCCGCAAAGCAAGCGATGCGAGAAGCGGGACTCGAGGTGATCCCGGGTAGCGCAGGCACCTTGAAGAACTTCTCTGAGGCGCAGCAGGTTGCAGACAAGGTAGGCTATCCGGTCCTCATCAAAGCAGATCGCGGCGGAGGCGGACGAGGTATGCGGGTAGCCGAGACGCCTGCCGAGCTGAAGCGTGCTTACGAGGATGCCATCGCTGAGGCTGCCTCGGCATTTGGTGACAGCCGTGTTTATTTAGAAAAACTCATGCAGGCGGGCCGTCATGTGGAGATTCAGCTGATGGCTGATCGCTATGGTCACGTGGTGCACCTCGGAGAGCGCGACTGTACGATCCAGCGCAATCATCAGAAGCTCCTCGAGGAGTCGCCAGCGCCTACACTTTCCCAAGCAGAGCGTACGCGCACCCTTGAGGCTGCGGTGTCTGCAACGCGCCGCATGGGATACGTGGGCGCGGGCACCATGGAGTTCCTTCTCGATCCGGAGGGCACACTGCGTTTTATGGAAATGAATACCAGGCTCCAGGTAGAGCATGGCGTTACCGAAATGCGCTGCGGCCTAGACCTTGTGGACACTCAATTGCGCGTGGCTGCGGGTCAAAAGCTGCCCTTCTCACAATCGCAGATCGAGCTGTCCGGTCACGTCATCGAATGCAGGATCAACGCAGAGGACCCCGAGGATGACTTCCGTCCGGTGCCCGGGGTGGTGCGGAGATTTGTCGCGCCCTCTTTCGAAGGAGTACGGGTCGATACTCATATCGCGTCTGGCTCAGAGATATCTCCGTTTTACGACAGTCTGCTCTGCAAGCTGCTCACCTTCGGAGCGACTCGGCGGGAGGCGGCACAACGCATGTCGAGAGCACTCTCTGAACTGGTGGTGGAAGGCGTTTCGACTACTGCGTCTATGCATGCAGCTGTCGTTCGTTCGGAGTCGTTTTTGTTTGGGAGCTACCATACAGGGATGATTCCAGGCTGGCGCGCCCAAGACCTAGAGGCGGAGCCTGGCGGGCACTCTGAGGATGCAACTCCGGACGGCAGAATCTCGGAGACATGAACTATGGCGCACGTACCCTTAGTACCTATCGGAACACCCCGTGAAGATTTGGTGGACGACCGGACCTTCGAAGCAGAACATCAGAAATGGATAGCTAAGGAAGAAGTACTGCGTCGGCGTCGAGAGGAAATTCGGCAGGGTTGGGGACCCAAGTACGCAGCTCGGATTAAGCGCAAGCTCAAATGGACGGCTCGGGAGAGGGTACGTCACCTAAGTGACCCGAAAGCGGAGATCCATGAGGTGGGAACGTTCGTGAATCACGGGCTCACCTATCAGGGCGGAGTCACCTCTCCGGCTGCTGGGGTGGTGACTGCGTTTGTCCGCATTGAAGGCCTCTGGTGCATGGTCATCGCCAACGACAACACCGTCGCGTCCGGAGCTTGGTGGCCTCGCACTCCAGAAAAGATTCAAAGGGCGCAAACCATGGCGCTCCGATTGAGTATTCCGGTGCTTTATCTCGTCGACTGTAGCGGTCTCTTCCTGCCAGAGCAGTCGCAGAGTTTTCCGGGGGCGCGTGGCGCAGGACATATCTTCAAGATGAATAGCTTGCTTTCGGAGCGAGGCGTCCCGCAGCTGGCTGGGGTCTTCGGCGACTGTATCGCTGGGGGCGGCTATATGCCGATCATCAGCGATCGAGTGTACATGACCGAACAGGCGTACATGGTGATCGCGGGAGCTGCCCTCATCAAGGGCGCCAAGAGTCAGTCGATGACCAGTCTCGACATCGGTGGTCCGGAAGTTCACGTACACGCTTCGGGCTGCGCCGATCGCCGGGTCCCTGACGATGAGACGCTTCTCGACTGTCTTCGTGAGGAGGTTCGCCGACTTCCTTCCAGCGCCGCCTCGTATTACCGAGGTGAGCACGGCTCTTTAGCGCCGCACTTTCCTGTACAAGAGCTCACAGGAATCGTTCCAGCAGATCACCGGCAGTCCTACGACGTTTTCGAGCTCTTGGCCCGACTCACCGATGCGAGCCTTTTCTGGGAAACGCTGCCCGGTTTTGGTGAAGAGATGGTGTGCGGCATTGGACTTGTCGGCGGGCTCTACGCGGGATTTGTGGCCAACCGACAAGGTCTCGTTCGAGATCCGAAAAGCGATTCGGCTGCCCGACCGGCTGCGACGCTGTACCGCGACGGCATCGCCAAGGTCTCTATGTTTTCCCGCGCATGCAACGACGACGGAATCCCCATCATATGGATCCAAGATATCAGTGGATTTGACATTGGCCATGAAGCGGAGCGTTCTGGACTGCTCGCTTACGGGTCTAATTTGATTTACACCAACAGCACCAATCAGGTGCCTATGTTTACCGTGCTCCTTCGAAAGGCTTCCGGAGCTGGCTACTACGCGATGGCTGGTTTGCCTTACGACCCAGTAGTGCAGCTCTCTACCTGCATGACTCGCCAGTCGGTGATGGAGGGGCGCACCCTCGCGATCGCTGCGTTCCATACCAAGCTCGATGAACAATTTGCCATCCGAACGAATGATCCAGAGGAACGCCTCGCGATTTCAAAAGAGATGGAAGCGATGGAGGCTCGAATCGAAGCCGATATGGATCCCTTTGTTTCCGCACGGCAGATGGATACCGACGAGATTATCGAACTCACTGCCCTGCGTGCACGCTTGGAGGCGTTGGTGGAGATGAGCTATCAGAGTGTGGGCGTACGAAAGATCAAGAATTCAAGGATCTGGTCGCTTCACGACGCGGCAGCTCTTTCGCCGGGAACCGCTCGATGATCCATCCCGGGACCGTGACGTGGGCCATTGTCGAGCGTGTGGAGCCAGGCATCGGTGGGCAGACTCAAGAGACAAGGCTTGTTTCGCCGACTGTGGGCCTTTTCCAACCCGACGCTCATCTTCCCGGTGTCGTCTCCTCGGGGACCCGGCTAGGAACCCTGTCGCTGCTTTCCCAAGCTGCTGACCTGCTCGTGCCAGACGGTGTTTTGGGCCAAGTAACTCGGTCGATACCCGCATCCGCTGTGGAGTACCGGAGTACGCTCGTCGTTTTATCGCCGCTCATCGGACAGGAGCTCGATGCTCCTAGTTCTCCGCCGGAAGATGAAGGCTGTCCGAACGTGTTTCGCGCCCCGTCGGCGGGTAGGTTGTTTTTGCGCCCTGCTCCGGGAGAGCCACCTTTTGTGGCGGTGAACGATGTTCTTTCCAAAGGTCGCTGCGTAGGTTTCCTCGAAGTGATGAAGACGTTCAATCGCGTTCTCTACGACGGTCCCGATGTGGTTGTGACGCGAGTTCTACTGAGTGACGGTCAGGATGTGCGTGCCGGCGCGCCTATCTTTGCGCTGCATCAAGAGGGTGAGCAGAAGGGCAGCGCCTCGCCCTGGGGGGAAGGCGGGCGGTAAAGAGTAGGATAGGGGTCAAGGAGTAGGATATGAGTCCTCCAATAGGCCCAAGAAGCTTGCTGGACCGGTCCACAATGCCTGCTAGACCAGATTTCGATGGACACGCAGCCCGAATCCTTCTCGTTTCATGCAAAATTAGGCGACCGGACCCTCTTCCCAGGGCTACGATGTTCTGCTTACCTGAATCATGCCGGGGTCTCGCCTGCGTCTGCGGCGGTGGTTGCTGCAGCGACCGAAGCGATGCGAGATCATGCTGAGCTCGGGGCCAATGCGGTGCTTCCCTGGGCAGAGCGTCGCGAGCACTTACGTGCGCAGCTTGCGGAACTGATTGGAGCAGACGCCCAAGACATCGGGTTTGTGCAGAACACCAGCAGTGCAGTCGCGGCCGTGGCGCTTTGTTTCCCTTGGCGCAGGGGAGATCGAATCGCCCTTTGCCGAGGAGACTTTCCCGCAAACATCACCCCCTGGCAGCAGGCAGCGGCACTCTTTGAACTTGAGATTTGCTGGCTCGACCTCAAAGATTTTGAGCGCGGTCTTGCTGCCGGGATGGAGTATCTCTCCGCGCATATGCAGGACATTCGCTTGATCGCGGTGAGCGCGGTGCGGTTTCAAACCGGTTTGCGGCTTCCTCTACCTCAGATTTCTGCCCTCTGCCGATCAAGAGGAACACAGCTCTTTGTCGATGGAATTCAAGCGCTCGGGGCAACTCCGGTGAGCGTGTCCGATGTCGATTATTTGGCGAGCGGGGGTCATAAGCATTTGATGGGGCTGATGGGCTCGGGATTCCTCTACGTCGACCCCAGTAGAATCTCTGAACTTCAACCGCGAATTGCAGGTTGGCTCAGTCATGAGGAGCCCCTGCGTTTTCTCTCCGAGCGAAACCAGCTGCACCACGATCGGCCCATTCGAAAGCGCACCGACTTCATCGAACAAGGAGCGGTGGGCGTCTGTGCTTTTGCCGCGCTTGAAGCTGCTGTCGCCTTGATCGCGCAGCTGGGCGTGGACGCGATTTACGCGCATGCTCAGGAATACCTCGACGCGCTCGAACCGCAGCTGGAGTCACTCGGGTTCACCAGCTTGCGGTCGAAGGAGTCTGAGTTGCGGTCTACCTCGCTCTGCTTGCGCCCGCCGGCTGGGACAGAAGCTGCCGAGCTTGTCCAAGCTTTATGGGCTGATGGAGACGGGGTGGCCGCTGCGTCGCCTGATGGCCAATTGAGATTGGCCCCTCATTTTCCCAACAGCCTAGAAGAACTACCTTTGGTGGTCGATGCGCTGCACGCCGCTCTGCGAAGAAGCTCGATTTAGGGCCGCATGAAATCTGGTGCCGCGCGAGATTAGGGTCGCGCGAAACTTAGGGCAGTACGAAGCGAATATATGATCCGGGACCAATAGAAGGGGTATCGCAGGAAAACTCGACATGCTCTCCGCTCGACTCGCCTTGAATCCCAATTGTGGCACTCCTGCCGCCATCGAAACTCGATACGTTCACGGTCGTATCGACATAGCAAAATTCGATATGGTTACTGGTTTCATTGAGAACGACCGTGAAGTCGGCTCGATTGCTGACAAAGAAGGTTTGAGGCTCAAAGCGAACCGCGAACTTCCGGTTTGGAGCAGTGCCAAACGTTTCGTAGTGTAGCGCGCCGCTCGTGACCCAGTCGTCCCAAAGAGGAGCGATGAAGTTGCTGTAACTGCCACTAGGCAAACACTGATTAAAGCGAGCGATTGAGTTTCCAGTGAACATAAGCGCACCATTGTCTTCGATGCTGACCGTTTGGTAGACGGTTCCGTAAAAGCGGAATCTGAACCCTAGATCGACCTCCATCTGACCATTGTCTGATAAGTTCAGTCGCGTTCCGGACACGGCTGGATCAGGACAAGGCAGTTCATCTACCGGTAGCGTTGCCTGACATCCGACGTATCCAAACGTATCCGTCGTGGAGAACTCACTGCACGTACTTCCAATGCAAATTCCGGAGTAGCAGCTGCCGTCGCAGTCCGAGTCCAGGCTGCAATGTAGGAAGTCTGAGCAGCCCCCACATGACCCACCGCAGTCGATATCGGTTTCTTCGCCGTTTTGTCTTCCATCGGTGCAGCTAGGAGACCCGCAGATGCCTCCACTGCAATTGAGGCTTTGACAATCATCAGGTGCATTGCAACTAGCACCCAGGGCACATGAAGCACATTCGCTCCCGCCGCAGTCGACATCGCCTTCGTTACCGTTCTGAATCGCGTCCATACAGGTAGCGGCGACACAGGCTCCAGCGCTACAGTTGAAATCTGCGCAGTCCGTGGGGGCGGAGCAGCTGTCGCAAAAACCGTCAACGCATCTAAGGCTGATACAGTCCTGGTCTCTTATGCAGTCGTTCCCAATGGAGCAGGTCGCTCCGCAGGCCGGCCCGCCGCAGTCGATATCGGTTTCGCGGTTGTTCCTCGAACCGTCTGAACAGTTCCCGGAAGAGCAAAGGCCTGCGAGGCAGTAGTCCGACTCGCAGTCGCCGTCTTCGACACATCGCTCGTCGACGAGACATCTCTCACACTGCTGCCCGCCACAGTCCACGTCGGATTCATCTCCGGTTTGCAAACCATCGCCACAACTACCGCAGCCTCCTGCCAAACAGCTTCCAGAGAGGCAATCTCCATCGACCAGACAGGCGAGCCCAGAACCACACGGATCGCAGGTGACCCCGCCACAGTCCGTAGAGGTTTCATCCTGATTCTGTATCAGATCGTCACATGTGGCTTCGAGACAAAACATGAAACCACATGAGGAGGTCGCACAGTCATCGTCCTCAGTGCAGCGCTCACCGGCAGGGCACTTGGGGCAGAGTCCACCGCCGCAGTCGACATCGGTTTCATAGCCGTTCTGACTACCATCAACACATGAGGGATCGTTGCAGACACCAGAAAGGCACTGACCACTGCGGCAGTCCCAATGATTCACACAGAGTGATCCATTGGGGCACTGAGTACAGTTACCTCCGCAGTCTAATGAGGTTTCCCCACCATTGAGCACTCCGTCCTGACAAGTCGCAACGAGGCACACACCCATAAGTCCACGCAGCTCGCAGACGGCGCTGGTGCAATCACTACCGATGTTGCACCTGAGTCCACTCATGCAGGGCTGGCAGGAACCACCACAGTCTATTGAGGTTTCATCACCATTTCGCAAGCCATCGGAGCAACTCTGTTCGGAAGACACTTCCGATGCATCGATTTGGGTGCCAGATCCATCGGTGACCTGGGCGTCTCCCTCCATGGATGAATCTGCACCCAGCGAACCTGACGTACATGATGCGACACCACCCATGAATACGTGTGTGACCGCACACAGCCTAAAAAACAGCCGCATTGTTCCCCCGAATTAAGGCCATTGCTTTTGCAAATTGCTCCTGCGACCTGCTCTTGTCGAATTGCGAATTACTTGCCGGGCTCAAGTGCAACTTGAGTGTAATAGAAACCTTTCTGACTGGAAGAACTTATTCATGCTGTATACTAAAGTTCATGAGGTGGGAGTATGGCTGGTGGCTACTCGTCGTCCTCGGATGTAACGGGGGTTCTGAGAGCGCCTCCGATCGTCCGGATGGTGCCCAAGTCAATTCGCGTTTCGGCGCACTAGACTCAGACGGCGATTTCATCAGCGACCTCGATGAAGGCCGAGAGTTTGCAACCGATACAGACGGCGATGGCGTGAGCGACTATCTCGATCCGGATTCTGATGGGGACGGTATTCGTGATCGTGATGAAGTAAGCGATAGAGACTTAGCGACTCCAGCGCGCGACTCGGACCAAGATGGAGTGCCCGACTTCAGGGATTCTGATTCCGATGAAAATGGAATTCCGGACTCTATCGAGTCGACTGCAGATACTGACTTCGATGGACTCGCGGATTACTTCGACTTGGACGACGACAATGATTTCTTGTCAGACGCCGCCGAACTCAACGGTCAGATCGCCCCGCTAAGAGATCGAGACTCCGATGGGATCCCCGACTATCACGATCCCGACTCCGACAACGATTTCCTCCTCGACGGCGATGAATCGATCGGAGATCTCGATGTGGATGGACTCGTCAACTTCATCGACGACGATTCCGATGGTGACGGCATCGTCGATCGGCTGGAGGCCGGAGACAATGATGTGTTCTCAAGGCCGCGCGATACCGACGGAGATCGGATCCCGGACTTCCTCGATATCGACAGCGATGGAGACGGACTTTCCGACGCCGCGGAAGTAGAAGCGAATACCAATCCCTACAGTGCGGATTCCGACGGAGATTTGGCTGAAGACCTGATCGAAGTCGGTGCAGGAACCGATCCTTTAGATCCAACATCAAATCCGGCGGCAGATGGAAACTTCGTATTTCTCTCGCCCTATGAACTCGCCCCAAGTCCGTCTGTCGATACCCTGCGAATGCGTACCAACTTCCAGCAGGCAGATGTGTTGTTCCTCTTCGACAACTCGGGCTCCATGGCCAACGTGATCGGTGCGCTGCAGTCCAATGTGGTTTCGATGATCGACTCGCTGACGTGTGACGATACCGGTATCCCCTGCATTTCTGATCAAAACTGCCCTGCTACAAATGTGTGTAGCGCCTTCGGTAGTTGTATCGAGAGTCCCCTAGAGACCAATTGCGTCACCAGCGTTTTTACCGGGTCTGGCCACTACAGCGAGGAGCTGCGGGTGGATTCCATCATTCAGTCAGACCCGCGCACGACTCAGATCGCCGTTGGAGACATCCTGATCGGTAGCGGTACAGAGAGACTGCTGCGCGCCCTTTGGTGTGCGGGAGACCCAGAGCGCTGTCCTGGAGCTCCCGAAGGTTGCTCTGAGGTATCGCCAGGGCGCATCGGTTGCCCGGCGTTTCGTGAGGACGCCAAGCGCATCCTTGTCTACTTCACTGACGAAGACAGCGATGGCGATGAACTCGCTTCTGATGTTGGTGACGCGCTGATCGATGCAGATATCACCACCATCGGCGTTTGGTCGGGTCCGGCTTTGAGTCTTCATCAGGACCTCATCGACGTCGCGCTGGCTTCCAACTCGATCTCTCCGCAAACCGGCCAGCCTTACGTGTTCAGTTCAAATGCAGGAACGGTGGTGCATACCGTGCTCGAAGCGATCAATGAAATCGTCGACAGCAGCGTGCTTCGGATCGGGGTAGAGCTGATCGACGATGACGGTTCTGATGAAATCGATCCGACTTCGCTCGTGGAGTATCTCGAGGTCAATACCGGCGGAGGTTCTTGTTCCGCTTTTAGCCCGCTGCTTGATGCGGATTCTGACGGGCATAACGACACATTTCCCGCGGTGCGTGCCGGCACACTGGTTTGTTGGGACCTGATACCGGCGGTCAATACCACCGTGCGACCGACTGAGGAGCCTCAGTTGGTTCGGGCCCGGGTCAATGTCCTGGGAGATGGAGAAATTCTCCTGGATTCACGCGTGATCTTTTTTCTGATTCCTCCTGAGATCGTTCAGCCCAGCGTGGATTGAGGCGCAGTATGGATTGGGTCCCAGTATGCACTGATGCGCAGTGTCGACTGAAACCGGAGAGCGTTCCCTCGATTACGATGCGCGATCTTTGAGTTGAGCTTCACGCTTTTCGAGCTGAATCTGCCTAAAACTCCGTGCGCCTTCGACCCCGATCCACACGAGCATAGTCAGTAGGCCCACGGCGACCAGGGAGAGGAGCCAGTCGCCGGCTTGGATAAATCCATGCAGCTTTGTGAGCAGAGCGCTTGCCGCGGCTAAAGTCACAATGCCTGCCGGGATCGCTAAAGGAGCGATAGGTCGATTCTTTCGGCAGAAATATAGCGTGAGGGTGAGTAAAACCAGGGCGGCGAGCATTTGATTGCTGGCACCAAAGATAGGCCAGAGCACCCAGCCGATCGCCCTCGGATTCGTGCCGGCTCCCGTTTCACCAAGGGCTAAAACCGCGGCGGGCACCACCGCGAGTGCCGTGCCGAAATAGCGCTGCTGCAAAAGCGGAACACGAATCGCCTTACCCATTTCGGCAAAGATAAATCGCTGAATCCGCGTGGCGGTGTCTAGTGACGTGGCTGCAAAGGAGATAACCAGGACCGCCATGAGCGTCCGGGCGATCTGCGTTGGGATACCTAGCGACTCGAGGAAGGCTGCACCCCCCAGCACGAATGCGGCAGCCTTGTATCCACCTGCGTGGCTCCAGCTATCGTAGTAGTTCCCCCATGAGAGGTTCTCCACGTGTCGCCCACCGGGTAACTCACATTCGCTTACAAGGCCAATGCCCGCGACCGCCGCCATGGTAGAGGCGAGGGCCAGTGCACCTTCACCGAGCATGGCCCCATAGCCGATGGATCGCGCATCGGACATTCGCGTGAGTTGTTTGCTTGTCGTTCCGCTCGATACCAAACCGTGAAAGCCACTTATCGCCCCGCAAGCGATGGTGACAAAGAGGATCGGTACCATCGGTGGTGCGTCGTCGTTTCCGACTCTTATCGCCGGAGCGTCAAAGTCGGGCCAGGACACGAAGAGGCCCAAAAACAGTAGAGCGAGCCCCAAGAAGAGTTGATGACTGTTGATGTAGTCGCGAGGTTGTAGAAGTAGCCACACCGGCAACAGGCTTGCCGCCGATGAGTAGGCCAGTAGCAAGAGTATCCAGGTCGTTTGTTGCGCCTCCTCGGCAACACCGAAATCGGTCAGAGAAACAGGAACAAGCACGCCGACACCGATCGAAACATAAAGCAGAATCAGTGCAACGATCGACGGAATCATCGCAGGCGTGTTTCGCTTGTGGATCAGCCAGCCGATCGCTACCGCGACGCCTATCTCAAAGTTGACCGGAATGACGCTCGATGGGTTTTTTGTGAATAGACCGGCGATAGCCATGGAGAAGACCGCCAGCACCAACCAAACGAGTACGACGACAAAACATAAAAAAAGAATGCGAACGCGATGGTTCATCACGGAGCCGGCGATATCTGCAATCGATCGTCCCTCTTCGCGAGCGCTGACGACCAGCGCTCCGTAGTCGTGTACTCCACCGATGAAGACACATCCGATCACGACCCACGTGAGCGCAGGAATCCAGCCCCAATAGGCTGCTACACAGGGTCCGATGATGGGGGCTGCGCCGGCGATGGAGGTGAAGTGGTGACCCAACAGGATCGATCGTGGGGTTGGGACAAAGTCCTTGCCGTCGTAGTGCGTATGCGCGGGAGTCTTTAACTGTGGATGTTCCCCAAAAACCCGTGTGCCAACGTGCGAAGCCCAGTATCGGTATCCGAGAACAAAGAAAGCGAGCACGAGCAGCGCGGTCCAGGCAGCCATAGCGACTTCACCCTCCTTCCCGTCAGGGGTCCTCTATAGCAAAGCTCACCCGAGAGGCAGCCGAAGGATCCAAGTCGCGACGTATGCGCCCCAAGGAGTCCCCGGCCGATGGGTGTCATTGAGCGAGTGCTCTTGTAGTGATGAACAAGACGGTCTACGACGCTCGCTCCGCAGCGGGTGGGCACCGGCCTCAGCTGCTCATGGACTACCGCGCTCAGTCTATGCGGTAGGCGATCGGCATAGTCAGGGGGCGCCCTCGTCGGTTGAAGATCGCGGGTGGAGGCGGCAGTGATCCGACAGCGCGCACCGCCGCAACCGCTGCCTCATCCAGAATGGGATGGGTCGAAGATCGAAGCACGGTGACTCCGCGAATTGCACCAGAGGGAACGACGTCTATGGCCACGATTACGGTGCCTTGGAGTCCCGCGCGTCTTGCGGACCTGGGGTAGCTTCTTCCTGCACGCGTTCCGATGGCGCGGTTCACGGCCGTCATCCACTGCCGGGCTGCGTATCGACCGTCCCCTCGGCCTTGATGCGCGCCGCCTTGACCCGTGCGTGCGCCCAAAGACCCTACCGTGCTACCGCTCCCTCCGGAGCCCACCTCGTCTCCTCTTGGTCCCGTCGTTCCATCGGCCCTGTCGATGCTCTCGGATCTTTGAAGTTCATCGCCCGCTCCGTTGCCGGGATTCAAGATGCCTTCCGAGGCACTCGGAACGGCCGCGAGCGAGTTGGGCGAAGACGAGGTTTTTGTTTGAGACCGTTCTACCGCAGCGCTCGTGGACGTTTCTCCGTTCTGCCCTGAAGCAGAATGAGCGGTTTGGGGAGAGGGTTGTTCCATTGCCCGGGGTGCTCGCGCCTTGACTGCTCGCTCTGTTGCTTCCGACCGAGCGAAGGTGCCTGCCGGTTGCGCTTGGCTGGAGGTCGATGATGTGTGCAGTGTCCGGCGCCGTGCCTTCAGAATCCGGGTTTCTGATGTAGTGCTCGATACCTCCTCGGCCTGAGTGGGCGCAGGCGGCATCGGAACAACCTCGAACCTAACGAGCGAGTGTTGCTGGGACGCTGTCGGCAATCGAGTGGTGGCGACACTCGGCAGAGTGAGAAGGCCTCCGTGGGCGCCTATCGACAAGGCTATCGCTGTGACGGCCCTGATCACAGAAGTCTGAACCGTTGCACTGTGGCCTCGAGCGGTCAGACCATGTCCAGGGTTTCTCAGCGATTTGGCGTGTTCCAAAGTGTGTTCGGGGGCTTGCATGCGAGTTGGTCTTTGGACGACACGCCACCTGGCATCTGCGACTGCATCCTAGGACTACGGCCATCGATTTCAACGTGACTCGACTCGAGGGACACGCTCAAGACCGTTATTTCCGCATGTTAGGTGCCCTAAACGGTCGTGCTGCGTCATGCATCGTCGCGTTTGGTGGTGAGCAATCTCAGATGTCCCAAATTTCGAGCTCAATCACTCCTCCGACGTCGGACACCGCGCGGGTGGATGCACCAATGTTTTGGTTTTGATCATCCTGACCGAGGACAGTCGAGGACAAGACTATGCGAGAACGCACGGTACGCCGCATTCTATGTCGTGCCCGAGGTGCTCACCGTAGAGGTCATCGATGGCGCGTTCTGCGCCGATTGGTCTCATGCTTCTTCAGGCGCTCTGCAGTCGAAAAAACTCGTAAACCCGTATGTTTGGCGGTTCTGCTCTGTAAAGAGTTTACTTCTATATGTCGATATGCAGTGATTTCGTGGAGCGTTCCGTCGCGCTGTCGATGTAATGCGGCTGTCACATAAGGTGCGCTCGTGACACCAAAAATCTTGATTCCGATCCGACGTCGTGATCACTGTCTCGTCTGTGAACCTGCAAGACGAACGCGACATCGAGCAGCTCCGAAGGGTGGCCCTAGCGCAGCGGACTCAGATTCAGCAGTTGCTACGGGTGATTTCGAAGCAGGCAAAAGAAATCAACCATCTGAAAGGTAGGGAGTCACAGCAGCCTGTGTTACCGAACCTACTCCTACGCCGTCGGCGTGAATCCAACGCCTCGAAACGTGCAGACGAGCCGAAGCCGCTACAGCCAAGATGTATTCGAGCGGAGTCGTT
Source organism: Myxococcota bacterium (assembly GCA_039030515.1). Lineage (GTDB taxonomy): Bacteria > Myxococcota_A > Polyangia > Polyangiales > Houyiibacteriaceae > JBCCEA01. The sequence continues at coordinate 12,875 of JBCCEA010000008.1, read as the reverse complement.
CGCGCAGGTAGATCCTCTATGTGCCCCGCTGCAGACGACTCCGGTGCAGACTGTTCCGCCAGTCGGTGGTTTGCCCTCCAAGGAGGGTATGCAGCGCCTCTTGCACCGTACTCGATCCGCTTTTCAGCCTGAAAGGCTGGCCCGCCGCAGGACGAGGTATGCCGCCGCAAAGGAGCGAACAGACGCGTCAGAGGTTCCAGAGGGAACGTGGTTCGGAGCCGATCAAGCCACCTCCTCAAACGCTCCTGTGGTGACGAACGAGTTACCTGCTGAGGAGCCAAGATCCATCCGGCCCGAGCTGGTTGAAAGCGATGTGTCCAGAGTGAGTTCTTGTCACGCTGAAATCGCTCAGGAATCCAGAATTGGGACCAATCGCGTGGATTTCAGCCGCGTGTCCCGCACGCGCCCCGGTCGTGAAGTCCCGAGCAGCAAGTCCCCCTTACTCAGAAGCAAACACATAGGCGCTTTCGCCTTGCCCTCCTCGAGCAGGCTCGATGGTTTTGCATCTCTTGAGTCTATCTCCAGGGGCGGGTCTCTAAACACCCGCTCGCTTGACGTCGCCGACATCGAAGGTGTCAATTTTGATGATATCGACTTTGGCGACCTAGGAAGTCTTTAGTCTAGAGTTGGTTTACCGGGAACCTTTGACGGTACGCACTTTGAGAGGTGGTTTTCGATCGAAAGGATTCGAGAGTCGAGTTGGGTCGCTGGGCCAAGCTCTCGAAGTGCACCTGATCGCTTGACGTACGGAAGCCGGTCCGGTCGCGCCGAAACACTGCTATTCTCGGAATTGTGGGGTTGCAGGCATGACGATACATGAGAGCCAAGGGGTGGAGGTTTCCTCCGGAGAACGCTTCGAGTCGCTTGCCGTGCAGGTGCGCAGTGAGCCAAGCAATGAAGCGCTGTGGGATGAGCTCGAAGACTGGGTCAATGAGACCAATCGGCCCGAAGAGATCTCGTCGCTCTATCGAGAAGTGCTCGCTGGCTCCCTAGAAGAGGATGCAGCAGCAGCGCTTGGGCTCAGGGCGTTCAATTTTCATGAGGAATGGTTTGGAGAAGACGCGCCGCAGCTGATCGAGGTCCTTGAGCGTGTGCGCTCGCTCGACGCCAGTCCCACCGGATGGGCGTTTCAAAGGCTTACGGTTCTCTACACCAACAGCGCTCGTTGGTCTGAACTCCTGGAGTTGTATGATCGAGCGATCGATAGCCCTGGTGCGGATCGACGCTCCCTTCTTCGAGAGGCTGCGGAGCTCGCCAAGGACTTTGCCGGTCAGCCAGATAAAGCGATCGAGTATTTTGAACGGTTGTTACCGCTTCTCGACGACGACGAGAAAGTGGCTTCCTCGCTAGAACGACTCCTCGAACGCCAGGAGCGCTTTCAGGATCTCGTGGGGTTTTGGGAGCGTCGTCTCGACCGGCTTGAGGAGGAAGAGGCTCGGGTAACTCGGATTCGCGCAGCGCAGCTTTGGCTCGATCGACTGGCCCGTCCGGACGAAGCACTTTTGCGTGCTCAAACGCTTCTGACGGACTCGGGCGACAGTGTAGAGACTGCGTGTGCGCTGCTCGAAAAGATCGCGGGGTACGGCGAGGCCAACCAGAAAGTCCGTGCAGATGCACTGCAGTTACTTCGCCACCACTATGATGAGCAGGGAGATCGGGTGGCGATCGTGCCTGCGCTCGAGGCCGCGAGCGCTTTATCGATTGGGGCAGAGCGTCTTTCGCTACACATCGAAGCAGGAGATCGACTCGAGTCCGCCGGAGCGTATTCCAGAGCGATGGACCACTATTCGGCGGTGCTCGAGCTTGATCCGACCGTAGTCAAGGTCCGGGAAAAGCTTCAGAGAGTCGCCGAACAAACCGGAGCGCATCAGCGCCTTTTAGAGATTCTGGAACGGGCGGCTGCTCACGCCGAAGTCGCGGACGTGAGTATCGGTCTTCGCATCGAAGCGGCTCACGTCCGTTTCAAAGCGCTCGAGGATACGGAAGGTGCGATCGCGCTCTATTCGGGAGTTCTTGACGAAAGCGAAGTTCCCAAGGACGTAGGACTTCGCGTAGCGCGTCGACTTGCGGAACTGTACGGGTCGGTCGGTCGGTCGGTAGACCGCCTCAATATGCTCGAGAGGATTGCCGCGCTCGAAGAGGACACTCCGGCTCGTCGAGCGGTGCTGAGTCAAGCAGCCAGTTTGGCTGAAGAACTGGGTGATCTCGATCGAGCCCTTCGATCCTGGGAGTTATGCCTCAATACCGATCCAGGTGATGCGAAGGCCATCGCGGCGACGGTGGGGCTGCTCGAGCGGGCGGGCAGGTATGAGGACCTCGCGGAGCTGCTCACGCATCGCGCCGATGTCGCAGGGTTGCCTCGAGCGCTAAGGCGCTCGGATAAGGTTCGGGTCGCCCACATTTTTGCCGATCATCTGGATAGACCCGATCGGTCGATCGAAATCTGGGAGTCGATTTGTGAGGAGTTCGGAGACGAGAATGACGCGGTCGAAGCGCTCAATGTTCTTTACGAGAGGTCGGGCAGGTCAGACGATCGAATCGCGCTTTTGAAACGTGTCTCGAACCGCACTCGCCTGCGATTTGCAGAGATCGCCTCGCGACTCGGAGATGCGCTTCAAGAGCAACCCGGCAAGGAACAGGAAGCGTCAGAAATCTACGTGCACGCGCTTTCGCTGGTGCCGGCACACGAGGGCATTCGTCTCGGTTTGCGCTCATTGCGAGAGGTGCCGGAGGTCCGGCATATCGTGGTTGAGGCGCTCGATCGTGCTTATCGTACGGCCGATGAATGGGAAGCTCGTCTTGAGTTGCTTCAGGATCGATTGGCGGTGGTCGAGGAGACGACAGCGCGAGCTGCGATCCTTCGAGATGCTGCAGAGATCTTTGAGCATCGAAGCGGTGACCCCACTCAAGCATTTCAGGCAGCATCCAACGCGCTCGCGCTCTTGCCTGAAGATCGGTCCTTGGAGGATGAAGTCGCGAGGCTAGCGGCGCATACGGGCAGTGTGGATGAAGCGGCACAAGCCTATGAACGGGCAGCGCTTGCCGTCACTAGTGTCTCCCGTCGTTTTGAACTGCATCAGAGAGCAGCTCTGTCCTGGGAGTCGATCGAACGCAGGGAACCCGCACTTCAGTCCTGGATAGCCGCCATCGGATGCAATGCGACGAGTCGTGATGCGGCAGAATCGATCGTACGACTGGCCGGCGAGCTCGGTCAACTCGAGCAGGCCGAGTCTGCGCTTGCCGAGGCGCTGACGCATCGACCACAGGATCGCACGCTGCTTGAGTCTTTGGCTACGGTGCAGCGACCTGCCCCCAGTGCGAACCTTTGCGACACGCTGCGCACGCTCAGCGAGCTTCGCCCGACCGATCTCGATCTTCTAAGAGAGATCGCCGAAATCGCCTCCGATACCCTCAGCGACGACTCGATGTACCTGAGCGCCCTACGGGACCTCTTCAAGCGCGCAGGAGTTCTACTGACCGCAGGAAAAGCAGCCTGCGGTACCGCGCAGCCAATCGAAGTCGTCCCCTGGTCCATCGATAGGCTGCGCGCGGTATATCAAGATCGCCAGGATTGGGGAGCGGCGGCAAGTTTGCTCGCAGAAGCCGCCCGATTCCCCCTAGAAACCTGGCAGACCACGGGATACCGCCGTGATGCAGCCTACATCCGAGCGAGTAAGTTGGGAGAACCCTTTCGGGCCATCTCCGTCTATCGGGAGCTGCTCGATGAGGCGCCGGAAGACCTTCAGACCCTTGCGTCCCTTGCCGCACTCTACGAAGCTGAAGGCAGAACTGCAGAGTTGCTTGCGCTTCGTCAGCGAGAGCTTGCCGTGACTAAAGACGCCTCGAGAAGGCTCGAGCTGCGACTGCATATCGTGCAGCTCATGGCGAGCTTGGAGGTGAATGCCGGACCGGTTGCGGTACTTAGGGCGAATCTTGAAGAGCGCCCCGGGCACGTAGACTCACTGCATGCACTTGACGGCGTTTTGGCGGGCCAATCCCGCTACCTAGAGCTGATCGATGTCTTGTCGGACCAGGCCATACGACTCGAGGAGACTGCTTCGGACCGAGCTGCTTACTTATTTGGCCGGGTTGCCGAGCTAGCAGAGAGAGAAATCGACGATGTCGATCGAGCGATCGCTGCACATCGCCGGGTTGCTGAGTTGGCGCCGACTCCTCAGTCGATCGAAGCTTTGGCTCGAATCTACGAGTCTCGTATGGAGCACTCGATGGCCGCCCGATGGCTCGAACGCCGGCTTGAAATGGACAGCGGTGAAGCGCACGCGGAGTTCTCCCTTCGCTTGGCGCGAGCTCAACTAGGTGCCGGTCGACAGGAGAGTGCGCTTGCCGTGCTGGAGGCTGCCTGGTCAAAAGATCCGTCCGCCACCGAAGTTCGAGAACTCTTGTCATCACAGTACGAGGCGCAACAGGCGTACGCTCCACTCGCTAGGCTGCTTGCGAAAGCGTCAGATCATGTGCGCGACCAAACCGAGCTGCTCGCCATGATCAAGCGATCTGCAGAGCTTTTTAGAGAACTCGGCGAACATCAAGAGGCCATCGCGGTTCTCGAGAAAAGCTTGAACCTCGCCCCTGAAAACCGCTTGCTTAAGAGCATGCTCGCCCACTCCTTGCACGCAGACGGTCGATTGCAGCAGTCCCGCGATGTCCTGACGGAGCTGGTCGAAAGTTTCGGTCGCCGACGCGGTACCGAGCGAGCTGCGGTCCATGGGCAGTTGGCCCGGGTGATGTACGAGATGGACGATGTCGAAGGGGCCCTGCAGCAGCTCGAGTTGGCCACAAAGATGGACATGGACAATGCGAGCACGCTCCGAATGCTTGCTGATGTTTCGCGGGAGGCGGGCCAGTTCGAACGAGCAGAGCGAACCTATCGGACATTGCTCCTGGTCGCTCGGCGTAGCACCGGCGAGGAGCACACGGTCGGAGTGGCGGAAGTGCTGTTTGAACTGCACCTCCTGGCCATGTCTCGCGGTGATGAGGAGCAAGCGGGCGAGCTCCTAGAGTCGGCCCTCGAAGTGACCGGGCAGAGCGACTCCGAAGCGCGGATGCTTGCGAAGGCGCTTGCCTCCCGGGACAAAGCAGAGCTGGCATTGAGGGTGCTCGAACAGCGTATCGGAGTTGTTGAAGCTCCCGCTGCGCGGGCGGACTTGTTGACGGACATCGCGGCCGTGCTCGAAGGCTCGATGAAACAGCCTCAAGAAGCCCTTCGTCGGCGTCTAGAAGCCCTTCGCTTGGCTCCGGTCGATGAAGAGCTGCACCGACTTGTTCGCAAGGGAGCTCGAGAGGTTGGATCTGCGGACGCCTACGTTTCAGTCTTGACGGAGCTGATCGACAATCTGAGGCGATCCGATGACGCGTCGACCTGTGCGGATTTGATCCTTCGTCTCGGGCGCGTTGCCGAGGAAGACCTGAGCGATTTGGATGAGGCCTTGAATCACTATCGCGCAGCTGAAGCCACCGGAACTCGGAGGGTCGATGCTTGGATGGCTCTGGTTCGGGTGGCTCGCGCAAAGGGGGACGTGGCAGAACAACTTCGCGTACTCAAACATTTGGTTGCAGAAGACGCGCTGGTAGCGGACGCGAAAATCGAGGCGTTTTACAGGCTCGCGGAGCTGCTGATCTCTGCCGAAGACCCTCAGGACAGCGTTTCCGACGAAGCTCAAAGCCTCGGACTGGACTACTTGGAGCGTGCATACGCGCTCGATCCCCGCAGCGCCGAAGCTATCGGGCTTTTGCAGCGGCAGCTCGATAAGAGTTCGATGCACGAGAGAGCACTGTCGCTCTATGAGACAGTGACTCGAGAGTCTGGAGACGAGATGCTGATACTCGACTTTCTTGAACGTCGGGTTGCACGCACGGACGCGACATTGTCTCAGGTCCGTGAGGCGGTGGGGAAAGCGCTAGATCTTGAGGTCGACCATCCCGGGGCCAAAGAGAAAGTGGAGCCTCTACTTCATCGAGCGGTTGCTCTGGGGGAGACGAAAGAGGAGGGCGGGGTCGAGGCTCGATGGGCGCTCATGGCGCTTGCAGAGCGTCGGAGCGAGGTCCTTGATGTCAGGGGCGCTATGCGCTTTCTCGAGCAGGCCCTTGCGGTAACCGAAGAGCCAGAAAAGCAGGAACTTTCGCTCCGGCTGGCTCGCATGGCTCTAAGTGACGGTGGTGATGCGCAAAAAGCCATCGAGATTTTGTCACCGCTACACCGAACTGGCGCGTGGAACGTGGACGTATGGCACCCGCTGCTCATCGCATACCGACGCGAGGGGGACGAATCCGCTCTTTTGGACACAGTGGCGGCTTTACTCGAGGGTTTGCTCGATGTGGAGGAGCGCAACCTCGCGCGCATGGAGTTGGCTCAATACCTCATGTCCTTGGAGGAACGTCAATTCGATGCGGTCGAGGCCCTCAAGTCCATTCTCGAAGAAGCGCCTGAGCATCATGAGGCCACTCGGTTGCTCACCTCACTTTACGAGCGCGCAGGATACAACGAAGACCTGGTGGAACTCCTGCAGCGGCAGCTGGACGTTGCTCGAGATAACGAAGACTTGACTCAAATTGCTGAGGTTGCGCTCAAGCTTGGCACGCTACTCGAGAAAGTTCGGCGAGACGATGCGATCGATGTCTACCGGCAGGCTCGTGAATGGGTACCGAACGAACGCCGCATCATTTTGTGCCTTCTCGAGCTGATGGGAGAAGACGCTGATGTTCGGGAGCGGGTAGAGATTCGAGAGGGACTGCTTGCTTCCGAACCTGAGGAGTCCGTAGCAGAGCTGATGTGGGAACTTTATGCGCACTGGGAATCCCTTGAGGATATCGAGGGGATGGCGCGAGTTCTCAGCACCGGATACCAAAAGGTTCCTCACGATCAGACCATTCGAACCGAGCTTGAGTCCTTCTTTCGAGCGAAAGAGCTTTGGGAAGGCCTCGCCATGTTTCTCGTCGCTGAGGCGACTCGAGATCGAATGAGTGCGGTTCCGAGGTTGCGTGAGGCAGCGGCTCTCTTTCGGGAGCCTTTGCAGCGAATGAATCGGGCCGTTGAGGTGCTCGCCGACCTTCGTTCGTTTGCCCCTGAGGATATGGAAGTTCTTTCAGAATTCGTGCAAATTCTGCGCGAAACCGGCGATGACGATCGAGCCATCGAGGAAGTTTCCCTCACTCTGGAGCGCTTTGCTGAACCAGGAGTGGCTCGGCTTTATTTGCTGCGGCTTCGCGCCCAGCTCCGTTTGGACCAAGAGCGTCTGGAAATCGCATTAGAAGATCTGGAAGAGGCCTACGCGATTTCAGCACAAGATGTGTATGCCGAGATCCGCGCAGCTTTGGAACGTATTCGCACGCATGCCGAGTCCGCCTCCGATGGAGAATTGGCACGAAGCAGTACCTATCGGTTGGCTGAGGTGCTCGAAGCGGGTGGTGAGATCGAGAGCATGCGCGATCTGTTGGCCCAATGGTCTGAGCGTCATCCGGAAGACTCCACCGTGCTTCTCCGGCTTCGTGAGATCGATATTCAGCAAGAACATTGGCTGGGGGTCGCGGAACTGTGTCGCCGGTTGATCCAGTTGCAAACCGGGGAGGAGCAGCTCTCTTCTGCGATTCAGCTTGCGGACGCTTGTGAAGCGGCTGGTCATGCTGCTGATGCTCTGCCTGGCCTTGAGCACGTTCAGCGGAGTCAGCGCGGAAATCAGGTGCTCTTTGAACGCATGCGGGATCTCTATGAGTCCATGGGAGCGTACCGAGAGTTATCTGGTTTGTTGCTGAGTGAAGCAGAAGGTGTGGAGCCAATGATGCGATTTGAGCTTCTTCGGACAGCAGGTCAGGTGTTTCTTGAGCGGGTCGGGGACGCGGCTGCTGCAATCGAACCCCTAGAGGCCTCACGTTCGATCGATTCTAGCGACCATATTGCAACGTTGTACCTCGCCGATGCCTATACGCTGGCAGCTCGGTTCGCTGATTCCGGTCAACTTTTGGAGCAGGCGATTTCCAATCACCCGAAGCGACGGTCGCCGGAGCTAAGTCAGCTGCAGCATCGAATGGCTCGTCTTGCTCATGCAGCAGGCGATGGTGAACTTGAACTTCAGTGGCTCAATGCTGCTTTAGATAGCGACAAGAACAATGGTTACGTGGCAGCAGAGCTCGCTCGCCTTGCGATGGGGATGGGAGAGCATGACGTGGCTTTGAATGCGCTCAGGGCGGTTACCTTGACCAAGGTTCCAGGGCCGATGTCCCGAGCCACTGCCTATTTGCTTCAAGCTCGCATCGCTCACGCGCGCGGCGAGGATCGAAAAGCAGTGCTTTGGGCGCGTAAAGCGCGTTCGGAAGATCCTGAGCTGCAAGAGGCGGAAGCGTTCCTCTCAGAGATCGACTGCTAGCGTTTAGCGACGTGCGACCGTCTAGGAAGTGGGTCGCCGTGGGGCGTCTCGGGATCAGTTTCTCGGAGTGATGAAGAGGATGGTACCCGGGCTGTGTCCAGGGCTTTGAAGGAGTGACGTTTAAACCCGCATGCGAAGGCATTCTTTACATGGCGAGCTCACGGCACTAACGTGAGGGAGCTTATCATGTCGGGTTATGTTCTCGCGCTAGACCAAGGCACCACCGGATCCACCGCGATGGTTGTTTCACCACAGTCTCAGGTTCTGGGTCGAGGCTACCGTGAATTTTCTCAGCACTATCCGAAGAGCGGTTGGGTGGAGCACGATCCTGAAGAGATCTGGACCTCGATCGTCGCGGCGGCCGAGGAGGCCATGAACCACGCCGGGGTGGAACGAAATGCTTGCGTTGCACTCGGAATCGCCAATCAGAGAGAGACGACGGTGCTCTGGGAGCGCAAGACACATCGCCCGATCCGACCAGCTATCGTTTGGCAGGATCGACGTACAGCGGAGCGATGTCAGGCGATGAAGCGAAACGGCCTGGAAGCGAACTTTCGCGAGCGTACCGGCCTCGTGCTCGACCCGTACTTTAGCGGCACGAAGATCGAATGGATGCTGGATGAAACTCAAGGGCTGCGCTCTCGAGCAGAGCGGGGAGATATCGCTTTTGGGACCATAGACTCATTTCTCATACATCGACTCACCTCGGGAGCGGTCCACGCAACCGACAGGACGAACGCCTCCCGCACGCTACTCTTCAATATTCACGCATGCGACTGGGACTCGGAACTTGCAGGCGAACTCCGAGTTCCTCTGGCAATGCTGCCTGAAGTGCGACCGTCCTCTGGAGTCTTCGGCTACACGAAGGGCTTTTCACCGCTACCCGACGGAGTCCCCATCGCAGGAGTAGCAGGTGATCAGCAATCTGCGCTTTTCGGTCAAGCTTGTTGGGAAGAAGGCATGGCGAAGTGCACTTATGGGACAGGTGCGTTTCTCCTCATGAACACCGGTTCGACCCCGGTTCCATCCCATCGTGGTTTGCTCACAACGATCGCCTGCGAAGTCGCAGGTCGCGTTTCCTATGCGATAGAAGGGAGTGCCTTTATCGCAGGTGCGGCGGTTCAGTGGTTGCGAGACGGATTGGGGTTGATCAGTGAATCTCCCGAGGTCGAGAAGCTGGCGGCTTCGGTGGAGTCTTCTAGCGACGTAGTTTTTGTTCCGGCACTCACCGGTCTGGGCGCTCCATATTGGGATCCGGACGCTCGAGGTTTGATCTGCGGGATCACGAGAGACACGAGCCGTGGGCACCTGGCGCGTGCGGCGTTAGAGGGAATCGCCCTGCAAATCTGTGATCTGGTTCAGGCCATGGAGTCGGATTCAGGTCGTTCGCTCAAGAGGTTCCGTGTCGACGGTGGAGCTGCTCAAAATGGATTACTGATGCAAACTCAGGCCAACCTACTAGGTGTTCCGGTGGATCGCCCACTACAACTGGATACGACAGCGCTTGGGGCGGCTTTTCTTGCTGGACTTGGTGTCGGGTTTTACGAGGATATGCAGGCCATACTTCGTCGACATGTGGTTGCCGAAACGTTCCACGGAGAGTTCTCTGAACCAGAGCGGATTACAGCGATGCAGCGATGGCATTCTGCGGTGCGACGTGCTCGAAGCGAGCTGTCCTGATGAGCCATGACGACCAAAAAAAGGTGCGCCCCTCTGTCCATGAAGTGCCCGTCGCGTGGGAGGCTTTGGAGGATGCTTTTGAGAATAACGCTCCTGAGGTGCATAGCTATCTACATCTCAACAACGGGGAGGTGATTCGAGTCGTCGATGGGGTCGCCGATCCGAGTATGCACCAAAGAATTATGTCCGATTCGAATTACCTTCGGATCGACCCGGTTTCCTCGCGCGAACAGTATCGATGGATGGAACGCTTTATCGCAACGGTGGAGCTGGCCGAGCTGAGACATAAGTTACTCGTTGCTATCGATGGAAAAGGAGCATTCCGCCGATTTAAGGATGTTCTCATGAATTACCCCGTGGATCGCGAGCGGTGGTTTGCGTTTCGAACCGAGCGACTTCGTACCTGTATGGAAGGATGGATGAGCGCTCATGGTTTGACCTCTATCGAGCGACCACAATGGCGCGTTCCTACTGCCGATGAGGTTCTGTCCAATGCGGCGTCGACCGAGCCAGGCGCTGAGAACCTGGTACAAACAGACTGCGAAACAGATGATTACGGTGTCACTTTGGAGCGGCGGCTCAGGGAGCTCTTAGGCAGACTGCCAGACTCAGACCTGGAAGTGGCGATAGCGTTTTTGGAGTTTCTTTTGGACCGCAATGCCCGTGGTCAATCCCTCAGTAAAGTCTCAGTCCAGTCTACTCAGCCACAAGAAGCCGATTACCGCTTGGCGAGATCGGTCGCTGTAGGGGAGGGATCCGAAGAGGCGGTATAATGAGCGCACCGAAGTCTATGACGCATGGAGAGGCAGAATGGTAACCGATGTACGTCGTCAGTGGTGCACAGTATTCGGTTGGGTATTAGGTGCCTGTCTGGGTCTTTATTTGAGCTTCGGTTTTTATCTTTTTTTTGAGATCAATCGTGCGACAGCGACTGCCCTGACCTTTGCTTTCCTGGTCGGTGGTGCGTTTGGTGGGATGGCATTGGCCGATCGGCTTGGAAATCGCGGTTTTCCATGGCTTGCCGCAAGTGCCGGTACGGCGCTCGCTATCGGTTTTGTATTCCTAGCGATCCTTGGTCAATGACAAGCCTGCATAGAGGGTGTCGACGACCAGTGATGAGCGTTGGATACTTCAGGGGTGAGGGAGGCAGTTAAATCGAGAAAAGGTACCGAAATAAGGCCGATTAACAAGATTCTATGCAAGCTTCGGTATAGCACTGAATGGTTTTGCGGTCTGAAGAGATATCGAAGAGTCGGAACACGGTAAGATATCGATCTGTGCTTTTGCTTCGCGAATGTAAATAACTAGAGATAATTATGCTTTGGATGCGCTGTTTCATGTCTGTTCGTTTTCCAAATTGAATATTATCGCTAGGCCTTCACCGGCACAAACACCTAGGTGCAAAACCGTTGTGTTTCGTCGGGCCGAATCTTAAGGAGAGTCTAAAAAGCGGTGCGAGATTCAAATGACGACTCTCAGCCTGAGAAAGATAAAGACGCTCGATCTAAGAAGCAGGAAGTCACACCTTCCGACTCGGCCCGGTCAAGCGGAACACTTGCTCATGATGCTGGGTTGAGGAGGAATGATCCATCAACGCACGTTGAGGATGGAGTGCTTGATTTGAGTTTCTTGGCGGCATCTATGGTCGTAACGCCGTCCCCTGAAACTTCTAGAAGTTCTGAGTCCGGAGGCGATCCCGCTGGTTTGTTCCAGGCAAAAGAAGGTATGGAGCGCCGATCACCATCGGCTACAGCGATAAAGTCTAGAAGTATTGCGATTTTTACTGGTGGTCTTGTCGTCGGAGTGCTGGGCGCTTTGGCCGGCGTTGGAGCACTAAATATTGCGGATGATTTAGAGGCTTTGAGACCTGGTCACGAGCCTCAACTTGATCTGGAACATGCTTCACCAGCTAGGCAGCCACTTGCCAACTCGAGCCGGTCCGAAGCCGAACTGCCGATCTCAGAATCTACGCCGTCAGAATTAAAGATGGAAAAGTCTCACCATTTGAAACCTACCGAACGGCCCAACTCGCGGAAACTTCGGTTGCCCGCGAGAGTGGGGCGTAGTGTCCGGAATCCTCAGGCAAACGTAAAAACGGATTCGGCAGACGACTCGAGTGTGATTTCCGAGGTGCCAGTTTCATTGCTGCCAGCCCCTGCTACGGATCCAGTGGACGACTTGCTCAATCGTGCGATCAGAGCGGCGCCGCACGTCGAGTCGGAGCAAGGCAACAGCTCGGAAGTAGGGGTTGGCACCGAGGCTGGTTCGGTCCAAGCCCGTGCCGTGAACGACCAGCAGGAAGTACCGAGCCGAGGCACGATTCAACGGGTGCTGACGGAGCTTTTTCCCCTGATGCGTCGATGTGCCGGAGGACGAGCCGGTATCGCGACGGCGCGGATTCGGATTCAAGGTGACGGTCACGTGGACTCTGTGTCGATTGCTGGGACTCCCTTTGGAGGCACCGCGCAAGGAACGTGTATGGAAGGAGTGATTCGACGTGTCCGATTTCCTAGTTTCCGACGTTCAGTTTTCGATATCACCTTCCCGTTTTCCATTCGTCCGTAACCTTGCTCGATCGGAACAGCGCCTTCGCACAAACTCATGCAGCAAACTGCGTCTTGCCGAATCATTAAGGTGGATTCCCGCAATCGCCCAAGGCTCAGCTTAGAACCAACCGGGTAGGCCGCTACAGTATACGGTCCCCCTGCGAACGGCCCAGCACCCACCGCACCTCCCCACGCCTCTCTCCGCGCCTGACCAGGCACGGCACATCGCTGTACCTATCCAGCTGCACTGCAGCCTCAAACCTGACCAGGT